>DASRSO010000073.1:0-76784 GCA_035656375.1 Cyclobacteriaceae bacterium | reverse complement strand
CGAGATCTCAACACGGCAGCAGGGGCTCCCGGGAGTTCAATACCGGTACTGCTCAGTCTACAATCCACACGCCTCCAGCAGTCCAGGTTGTTAAACGCGTGATGTTCACATTGCTGGGTTTAACTCTTTTCATGACTGTATTTTTTGTCGTAAAAGGAATCGTTACACAGGAGGACATCCAGGAGCAAACCGGGATTTCGTCCGGGGAAGACACCGCGAACGTCTCAGACCAGGACGTAACAAGCCTGCTATACAAGGGAGATGATTTCTTTAATAGCCAACAATACGACTCCGCAGAAGTGTATTACAACAAGGCGTTGGAGTTGGCGCCCGACAATATGCAGGCCGTGTATGGCCAGGGTATTGTTTACTACCAGACCGATCGCAAGGAAGATGCGATGAATAAGTTCAGGACCTCGTACGACGGCGGGAATCGTTTTTACTGGCTGTCGTGGGTACTTGCGGATGCCGCCGAGAAAGAGGGCAATTCGGCACAGGCAATCAATCTTTACAAAGAGGCGATCGGGATGGACAGCACCCAGTGCGGCGAATGTTATACTCGCCTGGCGGCGTTGGAGCCGGAAAACAGCCTCAAGTACAACCAATTGGCCCAAAAACACGCATCTAATTAAACTTTCAATAATTATTGAAAGTTTAGAAACATTCATTATTTTAGTACGTTTAAAAGTAAAGAAGGCTTACGATGAAATACCAGGAAGCTAAAGACGAGCTTATCCAGGCGTGGGGAACGTTGGGACATAGCTGGGGGCTGAATAAGACGATGGCGCAGATACATGCGCTTTTGATGATGTCGACTAAGCCGTTGTCGACGGAGGATGTGATGCAGGAGTTGAACATCTCGAGGGGCAACGCGAACATGAACATAAGGGCGTTGCTGGAGTGGGGGATCGTTGAGCGGGTGCATGTGTCGGGAGAGCGGAAGGAGTTTTTTAAATCGGAGAAAGATGTGTGGCAGCTGGCGAGGATCGTGGCGAGGGAGCGGAGGAAGAGAGAGCTGGAGCCTATACTGAAGGTGTTGAAGAAAGTGTCGGAGGTGCAGGTGGATGGTTCGGAAGAGGCGAAGGAATTGAAGAAGATGACGAAGGAGCTGAAGAATTTCGCGGAGCGTTCGGACAGTCTCCTGGAGACGTTTATAAAATCGGAGGAGAGTTGGTTTTGGAATTCAGTTCTTAAGATGATGAAGTAACCGCACCTTTATGAAATATCTCAACTACATCGACCTCGGTTATCAGACAATTGTTTTGGGATTGATTGCATTAATATCGATCGCGACAGCGGTTGATGGTCATTTTGAAGCGATAGGAGTGGCGGGGTTGTATGGTGGGGTTTTCCTGGGACCGTGGCAGATGGTAAGTAGTTTGATCACGGTAATTTCGAGAGGGCTGTATTTGAGGTGGAGGGTGATACACCTGCTGTCGGCGATAGGTTATATCGTAGGAGCATCGGTGTTTGCTATGTTGTATGGCAACGCTGATATAGATGGTGTATTGAAAGTATTCCTGGGCATACTGGGCTTCGGGATCCCGGTGGGGTTGGCGTTGTTCTATTACTACATCACCTATAAGTCGTTCCGGTTTGCGAGGGCACAAGCAAAGGCAGTATTATGAAGAGGTTGGTGGAAATCGATTTCTATGTACAGTCAATTTTTCTTGGAGTGATCTTTTTAATGTCGACAGTGTCACCACTGTTTAATCAAGAAGGTATTCTTATAACGCTTTCGGTAGTGGCGTTATGGCAATTTCTCTGCTCGCTGGGAATGATCGGAGCCAGCGGTCCATATGTGAGGGTAAGAATGGGTCATATTGTTTTGTGGCTGGGATCCATTGGGCTGCCATTCGCAGGTTTTGCAATGGCTATTGATGAATCTATTCTTGTAGTGTCGTGGCTGACTGTAATTATTGTCCTCGGCGCAGGTTGCTACTACTATTCCTTCAAGGCATTCCGACTTGTGAACGCTCAACCAAAGATTGAGTTATGAAAAGATTCAGTAAAATCGGTTCTATAGAGCAGTTGCCCGTATTGAGTTTGGTGTTCGGAGCAATTGGTAGCGCATCATCTGAAAGTGGTGATATGATGATTATTGAATACTGTGCCGGGAATTTTTTACCTCTACGTCGCCGTCAAAACCGTTAAACATACTGAGCTGTGAGATTCCTCAACTCGATCGACCTTACCGCGCAAACAGTTCTCCTGGTGTTTTGTATTGTCACTACCGTGATTGGCATTTTCGTGGACGACTTCATTCTTTTCACAATGTTTGGTGCGTTAATTCTTGGACCATGGCAACTCTTAAGTTCAATATTGGGGGTATGGACTAAAGTTGTTTTCTGGAATCAGCGAAAGCTGCATTTAATCCTTACCACCATATACGCCGTGGGAATAGGCATCGGTGCTGCCCTTGCGGATTATGTCAGCAATAAATTTGCGCTTGGTTCTTACTTTGTTTTCGCAGTCGCAACGCCTTCTGGACTTGCAGTCTTCTATTACATCATCACTTACAAAACCTACCGTTCCGGAAAACTCATGTTAGTATAAAAAATTTTACTCTAAACTTTCAAAACTTCCTGAAAATATGAAAATGTTAAGAATCATAAAATGGATCAGGCAGATCTTCCGCAAAGACAAACCCAATCACAAAGGAAAATTTCTCCCACATACCAGCTTCTGACATTATGGAAAAGCTCACAAACCATACTCTTGTATACGACAGCGATTGCCCCATGTGCGACCTCTACACCAAAGGCTTCATAAACGCCGGCATGCTCGACCAGAACGGACGCACCGAATATGGATGCGCACGAGTGCCCGTTACATTCGACAACACCCGCGCACGCAACGAGATCGCACTCGTCGACTATAACAACGGCACAGTAACCTATGGCATCGACAGCCTCTTCAAGGTGGTCGGCCACTCATTCCCGGTATTGATGCCCATCTTTAAATGCCCCGTCTTTCGTTACCCGATTTCCAAACTGTACAAATTTATTTCGTACAACCGCAAGGTCATCGCTCCCCCGACGGTCTTCGAGAAGCGAGGCAGCTGTACACCGTCGTATCACGTCGGGTATCGCATCGCTTACATCGTGTTTGCGTGGTTGATATCATCATTGATACTGAGTGCCTATACACCGTCGCTTCAACCCTTTGTGCCACACAATGACTTCTATCGCGAATTCATTATTTGCGGCGGACAGATCATTTTCCAATTGGTATTTGTGCGATTTATGACAAAGGACAGACTGCTGCACTACATTGGTAATATGATGACGGTGTCGTTGATCGGATCGCTGCTGTTGTTGCCAATGCTGATCATCATAAAGGTTCTGCAAATCACACAACCCTGGTTTCCTCTCGCGTGGTTCACCGCGGTTGTGTCTTTTATGCTCTTCACGCATTGGAGAAGAGTAAAATGGCTCGGCATCTCATGGCTCGCAACCTTAACATGGGTCGTCTATAGAATTTTGATCTTATGGATCGTATTGGTCTGAAGAAAATTGTAATCGCAGGCGGGAGCGGATTTGTTGGCCGCGCCCTAACAAAACATTTCTCGGCTTTTTATCACGTAATCGTATTAAGTCGCGCCACAAACTGGGATGGCCGAACATTGGGTGCCTGGGTGAATGAACTGGACGGAGCGTATGCGTTGATAAACCTCACCGGGAAGAATGTTAACTGCAGGTACACTGGGAAAAACAGGAAGGAGATCCTCGACTCACGAGTGCTTTCAACAAAGATCCTTGGTGAGGCGATCAGGAAAGTTAGCGATCCGCCAAAGGTCTGGATACAAATGTCGTCGGCTACGATCTACCGGCATTCGGAAGACAAACCGAATGATGAAACATTTGGGGAGATCGGCGCCGACTTTTCTATGAACGTGTGCAAGGCGTGGGAGAAGGCGTTCAACGAAATTCAAATGAGCGATATCAGGCGGGTGATAATGAGAACTTCGATCGTGATGGGTAACGATGGCGGGGCCTTTCCGCCTTTGAAGAAGCTTGTGAAGTCGGGCCTTGGAGGAAAACAGGGTAAGGGAACGCAGATGGTGAGTTGGATACACGTGGAAGATATTGTGGGCGTAGTTGAATGGATGCTACAGGGAAGTGCATCGGGAGTTTATAATGTTACTGCTCCGCAGCCGGTTTCAAACAGGATCTTTATGAAACAACTTCGCGCAGCCTATAAGGCGTGGATTGCTTTTCCCGCTACAGAATGGATGTTGAAGATCGGGGCGAGGCTCATAGGCACAGAAACAGAACTTGTCCTCAAAAGCCGCTGGGTCATTCCAAAACGCTTGATCCAGGATGGATATCGATTTAAATTTCCGACGCTTGAATCGGCGCTCAAAGAATTGGTCGGTAAATGATCCGTATCTATAATGAGACAGTAATCCAGACTACCCAGGAACGATGTTTTGATCTTTCACGAAGCATCGACTTTCACAAAGTATCCATGCACGAAACAAAGGAGATCCCAGTGGCTGGCCGGGTGAGTGGCCTGATCGAGTTGGGAGAGTTTGTGGGGTGGGAAGCGACGCATCTTTTCGTAAGGCAACGCCTGTCCAGCAAGATCACTGAAATGGTTCGACCGCATTACTTCGTCGATGAAATGGTGAAGGGCGCATTCAGATCTTTTCATCACAAGCATGAGGTTATTGCCCGTAAGACCGGCGATGTTATCATGATCGATGATTTTCGATACGAAGCACCGTTGGGTGTGCTCGGAGGCTTTGCTAACTTTCTGTTTCTACGAAAGTATATGGAAAGAGTCATAGGAGCCAGGAGTGCTCAACTTAAGGCGGCACTTGAAAGCGATCAATGGAAAGAATTTCTTTCATGAGTAAATACTTGATCGCGATCATTCCACCGGAGCCCGTCGCGGGCGACATCTATAGACTGAAAGAATATTTTCGTGATAAGTATAACAGCAAGGCATCGCTCAACTCACCGGCGCATATCACGATGCACATGCCTTTCGAATTTGATGAAAGGAGGGAGAATGAACTGTTTGAAGCGTTGCCCTTAAAAGAAGAATTAAGCATAGAGCTTGATGGGTTCAATGTTTTCGCTCCGCGCGTGATCTTTATCGATGTCAAACCGAATCCCGCGCTAACAAGATCACAAAAGGAGTTGATTCAATTCTGTAAGACACGTCTCAACGTCTTCAATGCTGATTATAAGGATCAGCCCTTTCATGCGCATGTTACTCTTGCCTTCCGGGACCTTAAAAAAGATGTTTTTACCACCGCGTGGGAGGAGTTTAAAAGCAAATCGTACCACGCCCGGTTCGAATGCAACCGTCTGTCCCTCCTTAAACACGACGGGAAATTCTGGCGGGAATTTTCCTAACTTCCGATATGAAAAAACTGCTTGTTTTCGCTTTGCTCTGCGTTTCCGGGGCCTCTTTTGGCCAGGCAGGGTCCGAAATCATCCTATTCGACCTGAAGATCAAAAAGGGAACCGTTACCCTTTCGAATCCCAAAAATATCACAAACCATCCCGGCTACGACAACCAGCCGTCGTTCCATGCCGACCATTCGTACATCTATTACTCTTCGTTCAATGAAGACGGGCGTTCGGACATCCGCAGGTATGATTTCGACCTCGGTAAAACCGGTAACGTCACCGAGACAACAGAACGCGAATACTCTCCAACGCTCACACCCGACAAGCAATATCTTTCCTGCATCATTCAGCGCGACAATGGCGCACAGGATCTTGGAAAATATCCGCTCGATGGTGGCGACCCGTCACTGATCATCGACAACATGACGGTTGGCTATCATCTTTGGGCCGACAACAGTCACCTGGCGTTGTTTATTCTCGGCGCGAACGGAGCGCCCAACACGCTTCACTATATGCGATTGCCTACAAAGGAAGACACTGTTATCGCTTCGAACATCGGTCGCTCGTTCCAGAAGGTTCCAAATGAAAGGGCATTCACCTTCATCCAGAAGAGTGACACCGAAAACACGATCGTGAAGTTTAACACCGAGACACAACAAATTTCGCCTGTTACAACTACAATCAATAAGGGAGAAGACATTGCCATAAGCCAGGGCGGGCACATCTTTACCAGCGATGGCACTAAGCTTTTCTTTAAAACATTGAAGAAACCTTCGGAAGCATGGATACCCGTTGAGATGGCGCAAGGTTCTGAATTACTGAAATCGATAACACGAATTGCGATAAGTCCAAAAGGAGACAAGATTGCTATAGTTGTCGCGGAGTGATTTGAAAAAATTCTTACCCTTCATGAGCGGCGTTTATTCGACTGCACCCGGGCTAACGCCCCTGGCACGCAGTTCGGATATGCCAAAAGTTCTCGACATCGACGAGAATTATCTTCATTACATAGAAAACAAGAATGATTGTCGCCTGGAAGACCTTGCGAAGTATCATTGTCTTCATTTGTTTGGTGATGAAACCCGTCGTGCGGTTGCCGCAACGCTCGTTGAACGGATGACCTCCGAATATCCTGAAGTGTTTCAACTGAAGCAGGACGAGCTCACGAATAAGAAAACGGGTGAGACAATCATGACAAAAACAGCGGGCTTGAAATATGTTTCAGTTTTCGATGCCCTGTGCAGCCAGTTGCAGGAGGATGTTGCGGTAGTGCAGATGAGTGGCGAGAAGGACTGGCTTACGGCTATTCATTTGTGTTCGCCCAATCATTGGGATCCCCGCACAAAGATCGGCCGGCCTTTCAACGAGATCCATGTACCAGTGCCGGGAATCGAGCGCACCGTGAAGAACTACCAGGTGATGCTCAAGATGATCATTGACAAGGAGCCGTTCACAAGATTTGCATGGGGAATTGCAACGGACAGGCAGTTGAATCATCATCCGGAAACCCCAGCAGGAAAAGATGAAGGAAGAATGTTTACTGGAAAAAATACGGAGTTTTATGTGAGAACGGAGCGCCAGAATCTTATTGGATTGAAAGCAGTGAACGCGTTCATCTTTACAATAAGAACGTATTTTTATAAGGTGGAAGAGTTGATGACTGAGGAAAAGAAGGAGCTTGCAAAGGCGGTTGGAAGTATGAGCGAAGCGAGCCTTGAATACAAGGGAATGACCGAATTGAAAGATGCATTACTTCAGAAGCTTTCTTGATGCATTATTTTTCGCAAAACGATCCTTTCGCTATGTAAAGCTTCTTAAACTCCGGCTCGAACAACGCGCCTTTAACAGCCGGGTCTTCCAGGATTGCTTCTTGCTGAACATCTCCTTTCATTATAAGTATCGCTCCATCGATGCCACCAAACGATGCATGCGTGACAACGTTCCCTCCTTTTGAAAGTTCCTTCACGAACTTGTTATGTTCTTCTACCGTTTGCCCAGCCTCCTGCACGTTGAACTTGAAGACCTTCGGCTTGAAGTGAATGAACGTGTACATGATCATCTCGTATTTTTCTCCAACCGGGCAGATACCACCAATCTTTGGTTCGTACGGCAGCATCTCGATGTTCCATCTTTTCGCCTGCACACCCGGGTCGGGGCTGATCCACTCTGTAACCTCGGACGTGGAAGTTGACTTAAAAATAAAAATGCCACCACCACCTTCGAACGGGCCGGCAGCCATGAGCTTTCCCTCTTTCGCAAGCTTCTCCATGTTGCCCATGTGTCCCGACATGATCTTGTCGCTTTCTTCTTTCGAAAGTTGTGGTGCGTCGGTGCGTTTGTGAAGGAATACGAACGTGTATTTTTCTTGTGAACGTGATTCGGTGAACGTTACAAGTACCAGGAGGAGGGCAACAATGGATCTCATGAGGTAATTTCAGTTCTTTTCCAGCTGATAACCAAAATCCCGGCCAGAATAAATCCCGTACCGGCAATTTCCATAGCTGAAACGGAGTCGCCAAGGAGCCAATATGCCTGCAGAATAGTCGACACCGGGCCAATACTGGCGATGATCGCGGTGGTGTTTGCACCAAGCCGCTTTATGCTGATAGAAACCAGGTAAGAAGGAATTACCGTGCTCACGATCGCCATGAAGATTGCATAACCGTAAACGCTTAGCGGAAGGCCGAAAATGGATTGAGTACTGGTGAACGTAAAATGCAAGAGCACTGCCGCTGCGGCGAACGACATTGCGTAGCTGTTGAACTTCACTGCGCCAACCACAGGGATCAATGATCCGCTACCCGCGATGTAGATCGCATAAGTGACCGCACAAATGAGAATAAGTAACGATCCGATATAGAAATCCCGTCCCCCAACAACATTCGCTTCGCCGGCAAACGCCACGAAGAGGCCACAGTAAGTGATGACCACCGCGATCCATTCGATCTTCCGCACTTTTCTTTTCAACCACACGGCCGAGATCAGCAGCACGAAAGTAGGATAGATGAAGAGTATAAGCCGCTCGATGCCGGCAGAAACAAATTTTAACCCTTCGAAGTCGAGCAGGCTGCTGATGTAGTAACCGAAACAGCCGAGCGTTGCGATCTGCACCCATTGCTTCGATGTGAACTTCACATTGTCTTTCTTGTTCGAGGTTAGTGTGGCGGAGATCAAAAAGAAGGGGAGTGAAAAGATCATGCGGATTGCGAGGAGGGTGACTGCATCGACAGGATATTCCTGGTACGCGAGTTTGACAACAACTGCCTTTGTGGAAAAACAAATGGCACCCAAAAGGCTGATGATTATACCGCCCAGGATGTAACCTGATTTCATTTAAAGGAGAGAAGCAGGCTCGCGAGTTTTTCGACATCGCGTTCCGAATTGAAGACGTTTACTGCAACACGCATCGCGTTTCCGCGAAATGAAACATAGACTTTATTCTTCTTAAACTTTGCAATCACCTTTTCAACATCGACGTGTTCGGGGAAACGGATACCAAAGAGATGTTGACCGCGCGAGTTTTCATCTTCGATCCAATATCCATTTGCACGAAGCTCACCGATCGCATCTTTGGTAATGCTCCTGCAATACTTCTGAATATTTGCAGGCTTCCATTTGTTGATCAGCTTCAGTGATTCGATCAGCATAGGAACATAAACGAAATTAGCATGTTCGCCGACTTCGTATCGCATCGATCCGTCTTTGTATTGCGGTTGGTAATTTACAAGCGCCCGAAAGTCTTCCGCATTGAGGCGGTTCATCCAACTGTTTTCGATCGGTTTGCCGTTGTCGAACATCGGTCCGTAGTAGGCGAGGCCGATCGAGTATGGCCCGAGCATCCATTTGTAGCCGACGCTTACAAGTGCATCGGGCTGGATCTTTTGTATGTCGAATGGTAAGGCGCCAATGGATTGACTTCCGTCGATGACGAGCGCTGCGCCGACGTCTTTCGTTCTCTTCCTGATCTCAACAAGATCGAAGAGTGTGCCGTCGGCCCAATGAACATTCCCGAGGGCCACCACTTTCGTTGATGATGTGATGGCTTCGAGAACGCGCTCGTTCCATTTTGCTCCACGACGTTCGAGTGTATCGGGTGCGCTAACTGTTTTCAACTTTGCCCCGGATTCTTCACATCGCTTTGCCCAGGGATAAAAGTTGCTGGGAAATTCTTCACCGATCACGATCACCTCGTCGCCGGCACCCATGCGAATATTGTTCGCGGCATTGGCTATGCCATACGATGCAGATGGGATGATAACGATGCGTTTGTCTTCCGTTGTGTTAA
Source organism: Cyclobacteriaceae bacterium (assembly GCA_035656375.1). Taxonomy (GTDB): domain Bacteria; phylum Bacteroidota; class Bacteroidia; order Cytophagales; family Cyclobacteriaceae; genus ELB16-189. The sequence goes on along the minus strand of DASRSO010000073.1, from coordinate 67,136 downwards.
GAAGCTTTGCGAATTCCTTTCGAAGCTTGTCTGATTCGTTGAAGAAATCGTTCGGTCCAATGAGCGTTGGATTTCTTTTGCGTTGCATTGCTTTGATGCCGACTGCCTCAACTCTTTTTGGAAGCGGTCCAAGGTACGCGCAGTTAAGAAAGGTGATATCTTTTGGGATGTTGAACGCCGATCGTTGATGTTGTAGCATTTCGCAAACGTTAGCTGTAGAGAAATCGGGCGTCAAGTTAAATTAAATCCACAGACGTAACATTAACTTGATGGTCACATCGATGGGGTCTCGAAAATTCGTCGCATTTTTATACCACTAATCGTCTTAACCCGGTTACAAATTTTTTTTGGCAGTATTAATGTTGGCTGGAAGGGAAAGAACCTGGACCGTATGAGCGCTGAAACCTACAAGGGCATTGAATTCGTTCGCATTTCAAACCTGCCCGAAGATCAGAAGAACAAAATCACGTCCACAATAGATAATTCAAAGATCATCAAGATACTTCGCGGTAAAGAGCTGCTTAGCGATTGTGTCCAGGTGAATGATTATGCTACGTGGATGCGGGAGACGTACAATAAACGCGTCGCGTTAACCACCGATCACCAGATCCCTACCGGAACGATCTCCACTATATTTCCCAAACCGTCTTCGAAATAGAAGGACTCCTGTCCCGAACTCCAAACAACCGTATCAACGATGGGGATCCCCTTCGAAATGATCTCGGCCTTATGCTGTTCGTATTCCCCGGGACTAACTTCGAAGGCAAAATGATATCGCCCGGTTGAATAATGGGGCGGAGGCGACGCCTTCAGACGTGAATCGTCGGGGTTAAAGCATAACAACACCGAACTCCCGGCCCTGAAGAAAATGTGCTTCTCCTTCACATAGCTGATCACCTCCAATCCGAGCTTTTCGTGGTAGAATGCACGGGCCGCTTCAAGATTTTTGGAGTAGATGCAAGTCTCCTTTATTTGCCTGATGTTCATGTCGTTATTAAAAGTTTTCCACAAAGAAGTGATTGATATTTAGAGACGTAATTGCCTGATAATCTGGTGGTTATATTGTAACAATACCGTAATGTGGATAAGTCGATAAAATTGTGGATTTCTATTTTAGGGAATTTTTAACAGCTAGCTAACTGCTTGAAATCGACCTCATTACTTAAAACCTTTCGCCAATCTTACATGCCCCGACGTATGCGTATGTAACGTCAGGGCTTGTACATAATTTAGGAGTTCATTAACAAACCATGCGCCCGTGATGGCGTTTTTTTGCCTATGAAGACATTAGTCGCAGCAGTTCTCTTATTGATGGCTGGCACCGCCGCTGGTCAGGCCAAAATTGTGAAGTTGCAGGAGCTCAAGAAGCTGATGGAATCGCGTGGTGAGAACATCCGGGTGGTAAATTTCTGGGCTACCTGGTGCGGTCCTTGTGTGAAGGAGCTGCCGCTCTTCGAAAAACTGAACGCCGAACGGAAGGACGTGGCAGTGACGTTGGTGAGCATGGATCTTGACCTCGATCCTAACCCGGCTAAGGTCCACAAGTTTGTAGCGAAGAAGAAGATCGCGTCGAACGTGCTTATACTTGACGAAAACGACCCGAATGTTTACATCGACCAGATCGATAAGCAGTGGTCGGGTGCACTGCCAGCGACGATCGTGATCAACAGCAAAACCGGCAAGAGGGTGTTTGCGGAAAAGGAGATGCACGAAGGCGATTTGGAAAAACTTATTGACCAGGTGCAATAAATACTACACGTTGCGTGGCAGTTTGTTTGGTTTAAATGAAGAAATTGTTCACTTAAAATCGATACTTAATGAAAAGCACAGTTCTATTTCTTGTATGCGTAGCGTTGCTGGCATTCAGCCCGGCGAAGAATGGCTACGAGGTTGGCGATACGGCGGCGGACTTCAAGCTGAAGAACGTTGATGGTAAAATGGTTTCCCTGTCTGATTTTTCTTCGGCAAAGGGTTTCATAATTGCATTCGACTGCAACACCTGTCCTGTTTCGAAGGCTTACAATGAGAGGATACAGGCCCTCAATGAAAAATATGCTTCAAAAGGATTTCCAGTGATCGCAATCAATCCGAACTCACCTGAACTTTCGTCGGGAGAATCGTTCGATGCAATGGTGAAATACGCGAAGAAGAAAGGCTATAAGTTTCCTTATCTCTACGATGAGTCGCAGGCTACCGTAAGGGCATTCGGTCCTACCAACACACCTCACATGTTCGTGCTTACGAAAAACGGTTCGGACCTCAAGGTGGCGTACATTGGCGCGATAGACGACAATTCACGCGACGCTGACGAGGTGAGGACCAAATATGTAGAGGACGCGGTAGATGCCCTTCTTGCCGGAAAGGCAGTGGCTACTCCCAAAACAAAAGCGGTCGGTTGCGGCGTTAAGCTGAAAAGCGCTTAACGGGCAAAAAATTTCTTGTGAGTTTATAAGGCATGATATAAATTATCATGCCTTTTTTTATGACCTACCCGCACCCCCGGGCACTCCTGTTTTGCTTCATAGCATTCGTAACTGTTTGTTGCGATGATCCGCTATTTCCATGGAACCGTAAGACGAAACAGGATAACAACTATTATGAGTTCGAGAAGGAGCGGGTGATCAAAAACCTCGGGACCTTTAAGATCAAATCCGTCTATCGTTCTGCCATTATTTTCGACAAGGAGGAAGGCGACCTGACCGACAAGAATATCTGGAACCGCGGCGACTCGCTTGGGTTCAACATCGATATGCTCTATCGCTTCAAGCTCAAGAGCGACTTGTACAGCGGATATTTTCGAATGTACTGGCAGAAAATGGATAAGGGGGAAACAACACTCTACATCCACTGGCTTGACCTTGTTCCTTACGGCTTGAATACCGAAGCGACAATAGAGATCGTTGACGTTCCTTTCGTTCAAAAAGGAAAAACCAGCGTGTGTACCATCGGCGACAGCCAGACATGGTTATTCGATGGTGAGAACTACCGTTACAAATGGAGTGAGTTGAATCACGACTTCAGGTTTATCGGCAACCGGACCGACTACTGGGGCTTCGGCCATGAAGGAGAGGGCGGAAATACTTCGGCGGATGTGATCGCTCGCATGCAACGTTTTAAGCCGGCAGATATATATGTTTTGCTGATTGGCACCAACGATCGAAGCCAGAACCTTTCGATGAATCGGAGCGTCGAGAACATAGAGACGATCACCAATCACTTGTACAGTGTTAATCCCTCTGCCCGGGTATATGTTCTCACTATTCCGCCGTGTGTGGAAGCGTTGCGGGATCGGCAAAACCGGAGGATCAACGAGCTCCTGAAGGCAAAGACGTGGAAGAACACCACGGTACTTGACGTGGAGACGCTGTTCAGGAGTCAAAGCAATTGGACAGAGTATTTTTCAGATGGATTACACCCTAACGAAGAAGGGTACAGGTTGCTGACCGGGTTCCTTAACGAGAAGATACGTTAGATCATTGCGAGGATCTCGTCGACGTATTCTCTCGAATTGCTGAGGCGCGGCACTTTGTTTTGTCCACCGAGCTTGCCTCTTTTCTTCATCCAGTTATAGAACGTTCCCTCTGCAACGCTGTGTACTCTTGGAGCCACGAGTGCCAGGTCGTGCGAACGTTTGGCATCGTAGTCGGAGTTGATCTTGCGAAGTGTTTCGTCCAGGATCTGGGTGAACTTTTCCATGTTGCTGGGCTTCACTTTAAACTCGATGATCCATTCGTGACCGCCGCGTTGTGAGCGCTCGAGGTAGATGGGTGCAGCGGTAAAGTTATCGATCACGGCCTGTGTCATTTCGCAGGCCTTTGTTATCGCTGTTTCTGCGTTTTCTATGATGATCTCTTCGCCAAAAGCGTTGATGAAATGTTTCGTGCGACCGGAGATCTTGATACGATAAGGAGAGATGCTCGTAAACTTAACGGTATCGCCAATGTTATAACGCCACAAACCTGCGTTGGTCGTAATAACCATTGCATAGTTCTTTCCGACTTCAACTTCGGCGAGAGAAATGGTTTCGGGATATTCTTTATCTAATTCTTCGGTGGGAATGAATTCATAGTAAACGCCATAGTCCAGCATCAACAACATCTCTTCGGAGTTCGACTGATCCTGTATGCCGAAAAATCCTTCGCTGGCATTGTATGTTTCCCAGTATCGCATGGTGTCCCTGGGGATGAGTGACTTGAACAGGCTGCGATAAGGAGCGAAGGCTACGGCTCCGTGAAAGAACACTTCGAGGTTGGGCCATACGTCGAGGATGTTACTTTTCTTTTCGAGCTCGGCGATGCGTTGCAGCAATAACACGGTCCATGTTGGCACGCCGGCGATATGGGTCACGTTTACTTTCGAAGTTTCGGCGGCGAGCTTTTCGATCTTCTCTTCCCAATCGCTCATCAGGGCAGTTTCAAGGCTTGGAGTACGAATGAACTGCGCCCACGGCGGGAGGTTCTGCATAAGTACTGCCGACACGTCGCCGTATCTTGATGTTGAGCTTGGATCGTATTCGTTGTTGTAGAGACTTCCGCCAACAGCCAGTCCTTTACCAGAAAAGATCCCTGTATCCGGAAAGTTGTTCACGTAGATCGAGAGAAGATCCTTACCACCCTTGAAATGGCATTCGTCCATAGCCTCTTCCGACACTGGGATGAATTTGCTGCGGGCATTGGTGGTACCCGACGACTTTGCGAACCATTTTATCTCTGAAGGCCAGAGCACATTTTGTTCGCCCTGGAGCAATCGCTCGATGAAAGGGTAGATCTGTTCATAGGTATGAACGGGTACCCGACGTTTGAAGTCGTCGTAGTTGGTTATGTCATCGAAGGCATAGAGTTGACCGAAGTCGGTGTCCCTTGCTGTCGCTATCAGTTTCTTTAAAGTGTCGTCTTGTACCTCATGGGGGTATTTCATGAAGAGCTCCATTTGATGGATGCGTTTCTTCATAACCCATGTGAGGATTGAATTAAGGATCGTCATATCCGCGATCCCAAAAATAGGTATTTGATGTTATAATTCAGGAGTCTGATCTTCCGGGCTCTTGTCGAGAGGAGTTTCAGAAAAAAGATCGACTTCGTCCGGCTCCCCGGTAACGCCGGTATTTTCTCCAAGGTGGCTCAGGTCGGTGTTGACCTTTGCTCTTCGCAACTGGAAGTTCTGGCCCAGGTAAACTTTTCTCACCATAGCATCTGTCGCAAGGTCTTCGGCAGTCCCTTGTTTGAACAATTTGCCGTCAACCATCAGGTAGGCGCGGTCGGTGATCGACAGTGTTTCGTCGACGTTGTGGTCGGTGATCAGGATGCCGATATTCTTGGCTTTCAGTTTTGCGACGATGGACTGGATCTCTTCTACGGCGATCGGGTCTACACCAGCGAAAGGCTCGTCGAGTAACACGAACTTCGGGTCGACGGCCAGGGCGCGGGCAATTTCGGTGCGGCGACGTTCGCCACCTGACAGCACCTGGCCGAGGTTTTTACGTACGTGCGAGAGCTTGAATTCTTCGAGGAGGGTATCGACTTTCTCTTTGCGGGCCTTCTTGGGAATGTTGAGCATTTCGAGGGGCGCCATCAGGTTTTGTTCGACTGTCAGGCTTCGGAACACCGAAGGCTCCTGTGCCAGGTAGCCTATACCGAGCTTTGCCCTGCGATACATGGGAAGGCTGGTGATGTTCTGGTTTTCGAGAAAGATCTGCCCTTCGTTCGGTTTGATGAGCCCCACCATCATATAGAAACTGGTGGTCTTTCCGGCGCCGTTCGGTCCGAGCAGACCCACGATCTCGCCCTGTTGTACCTCCACGGATACGTGGTTCACCACGGTGCGTTTCTTATATCTTTTAACAAGTTGTTCCGCTCGGAGTATCATCAATCAAACCTAATCAAACCTTTAGTCGAATTTTATGTCCTTTATTCTTAATTGAATAGACGTCATCCCGTTGTAAGTATTTTCCTCGATCGTGAACGTCATTCTAAAATGGTCGCCGGCGGCCATTCGGGGGTGATGTTCCATCATATCGAACCCGACAGCATTAAAGATGTTATCCTGACCTTTTTGTCCTGCAAGAAACCGCAGGTGCCTGTCTTTAAATGTTGAAAGGGAATTCAGTACATACACATTTCGTGCCTCAAAAACGGGGTTATGATTTTCGGGACCGAACGGTGCAAGCTGGCGGAGGACATGGATGAATTTCCGGGTAATGGCATCGAAAGGAACCACCAGGTCGACGTCGACAACGGGGGTCAGCATCTCTTCTGTGAGCGAGGCACATACCACTTCTTCGAATTTCGCCCGGAAGGCTTCGAGGTTCTCGCGTTTCATCGTGAGTCCCGCCGCATATTTGTGACCACCATATTTTTCGAGGAGGTCGCTGCATTCGGCAATAGCGTTGTAAAGGTTAAAACCATTTACGCTTCTTGCCGACCCGGTCACCAGGTCGTTCGATTCTGTAAGGATAACCGTAGGCCTGTAAAATTTTTCAACGCAACGGGCGGCCACGATGCCGATAACACCTTTGTGCCAGCTGTTCTTGAACAACACGGTCGACTTCGATGTTCGAAGGAACTCGTCGTTCTCGATCATGAAGACTGCTTCTTCTGTGATATTCGAATCAAACTCACGACGGAGGTCGTTGTTTACATTAACTTTTTCTGCGAGCGCCGCAGCTTCTTCCTGTGAGCTGGCGATCAAAAGTTCCACGGCGCCGTCGGCGTGATCGACGCGGCCTGCGGCATTAATGCGTGGACCGAGCGTGAACACGACCCCGGAGATGTCGAGATCATTCTTGATCGCTGCAATTTCTTTGAGGGCTCTTAATCCGGGCGAAGGATTCTCGTTGAGTTTCTTTAAACCGAAGTGAGCGAGTATCCTGTTCTCTCCATCGATTGGAACGATATCGGATGCAATGCTTACTGCTACGAGGTCGAGGTTGGAATACAACTCTTCTTCTTTTCCGTAGCGTCGCGCGAATGCCTGTATGAGCTTAAAGCCAATGCCACAACCGCTGAGCTCCTGGAAAGGATACTCACAGTCTTCACGTTTTGGATCAAGCACGGCAACTGCACTGGGCATGTCTTTGCCTGGCAGGTGATGGTCGCAAATAATGAAATCTATACCCTTATGACCGGCGGCCTTTACCATGTCGGACGACTTGATGCCGAGATCGAGTGCGATGATTAGAGTGAAGCCATTATCTTCTGCCCACTGAATGCCTTTCTCAGATACACCATAGCCTTCGCTATAGCGATCGGGTATATAAAACTCACAGGGTTCGTAAAAACTTTTCAGGAAACGATATACAAGAGACACAGCAGTTGTGCCATCGACATCGTAGTCGCCATAGATCAGGATCTTCTCTTTGTTGTCGATTGCTTGTTTGATGCGGGTAACAGCCTGATCCATGTCGCGCATGAGGAATGGATCGTGAAGATGATCGAGCGACGGGCGAAAGAATTTTTTCGCGAGTTCGAAATCAGTAATGCCACGTTGGATGAGAATGGCGCAGAGGTATTCGTTCACGTTGATGGCTTTGCTCAACGCACTTACTTCCGACGAAGGAGGTATGGGTCGGTATCGCCATCGTTTCACCATTCTTAATTACGTTCGAAGTTGATTGCGCCTTCTTTGCCAGTGGTTCCATCGGTGCCGCGTTTTCCGCGTGGGCCGATCTTACCGTCTTTGGACGTCTGACCATTGGCACCGAGACCTGCCAGTCCACCGCCGCCTGCATCACCGCCAACGCCACCGAAGCCGGCATAGTTTCTTACGAGTAAATGTTCACCGAGCAGGGCGCGAAGGTCGATGCATTCTTTACATGAGATTGTGAGAGCTCCGCCATTGCCTCCGTTACCACCACTGCCACCATTGCCACCAGCTCCGCCAGTACCTCCCACGCACACACGCGTGCCCATGCTGCCGCCTCCACCGTTGCCACCTTTACCGCCGTCGCCGCCGTCGCCTCCGCGAAGGTCGACTGTAAGGCTGCCGGTTATAGTAAGCTGTGTGAAGTATAGAAAAAGATTGATGCCGTGATCGCCATGACTCCCGCCGGTTCCGTTGAGGCCGTTCGTTCCATCGATACACGGGCCGTCCATACTGGTTCCTTTGGCTCCGTCTTTACCGGGCAGACCTTTTGCGCCGCCGCCGATGATCTTTGCGCCCTTTTTGGCGATAAGATGTTTGGCGTGAATGAAGTTGTCCTTCTTCGCACGGTTGAGTACTATAACGGAAGAGTCGTTCATGATCAGGGTATCGACAACGATAATATCAGTGTTCTGTATTTTGTATGTCTGCTTCTCGGGTATCACGAGCTTTGCGATCCGAATTTGACCAAACACGGCGATGGGAGCAAACAACAGCACTACAATAAACCTGACCATTTTGCAAAGTAAGGGATGTATTCAATAAAAAAAGCAGCACAATGGCTGTGCTGCTTTTCAACGGGGTTTATTAGTTTTATTTCGTTCCTTCGGCAGCTTTTTCCTGGGTCACGCCTTCCAGTACGTCTTTGATCTCAACGCGTACGCCGTCGCGATAGGGAACGATCCAGGCATCTTTAACGCCCATTTCGCGCATGTATTTCTTAAAGGTATCGGCTTCCCAATAGTCGCGGAATATACCGATAGTAATTTTTTGGGGCTCTGCCTTGTCCTTGTCAGCAGCTTCTCCCCCAAAGTTCGGGTTGTTGTCGAAGTACTTACTGAGGTCTTTGTTCTTGAAGGCGCCGACCTGCACTTTAAACACAACACCTTTGGAGAAGTCCATAGGGTTGATGACAGGGGCCGACTTCAACTGAGCGAGCTCGGCCTTAGCCGCGTTAAGCTCGCTGCGCATGCGGGAGATCTGGTCTTCCAGCTCGGCGATCCGTGCGTTCTTGTCGCTTACGGTCGACTGGAGGGTCTTTACCTGGCCGCTGAGGTCGACAACGTTGTTGTCGGCAACTTGCTTGTCGTCGTTGAGTTGCTTAAGGGCTGCAGGGTTTTTCTTGTATTCTTTGGCCTTCTTTTTCCACTCTTTCTTCTCCGCTTTGGACATCTGGGCGAAAACTGTTGTGCCGGAAAAAATTAAAGCCAGGCAGATAAATAAAACTCTAGTTTTCATTGAGTTGTGTTTTGATTTTAATGAGTAAAGATATAAAAAATAAGGTAAAAACAACGGAAACGCGCTTCGCGCGGGGTACCCTGCGGGGGCTGGCGTACGAAGCGCTGGTTTGAAAAGATAGCAATGGGGCAGTCAAGTACTGGGGCTTGGCGGTTGTGGTTTGAACGACAAGGACTGGCGCTTGGCGGGTTGTGGTTTGAGAAGATAGCAATGGGTCAGTCAAGGACTGCCGCTTCGCGGGTTGTGGTTTGAAGAGGATAGGATAAGAATCCTGGTACGACTGCCGCTTCGCGGGTTGTGTTTTTGAAATTAATGTCACACCCCAGCTGGAGTGCTGGCGAGCGAAGCGTGGCTCCTTATTGGTTGCGCGAAGCGCTACACCATCTTCTCCGGCCGCACCCACTCATCAAACTGTTCAGACGTCAATAACCCTAACTCCACTGCCGCCTCCCTTAACGTCTTATTCTCCTTATGCGCTTTCTTCGCAATCTTCGCAGCGTTCTCATATCCAATATGAGTATTCAAAGATGTCACCAGCATAAGTGAGTTCTCCATATGACGCTTGATGATCGCCAGGTTTGGCTCGATGCCTTCGGCACACTTATCATTGAACGACACACAAGCATCGCCAATAAGTCGCGCAGACTGAAGTACGTTGGCGGCGATCACAGGCTTGAAAACGTTGAGTTCGAAATGCCCCGAGGAACCACCGATCGATACTGCAACGTCGTTGCCGATAACCTGGGCACATACCATCGTGAGGGCTTCAGGTTGTGTAGGGTTAACCTTGCCGGGCATGATCGAAGAGCCTGGTTCGTTGTCGGGAATAACGATCTCGCCAATACCTGAACGGGGGCCTGAGCTAAGCATGCGTATGTCGTTGGCGATCTTCATCAACGATACGGCGACGCGTTTCAGTGCACCAGAGAGTTCGACCATTGCGTCATGAGCGGCCAGCGCTTCGAATTTATTCGGAGCAGTAACGAAGGGCAGACCGGTGAGGTCGGCAATCTTTTTAGCTACGAGTACATCGTAACCTTTGGGAGTATTTAATCCCGTGCCAACGGCTGTTCCGCCGAGGGCGAGTTCTTTCACTGCTTCGAGTGCATTCTTTACCGCACGAATGCCGTTATCGATCTGTTGTACGTAGCCTGAAAACTCCTGGCCCAATGTGAGTGGAGTTGCATCCATAAAGTGGGTACGTCCTGTCTTTACGATCGACTTGAAGTCGCCGGCTTTTTTATGGAGTGTATCGCGAAGTTTCTTGAGCCCGGGGAGAGTGATCTCCACGGTTTGTTTGTAAGCAGCGATGTGCATCGCCGTGGGATAAGTATCGTTCGAAGACTGTGACTTGTTGACGTCGTCGTTGGGGTGGAGGATCTTTTTTTCGTCGGTGAGCTTGCCACCATGAATAACATGTGCACGATAGGCGATCACCTCGTTCACGTTCATATTGCTTTGAGTTCCGGATCCTGTTTGCCAGATGACGAGGGGAAACTCCCCGTCGAGTTTTTTGGCGAGGATCTCGTCGCATACCTGGGCGATGAGATCTCTCTTTTCGGCCGACAGGGCACCGAGTTCGTGGTTGGCTTGTGCGGCAGCTTTCTTCAGATAAGCGAAAGCGTAAATGATCTCCTTTGGCATGCTTGCCTCGGGGCCAATCTTGAAGTTATTACGTGAGCGTTCTGTTTGTGCACCCCAATACTTGTCGGCGGGTACCTGAACTTCGCCCATTGTGTCTTTCTCGATCCTGAAACTCATTTCAATTTGTGTTATTATAGTATTGACAAAAGTAAAGAAAAGCATGGTTTCTTTGAAGGCGATCCATCACGTGGCAATTATCTGCAGTGATTATACTAAATCAAAAAAATTCTATTCCGAAACGCTGGGCTTAAGAATCCTCGCCGAAAATTACCGGGCGGAGCGCAACTCTTATAAGCTCGATCTCGCACTGGGTGATCATTATGTGATCGAGCTGTTCTCGTTCCCGAATCCGCCGCAGCGTGTCTCGAGGCCGGAGGCATGCGGGCTGCGACATCTCGCTTTTCTTGTTGATGATATCGAGGCAGCAATAAAAAACATGCCTTCCATTGCCTTTGAACCAATTCGCATAGATGAATTCACAGGTAAAAAGTTTACCTTCTTTTCCGATCCAGACGGCTTACCCCTTGAATTGTATGAAAAATAAAGTCTTTATCCTTTTGCTCAGCCTGCTGTGCGTGAGCGCTTATGCACAAAGCAAACTTCCTGTTTTCGTTACCGACAGTCTCGATACCTATGTGAACCGCGCCATGAAACAATGGCAGATCCCCGGTGTTGCTGTTGGTATTGTGAAAGATGGCAAAGCCGTTCTTTTGAAAGGTTACGGTGTGCGTGAAGCAGGCAAGCCAGAGAAGGTCGATGTCAATACGTTGTTCATGATCGGCAGCAACACCAAAGCATTCACGGCTACCGCTCTCGCGATTCTTGATGCAGAGAAGAAACTTTCGTTGAATGACCCTGTTCAAAAATGGTTGCCCGATTTCAAACTCTACGACCCCTGGGTTGCAAAGGAGGCAATGATTGCCGACCTGTTGTGTCATCGTTTGGGCTTCGAAACATTCCAGGGTGACTTTATGTTTTTCGACTCCGATCTCAACACGCAAGAGATGATGGAAAGATTTGGGAAGCTCAAACCGATGTATGGCTTCAGAACGAAATGGGGTTATACAAACGCAGCGTTCATGGTGGCCGGTCAGATCTTCCCGAAAGCAACCGGGAAGACGTGGGGAGATTACCTGGCAGAAGGCATCTTCAAACCTCTTGGTATGAATAGTACACTTGCGCTTTCATCGGCGATCGCGTCGGCGAGTAATAAGGCGGCAGCACATACAAGCATGGGTGGTCCGCTGAGAAAGATTGCATATGGTCAACTCGATGCGTTGTCACCCGCGGGAAGTATATCGTCTTCAGTGTCGGATATGAGCAGGTGGGTGATGGCGTTACTTGACACCGGAAAACTGGATGGGAAAAGAGTGATGCCGGCGGAAGCAATATTGGAAACACGGGTTCCCAGGACCATCATGGGTAACGGGTGGCACATGTTCAATAAGAAACTTTTTGAATTGTATGGACTTGGGTGGGACATACACGATTATGAAGGGAGAAAATTTGTGGGGCATACCGGTGGAGTAAATGGTTTCGTGACAAGTGTTGCAATGATCCCCGAAGAGCGGCTTGGAATTATTGTGCTCACCAACACAGACAGCAACGGATTTTTCGAAGCGCTTCGAAACGAGATACAGGATGCATTCCTGGGGTTGCCCTATCGAAACTACGACGGCATTTATTATAAGCACACAACGGCTCGCACGGCCCGCGAAGAGTTATTGATCAAACAACAGCGCGACACGATTGCGACGAAGCCCAGGACAGACCTTCCGCTTCCGGCATTTGCCGGAACGTATAAGCACGAGCTGTATGGCAATATGACGATGACGTTGGAAGGGAATAAGTTGGTGGCGCGCTTTGAACATCACAAGGGAAGGTTTGCTAATGTGGAGGCGTTGGGAAAGAACAGGTTTCTGGCGACGTTCAATGAAGCGCTCTATGGAACAAAGGTGTGGCCGTTTACGATTGAAGGAGGGAAGGTGAAGTCGGTGAAGGTTACAGTTTCAGATTTCGTGGAGTTTACACCTTATGAGTTTGTGAAAGTGAAGTAACCGGACAACTGAACCTCAATCATGTTTCAATGCATCAATCGGGTTGGTCATCACAGCCTTCCACACGATCGATGCGATGGTCACCAGCAGCAGTGCAAGCAGTACCAGGATCGGGACGAGGTAGTACCACCACTCCAGTTCAATCTGTTCTGTAAACCTCGACAGGTAGTTGTTCGAAAGAAACCAAGCTATCGGCAATCCAATTGCTACTGCAATCACAATCTGCCGCAACGTCGAATTCAGCAACAAAACAACAACATCGAAATGGCCGGCGCCTACCACTTTGCGAATTGACATTTCCCTGGCCTTGTCAACAACCTTGTTGGCAATCATTCCCAACAGCCCCAGGCATGCAACTGCAAGAGCGAGCAGCGTAAACAACGACACCTGGTTGCGTGTGATCTGCTGATTGTAGTAATGCTGATTGATGTTGTCGTCGACAGAATTCCACCTGAACAAATTTCCCGGGAAGGATGTCGCGTACAACTTGCCGATCTTCGAAACGAACTCCTCCAGTTGCCCTTCTTTTAACTTCACAGATATCCTGTCCGGTATGTAATCCTGTTCGACGCTGGCGAGGTGAATAAGACATTGCCCCCGCCCTGTCAGATCTTCAGAGTTTCCGCCGGAGTTAAGTAACGGACGGACCCTGTAGTCTGCAAAAACGCCTATCACTTCAACCTGCGAGTTGTTGTACATAACGTTCAGGATCTTGCCCACCGCTTCAGATGGTGTTTGAAAACCCAAACGTTCCGCTGCAAACTGACTGATCAATGCAGCCCGGATTTTTTCATCCTTCCCGAAGTTGCGGCCCGCAAGCATTTGTATACCATAAAGCGGAATATAGTGTTCATCTACACCCCCATGGCAATCCAGGCCAACCGGGGCAACCGCACCCACATGACCGACGTCGAGGAGAAATGCACCGTCGCCACTTACTCCGCCACTCACTGAAGTTTCAGCATTCAGTGTACGTTCAATTTGCTGCGCAAAATTAAGAACACGAATGCGTCCATCGTCGGGTTCCAGGCCAACGACCGGGCGTTCAATCACCACTACCCGGTCTTTGTCGATGCCGAGGTCTTTCGACATAACGAACTCAAGCTGTGAATGCGACACTAACATCAACGAGATCAATATGAATGCAGCAGTGTATTGAAATGTGGTCAGGATCGAAGAGACAGCAGAATTGTGTCTTTTCCCTGAATGTGTTAGCAACTGACTGGTTGTAAAACGAATTGCTACGGTTGCAGAGTAGGAGGATATTATAAAGATGCCCGCAATTATCAGGATCACCGAGAAGATGATAGTGCGTGCATCCAATTGAAAAAAGGGAATAACCCGGATCTGGAAAAGATCAAGGAAGGGTTGTTTAAGCAATTGAATGAGCGTTGCACCAACCGTGATCGCAATAACATTAACAACCGCTGCCTGGCATATGAAAAGGATGAACAGGTCTTTGAGTTGGGCACCCGACATTTTCCTGGCGGCGATGTCTTTGAAACGCGTCTTCGTTCGCGAGATCGTCAGGTTGAAATAATTCATCCACGCCATTAGAAGCACGGACATCGAGATGGTTGCCAGAACTTTTAGAATGAACCTCGACTTGCTTTTGAAAGTGTCGCCCGAATATTCTGTAAAAGCGATGTCATCCAGTGGTTGTGTCATAAACTCAGCCCTTACGTTCGGATTCACTTTAAGCAATTGGCCCATATACTTTTCTTTCTCAGGGCCAAGAATTGTCATGAGATCAAAGTCCGAACCCTTTGCCTTATAGTAATGTCGTGCATAAGGACCGGGATGGCCGGTGTCGTTCCATGTTGCCAGCTTGCCCGCGTTACTAAAAGCGATGTCGAGTTCGAGATGCGAGTTTGAAGGAATGTCACGGAACACGCCACTTATTGTAAATGAAATCCCGTTGACAGAAATGATCTGCGATACAACATTCGTTTCACCAAAATATCGATTGGCGGTCGACTCCGAGATAGCTACCGATTCTGGATTTAGCAGGGCTGTATTTCGATCGCCGGCAACGAATGGCAGGTCGAAAAACTGGAAGAAGTTGCTATCGACACACATCGCATTCTTTTCTTTGAAAGCCATAGTTGAGTTCTCATGCTGCGAGGGAATCACCACGAGGCGGTTCGTCAGGCCAGGCGTAGATGCGGGATCAAAATCGTCGAGACGAATCATACGGGTATATGATTCTATGTGTCCTGCGTTGTAAAGTTCGGGCGTCAGCGAGCTTACACCACCAGTGAGAACCATGTGACCCCACGTGTCACCACCATCGTCCGACCAATTCCAGTCGAACAGTATCCTCGATATGCGATCATGATCTCTTACAAATTGATCCGACTTAAGCTCCGATTGAGTGAAAGGCCAAAGAATAAAGAACACTGCAAACCCAACACCCAGTCCAAAAACATTGATGGCAGAAAAGAATGGATTTCGTGCGAGAAGCCTGAAAGAAAGCTTGAGGTAGTTGACGAGCATTAATGGAATTTAGGTTTGGCACTCGCCAAACCTATTCCAATTTACAAAACTGCTTTTTTTGAGAAGATATTTCTGATAGCGACCCGTTTTGAAACGTGGAGCTGTTTCAAAACGGAACTACGCCAGGTGTAATGTTCCTTTTTCTTTTGCCTCTAAAGCCGTAACGCCACCACTCAAATATTCATCCACCGACCTCGCAGCTTCGCGGCCTTCACTGATGGCCCAAACAACCAGGGATTGTCCGCGGCGCATATCGCCAGCTGCAAATACTCCTTCAACCGATGTCTGGTAATTATTGGCTTTCACATTTCCGCGATCGTCGAGATCTACGGAAAGTTGTTTCAAAAGACCTTCGTGCTGCGGATGAACAAATCCCATCGCGAGCAACGCAAGATCACAAGGAATTTCACGCTCGGTGCCGGCGATCTCGTTGAACTGCATCTTTCCGTTCACGGCCTTCCATTCAACTTCAACGATCTTCAGCCCTTTCACATTACCATTCTCGTCGGCCACGAACTCTTTTGTAACGATGCTCCAGTGGCGATCGCAGCCTTCTTCGTGCGACGAAGATGTGCGGAGGATCATCGGCCAGTTAGGCCAGGGCATTTGCTCGGTTCTGTCCTTCGGAGGACGTGGCATGATCTCTATTTGCGTTACTGATTTCGCGCCGTGACGATTCGATGTGCCAACACAATCAGATCCTGTGTCGCCGCCACCAATCACGATCACGTGTTTGTCGGTTGCCCAGATGTCGGCACCCGTTACTTTCCTGTCGCTTACGCGTTGATTTTGCTGGGTGAGGAAGTCCATCGCGAAGTGGATGCCTTTCAGGTTGCGTCCGCCGATCGGGAGATCGCGTGGAATCGTAGAACCACCAGTCAGCAAGATCGCGTCAAACTCATCTTTCAGTTTCTTGAGCTTATAGTTTACACCCACGTTGGTGTTCACCACGAACTTCACGCCTTCGGCCTTCATTACGTCGAGCCGGCGGTCGAGTATGCGCTTGTCGAGTTTGAAATCGGGAATGCCATAGCGGAGCAAACCGCCAATCGCGTCGGCACGTTCGAACACGGTGACCGAATGACCTGCGTAGTTCAACTGTGCAGCTGCTGCAAGACCTGCAGGGCCCGAACCAACGATGGCAACTTTCTTTCCGGTGCGCACCGAAGGAATTCGCGGTGTTACGAAGCCATCCGCGAAAGCTTTCTCTATGATCGACTTCTCGATATATTCAATTGCTACGGGAGGCTTGTTGATGCCGAGCACACAAGAGGCTTCACAAGGCGCGGGACAGATGCGTCCCGTGAATTCGGGAAAGTTGTTCGTGGAACTAAGGATATCGTAAGCGAGCTTCCAGTTGCCCTGGTACACAGCATCGTTGAACTCGGGAATGTTATTGCCGAGCGGACACCCATGGTGGCAGAAAGGTGTGCCACAGTCCATACACCTTGAGGCTTGCTTATTTGTAAGCGAGTTATCGACTTCGCCTTCTACTTCATAGTAATCCTTGACGCGCTCTTTCGTATCACGTTTTTTGGGAAGTTCCCTTTGTTGTTCTAAAAATCCAGTTGGCTTTCCCATCAGTTTAACAATACATTTTTTTCTTTCTTCTTCTTTTCCAAAACTGCCTTGTAATCAACAGGCATCACCTTGATGAATTGCTTGAAGGCTGTTGCCCAGTAGCTGAGCACATGTGCAGCAACATCGCTGTTCGTAAGCTCTTTGTGATTCTTGATCAGTTGCTTGAGCATACGTTGTTCTTCTTCGTCGATGGTATCGAGCAACACCATTTCCATATTGCAATTCCGAACGAAGGTCTTGTTGACATCCCACACATAAGCAATACCGCCGCTCATTCCGGCAGCGAAGTTCCTTCCGGTGTCGCCGAGGATGATGACCTTGCCACCTGTCATGTATTCGCACCCGTGATCGCCCACACCTTCCACAACAACTGTAACGCCCGAGTTGCGCACAGCGAAACGCTCGCCTGCCATACCGCGGATGTATGCTTCGCCAGAAGTGCCTCCGAAGAAAGCCACGTTACCGACGATAATGTTCTTGGAGGGATTGTATGTGATCGACTGGTTCGGATACAGGATAAGCTTTCCACCCGAGAGACCTTTTCCAAAATAGTCATTGGCATCACCTTCAAGCTCGAACGTGAGTCCTTTCGTTGCAAACGCTCCGAAGCTTTGACCAGCCGTTCCCTTGAACTTGTAGTGAATTGTATCAGCGGGAAGTCCTTCGCCTTTATAGATCTTAGAGATCTCGTTCGACAGCATTGCACCCACACCACGATCCTGGTTCGAGATCTGGAACTCGGACTGAACAGCTTTCGCTGACTTGAGCGCCGGCTCTGCCACGTTGATCAGGGTCCTGTCGAGTACTGTTTCGATACCGTGATCCTGCTCTTCCTGTTTGTAGAGCGGAGTATCGAGACTCATCGGTTCTTTGAAGAGGATACGGTTAAGATCGAGGTTCTTATACTTCCAATGGTCTTCCATCTCCTTCACTTCAAGGAAGTCGACCTGGCCAACCATTTCATTTACGGTACGGAAGCCAAGCTCTGCCATGATCTCGCGAAGTTCTTCTGCGAGGAAGGTGAAGAGATTCACCACGTATTCGGGCTTGCCGGTAAACAGCGCCCTTAGTTCTTTATTCTGTGTAGCAACACCAACGGGGCAAGTATTCAAATGACACTTACGCATCATGATACAACCTGCTGTAACGAGTGCCGCCGTCGCAACGCCCCATTCTTCGGCGCCAAGGAGAGCTGCAATGGCGAGGTCGCGACCGGTACGGATCTGTCCGTCGGTTTGAACCACAACGCGTCCGCGAAGCTTGTTGCGCACCAAAGTCTGGTGTGTTTCGGCAAGGCCAAGTTCCCAGGGCAACCCGGCGTGACGGATCGAGCTAAGTGGCGACGCGCCGGTACCACCATCGTGGCCCGAGATAAGGATCACATCCGCGTGAGCTTTCGCAACACCGGAAGCGATCGTGCCTACACCAGCTTCTGACACCAGCTTCACACTGATACGTGCATCGCGGTTTGCATTCTTAAGATCGAAGATCAACTGTGCGAGATCTTCAATTGAATAGATATCGTGGTGAGGAGGAGGAGAGATCAATCCAACACCGGGTGTTGAATGACGAACCTTTCCAATCCACTCGTCTACCTTGTGACCGGGGAGCTGACCACCTTCGCCGGGCTTAGCTCCCTGCGCCATTTTTATCTGAAGCTCTTTCGCGTTGGTGAGATAGTAGCTCGTAACGCCGAAACGTCCGGAAGCAACCTGTTTGATGGCTGAGTTCTCCCAGTCGCCGTTGGGCAACCTTGTGAAGCGCATTTCGTCTTCACCACCTTCGCCGCAGTTGCTCTTGCCGCCGATGCGATTCATCGCTACTGCGAGTGTTTTGTGTGCTTCGTAAGAAATTGAACCGAACGACATCGCGCCGGTCGCAAAACGTTTGAAAATACTTTCCTTCGACTCAACCTCGTCGATCGGGATCGGGCTGCCTTTCTTGAACTCGAGCAGGCTTCTTAACGTGATAGCCTTCTCGCTCTGTTCGTTAATTATGCCTGAATATTTTTTGAAAAGCTGGTAGTCGTTTGTTTTTGTTGACTGCTGAAGGAGGTGAATTGTCTGCGGGTTGAAGAGGTGGGCTTCACCACGCTGTTTCCATTGATAGATACCGCCTACTTCGAGTCGAAGCGATGCGTTTGCTGTTTTCGGGAATGCGAGACTGTGTTTCGCAAGTGATTCTGTAGCAATATCGTCGAGTGTAAGACCGCCGATACGGGAAACCGTTCCGGAGAAATACAGGTCGATCACATCTTTGCTGATACCGAGAGCTTCGAAGATCTGTGCACCGTGGTACGACTGAAGTGTGCTGATGCCCATCTTGCTCATGATTTTGAGCAATTCGCCACCAACAGCTTTCTTGTAATTATATGCAGCTCGTTCTTCCGTGAGTTCTTCACTCAGGAGATTGCGCTTCTTCATGTCGTGGATAGTCTGGTACACCAGGTAGGGATTCACGCCCGATGCCCCGTAGCCAAGAAGTGTTGCGAAGTGGTGTGTTTCCCAAACGTCGCCGGCTTCCACAAGCAATCCAACCTTACCACGAAGGCCGCGGCGGATCAAATGATGGTGCACAGCAGACACAGCAAGCAGCATTGGTATCTGCGCGTGACCGCTGTCGAAGCTTCTGTCTGAAAGAATAATGATTGTGAAACCATCTTCGATTGCGTCGGTCACATACTGACAAACACGATTAAGACCTTTCTCGAGCGAGCCGGCCTGACCGTCTGCTTTGAAATATGTGTAGATCGTTTTTGTCTGAAGATGACGGTGATCTATGTAACGGATGCGTTCGAGCTCGGAGTTCGTAAGGACCGGTGTCGGAAGCTCGAGTGTGATACAGTGCTCCGGCGATTCTTCGAGGAGGTTCAAGGATCCACCTACGTGAGAAGCAAGCGACATGATGAGACGCTCGCGGATCGAATCGATCGGCGGGTTTGTAACCTGTGCGAACAACTGCTTGAAGTAGCTTGAAAGGTGCTGAGCCTGTTTCGAAAGCACGGCTAAAGGCGTGTCGGCACCCATCGAACCTAGCGCTTCCTTACCGGTCTCGCACATCTGGGCAAGGATCACGCGAATATCTTCGGTTGTGTAACCGAACGATACCTGTCGCTTAATAAATGTGTTGGGATCATACTTGTGGAAACTTCCGCCAGGCTCCGGAAGATCCGACAGCCTTACTTTATTCGCACGAAGCCATTCGCCATACGGCTTCTGGCTACAGATCTTCTTCTTGAGGTCGTCGTCACTGATGATCTTGCCGGCTTCCATATCGACGATGAACATCTTTCCAGGTTGGAGGCGGCCTTTCGAAATAACTTTCGACTGGTCGATATCAAGCACACCGACTTCTGAAGCCATGATCACATGGTCGTCGTTGGTGACGATGAAGCGTGAAGGTCTGAGGCCGTTACGGTCGAGCGTGGCGCCGATGATCTTTCCGTCGGTGAACGTGATCGAAGCGGGACCGTCCCACGGCTCCATCAGGTTCGCATGATATTCGTAGAAGTCTTTCTTCTCGCGGCTCATGTTCTCGTTGCCGTCCCATGCTTCGGGGATGAGCATCATCATAACATGAGGAAGTGAGCGGCCCGCGTGTACGAGCAACTCTATAACGTTGTCCAGGTTCGATGAATCGGACATGCTCGGGTTGCAGATAGGCAACACCATGTTCAATTCTTCGCGGGTAAAGTATGGCGACTCGAAGAAAGCCTCTTTTGACTTCAGCCAGTTGATATTGCCTTGTACCGTGTTGATCTCACCGTTGTGCGCGATGTAGCGGAACGGCTGTGCAAGTCTCCACGAAGGGAAGGTGTTCGTCGAGAAGCGTGAGTGGATAACGGCAAAGCCAGACACAACTTCTTCGTGCTCCAGGTCGGGAAAATACCAACGGAGCTGGTTCGAAGTGAGCATGCCTTTGTAGGCGATGGTCTTATAAGATAGAGAAGAGAAATAGAAGTCATTGCCCACACCGTTCACCGACTCTTTTACGAGGCGGGTTGTGAACATGCGGAGAACGAACAGTTTCCTTTCGAATTCTTCGGGTTCGTCGATGGTGTCGGGGCGTTTGATGAACACCTGTTCCATGACCGGCTCGGCCTTCATGGCGGTTTCGCCGAGGTCTTTATTTAATGTGGGGACGACACGATAGCCCAGGAGGGTCATTTTCATCCTTTTTATCTGCCGGTTTACGACTGTGCGGCATTCCTCGCGAAGTTTTTGATCGCGCGGAAAAAAGATGAGGCCCACGCCGTAGTGCCCGAATGCGGGAAGCGTAAAGTTTTGCTTAAGGCACTCAGTAAAAAAGAACTCGTGCGGGATCTGGATAAGGATACCGGCTCCGTCGCCGGTGTTGGCCTCACAACCGCACGCTCCGCGGTGGGCCATTCGCTCAAGCATCGTGAGGCCGTTGGCTACGATCTGGTGCGACTTCCGTCCTTTTATGTTGGCAATGAAACCGACTCCACATGAGTCTTTCTCGAATGAGGGGTCGTAAAGTCCGTACTGCTGCTGGTCTTCCAATTTTTTTAACTTTTTGAGGGAAAAATCATCTTAAAGTTAACTCACAGCACGCAGAAACTTATTCTGTGAAAACGGTATTTTTCAAAAAAACTTTTGGTTGAGTACAGCATCCGGTACCGGAAACGTTTGTGGAAAGGATGAAGGACAGAAGCGGGCTACCGGGAAGTGACTGTTAGATTTTCCGCAAACGTTTTCACTTGTAGATTGTTATTCGCTCTATGCTTACAAATCGCTCGGCAGGTTCTATGGTGTACACGTACTCGATGAAGCTCGAGAAGCTATCACCGCCCTTATATGGGATATCTTTTTTTGTGTAGACCAAAAAAAGGTAATTAGTCTCGTCTTTCTTTTCTGTGTATACCTCGTAGTTGAAGCGCGAGTTCTGCGGAAACAAATACTTTTTGTTCGATACGAGCTCCAATGCGGGCTCATGTTCATTTGGATAAAGGACAGCGACGTTACGAGCATCATCCAACAAAAAGATCTTAAGAAACCCTCCCTTTGCCGGGGAGATCTCGAAATTCATTTTGTCGAGATTTTTATAGACTGAGTTTATCCCGTTCACCGCGAGATGAAATTCGGGATCAGGCCGGGTGTGATAGAGCTTAACAGTTGCATCGATAGTGACTTCGTAAGTGAGGTTCTTGAACTCGTCTACTTTCCTGTCTTCACTGGTCACTTTCCAATCGACAACACTCCCCATCGATTGTACTGATGTAAGTGAATGAAAGAATTCGTCGAACTTTTTGTGTTCTTCACGCTTCTCGAGAAAGTCGAATGATTGAACCCATTCTTCGGCGCCAGCGAGCTTCAGTGCTTCCTCTTTCGCACGGTCGATCGCTTTAACGCGGGCTTCCTCGGGCGAGATGTTGGCAATGGTTGCCATGCCCTTCACATTCTTCACAACTTTCTGTCCATAAGTCGTAACAGAAAGTAGCAGTAACAAAAAAATTATCTTAACGTCCAGACTTCCCATATGTCAACAACGTCGGCGCTGATATTTGTTTTTGGATGTTGTTCTTTGCTGTTTATGATAACAGATTCAAGAGCAACCTGTTGTTCCATGAAGAGCGAAAGATCTTTATAGGTGAGATCTCCACGTGATTCTTTTAATTTCTGTAACAGGTAGTAGGTAAACAGTCCGTGATATTTTTTAACGTGTGGAAGTGCCGACTCTTCGCCCGAGCTTGCAGAAAAAACAACGACGTTGCCTTTAAGCATTTCGTTCTTAGGTGTTACCCGCACCCCGCGCGATGCGTACAGTCCCTGGTTCCGGGCGCCGCCTGAGAAGCAAGCATCGAGGAAAACCGTTGTTCTTTTAGTTGGGAACTCGGTGAGTGCACTATAGAATTCAGTGAGAGGAATTCCAACCTTGATAAACTTGCCACTCACGTCGACAGGGATAAGGTATGGTTGTTTGGTTTCTTCGTCGGGCAGGCCATGACCTGCGTAGAACACGAAGAACTCTGCCTGGCCGCCTGTGTTCTTTGCGATCAGGTTCATCTTCATTAAACCCTGTCGCATTTCGGCAGAGGTGGCATCGAGCGACAGTGTAATGTTGCGCTCAGGAACTCCGAGGACTTTCTGTGCATACTCGTAAAACGCGCTGGCATCGTTTCGCGCGTAGGCGACATCAGCTTCGGTGGTGAGATCTTTCTGGAACGTGCTGTAATCTTCGTTGCCTATGATCAACGCATAACGATTCGGATTTTGTTTGGCAGATTCCGGTATGCTCATGTCAACATCCGACATCCTGTTGAAATTGTATCCCCTGTTTGTTGGCGCTGCAGCTGTCGTTGCAGGGATCAATGCCGGGGCCTTAACAGGCTTCATCTCGACACCCACATTTTTTTCGTATTGATGATTGGCACCAACAGCGAGGTCGATAATGCCTGGAAATATGTAGAGAAAGTCAATGATTACAAGCGGATTGAAGCGCGGCGTAAGAGTATACGATTCATCTTCAAATCCTGGCCGTTCGAATCTGAGCCTGTGATCGCCGTTCGATCTCTTCAATGTTACGTGACCTGGGGTAGTTACATTCTTGTCGACACCGTTCACAAAAACTTTCGCTCCCGGCGGAGATGAATAAACATTAACGCGTTGATAGCTTCCATTGATGATCGTAGCACATGAACTGCACATCATGGCGATCGAAGCAATCAACATTGTATGGGGGCGAATATTACGCATGTTGCTTAACAAATTTAACCGACTCATCGGCAATCTTCAAGGCCTCACTAATTATAGCTAACCCTTCGTCTACTTGTGCTTTTGTGATAGAAAGCGGGGGCGCGATGAAAACATAGTTCCATCGCACGAAAGTGTACATGCCCAGTTCTTTCAATTTCGCAGCAACTTTATTCATAACCACCATTTCTGATGACTTTGCATTGAATGGAGCCATGGGTTCCTTCGTCTTCCTGTCTTTAACCAGTTCGATGCAGCCAAGTAACCCGGTGGTGCGAAAATCTCCAATACTGGGATGGATCTCCTTCATTTTTTCGACTTGCTGCTCGATATATCTTCCGATTTCAGATGCGTTCTCGATGAGGTGCTCGTCTTCGTATATCTTCAGTACTTCGAGCGCTGCAGCGCAACAAACCGGGTGTGCCGAGTAGGTGAGGCCCAGCCAAAGAACTTTATCGTTGAAGTGATTGGCAATTGTATCGCTGACGATCAGGGCGCCGAGCGGAAGATATCCTGCCGTAATGCCTTTCGCTGTCGCGATCATATCCGGAACAACGTCGTGCACCTGGCATGCGAACCACTGACCTGTTCTTCCGAAGCCGCTCATTACTTCGTCCATGATCAAAAGTATTCCATGTTTATCGCACAGCTCACGAATACTCTTTAAATAACCGGGAGGATATTTGATACACCCCGACGATCCGCTTTCGCCCTCCATCAATATCGCAGCAACATTCTCCGGCCCTTCGAATTCAACAACACGTTGTACATGGTCGACACAAAGCTTCGTACAACTTTCTTTCTCCTGGCCCCATGGGCAACGATAACAATACGGATCTTCTACATGAACAATGTTTGGCACTTGTTGCGAGTCGTGTGGAAGTTTCCTGGGATCGCCGCCCACGGTCATTCCGCCATACGATGCTCCGTGAAATGCGCGATAGCGCGCGATGATCTTGTGACGTCCGGTATAAAGTCGCGCGAGTTTTATTGCGTTGTCTATTGCTTCGGCGCCGCCGGTTGTGAACAATGTCTTGTTAAGATTTCCAGGGGTGATGTCGGCGAGTTTTTTTCCGAGTTCGCCGCGGGATTCAGTGACACAAGAAGGTGTAACATAACTTACTGCCTGCATCTGCCTGACTACCGCGTCGGTCACCCGTTGGTTGCCGTGGCCGATGTTGACATTCATTAGTCCCGAGGAAAAGTCGATGTACCGCTTGCCTTCAGGGTCGTAGAGATAAACGCCTTCCGCGCGATCGATAACGAGTGGCGAAATTCCTTTCTGAGGGCTCCATGAAAATAGAGTGTAATCGAAGTTGTTTTGGAGAATATTTGAAATAGAGTCTTTCATACGGACTTTTTTTGTTCTGGGTTCTTATACCCGATCTGTTATCGTAAGTGTATGACCATGGAGAAATCCTGAGGACTCAACGACCGGGGCTACTGAAGCTCTTCGGGTGTCTCCAAAACGCACGCATCCTTAAACCCTTAGACTATCAGAACCCAGAACAAAAGACCTGCAGCCCCGACCGGAGCACTTAGTTACGACATCCAATTTATCCCCGCTTCCGGATTCCACTTCACCGTCGTCTTCTTCAGCTTCGTCCAAAATTCAATCGAGCTCTTCCCCGTAATATCTCCTACTCCGAATTTACTCTGGTTCCAACCGCCAAACGAGAATGGTTCTCGCGGAACGGGGACTCCCACGTTTACTCCGATCATTCCCGCGCTGGCTTTCTCCATGACATACCGCGCGAGACTTCCATTCTGGGTGAAGACTGCAGCAGCGTTACCGTAATGATTTTTGTTCTCGATGTCCAACGCTTCGTCGAGCGTGTTTGTGTGCATGATGCTGATGACGGGACCGAACACTTCTTCCTGCGCGATCGCCATATCGGGTCTCACGTTATCGATAACAGTCGGACCTACGTAAGTTCCATTCTCTTTCCCGGCAACTTTCGCGCGACGTCCATCGACAAGAACTTTTGCTCCTTGTTGCTCTGCCTCTGTTATATATCTTTCAATTCGTTGCTGTGCTTCTTTATTGATAACAGCTCCAAGATTCTGGCCAGGGATAACCTTTCGTGCTTCATCACAGATCTTTTCGATAATGTGATCGACCTGGCCAACTGCAACCATAGCCGAGGCAGCCATACATCGTTGTCCTGCACAACCACTCATCGAAGCCGTAATGTTCTGTGCGGTCATATCAGCTTTCGCATCGGGGAGCACCAACAAGTGATTCTTTGCACCGCCGAGTGCAAGACATCTTTTCAATTGTGACGTAGCAAGCTTGTAGACTTCTTTCGCCACCGGCGTCGATCCCACGAAAGTGACAGCAGAGATAACCGGATCTTTACAGATCGCTTCAACAGTTTCACGATCGCCGTGAACGATATTGAATACACCATCGGGCAGACCGGCTTCTTTCAGCAACATTGCAATGCGGCCAAGGCTCAACGGCACTTTCTCCGAAGGCTTGATGATCATACAATTGCCGAGTGCCAGTGCGTTGGGTATTGTCCAGTTCGGCACCATCGTAGGAAAGTTGAACGGAACAATGCTGGCAACAACACCAAGCGGAACGTGTTCCGACCTGCACTCAACTCCTTTGCTTACTTCGAGTATCTCGCCAGCAATAAGTTGTGGGAGCGAGCATGCGAACTCCGTGAGCTCTATACATTTTTCGATCTCGGCACGTGATTCGGAAATTATCTTTCCATTCTCTTCGGTGCCGAGCGCAGCAAGTTCGTCGATGTTCTTTTCGAGGAGCGATTTATACCGGAAGAAAACCTGGACACGTTCCTTTATTGGAGTTTTAGACCATAACGCAAATGCTTTTTGAGCGGCAGCCGCTGCTTCGGCGACGTCGGTTGCGCCGGAACACGCTAGTTCAGCCAACGGCGCCCCGTCGACAGGTGAGTGGATGGTCAAGACACGGCTGCTGCTTTGCACACCGGTCGGCTGCGAAGGTGTGTTGATGTCAACAAACCTGCCGCCAATGAAATTTTTTACCCTGCCGTACTTCATAGGTGTAATTTCTGAAATAAATAGTAAGTAAATATGCAGTCGAAATAAAAAGCACGTTACGCCATGGTTAAGCAATACATCGAAGCAAACAAGGACCGGTTTCTGGAAGAACTCTATGCCTTACTTCGTATTCCGTCGGTAAGCGCCGACAGCAGGCATAAGGGTGATGTGCGCAAGGCTGCCGAATATGTAAAAGACCGTCTCAAAGAGCTCGGTGCAGAAGTAACACTCGTGGAGACGAAAGGTCATCCGATAGTTTTCGGTGAAAAGAAAGTAGACCCGAAAAAACCGACTGTTCTTGTGTACGGTCACTACGATGTACAACCTCCCGATCCACTCGACCTCTGGGTTTCGCCACCATTCGAGCCAACCGTGCGGAACGGCAAGATATACGCCCGCGGGTCGTGCGACGACAAGGGACAGTTCTACATGCACATCAAAGCATTCGAGATCCTTACCAAACACGATCTCCTGAAGTGTAATGTAAAGTTTATGATCGAAGGAGAAGAGGAAGTCGGTTCCGATAACCTTCCCATCTTCGTAAAAGAATATCGCGACAAGTTACAAGCCGATGTAATTGTGATCTCCGATACTTCAATGATCTCACTCGACCAGCCATCGATCACCGTTGGTCTTCGTGGACTGAGTTACATGGAAGTTGAAGTGACCGGCGCGAACCGCGACCTTCACTCAGGCGTTTATGGTGGCGCCGTAGCGAACCCTATCAATGAGCTGAGCAAGATGATTGCAAAGCTTCACGATGAAAATGGTCATATAACGATACCCGGTTTCTATGATGCAGTTGCAAATCTTTCTGCTGAAGAGAGAAAGGCATTGAATGCAGCCCCGTTCGATCTCAACGAATACAAGAAGGAACTCGGCATCGACGAGATCACCGGTGAAAAAGGATATACTACGCTCGAACGTACCGGTATACGACCAACATTGGATTGCAATGGCATCTGGGGCGGATACACCGGCGAAGGCGCGAAGACTGTTCTTCCTTCGAAAGCCACCGCGAAGATCTCAATGCGATTGGTTCCAAACCAGGATCATCATGCGATCACCGAATTGTTTACGAAACATATCCTTTCAATAGCACCGAAATCGGTAAAAGTAAAAGTAACAGCGCACCACGGCGGTCAGCCTGCAGTTACACCGACTAATTCAGCAGCATATGCAGCGGCCTCCAGGGCTTTCGAAGAAGTGTGGGGAAAAGCGCCAATACCAACACGCGACGGCGGGAGTATTCCGATAGTAGCGTTGTTTAAGAAAGAGTTGGGGCTCGATACTGTTTTAATGGGGTTTGGATTGGATAGCGATGCACTTCATTCGCCTAATGAGAGTTATGGGTTGAAGAATTTCTTTATTGGGATAGAGACGATAGTTTCATTTTATAAACATTACGCTTCGTAAAGGGCGTGAAGTAATTGTTATGCGTTCCAGGTTCTGATAACCTGATCGGTTTTGGTCCGTCGGATAGGTAAATCCGCAGAGCATCAGAACCCAGAACCTGGAGCCGCGCGAAGCGCCGTGAATTTGTTAAAAACCTCCCAACCCGCTATGTGTTAGAACCGCGAAATCCCCCTTTAGGTTAACTTTACCTTATGTTCCGAACCCTTCTCTTAATACTACTCCCCCTGGCGTCATTCAGTCAGATCTTGCAGCCCGCAAAGATGACCGCCTCCGCCTCGAAAACAGACCTCAAAGTCGGTGACCAGGTCGACGTTATATTCAAAGCCAGGATCGACGACGGATGGTACATGTACACCAACGGGTTCGACGAAGACTGCGGACCTATTCCAATCTCGGTTACAATCGCTAAAGATGCAGGCTATGAACTCGTCGGAACCCTGAAGGCCATCGACGATCACAAAAAACACGACGAGATATTCGATTGTGATGTAAATATTTTCGAGAAAACAGGTGAGTTCAGACAGACCATAAAAATCTTATCGGCGGCCGTTAAGATCGCCGGCGAATACGAAGGACAGGTTTGCTCTACGAAAGAAGGTAAGTGTGTATTGTTTGATGGTGATTTTAAATTAGCCGGGTTAAAGGTTGGAGGCACAGAAGCGATCAACCAACAGGAAGAGATCAAAGACGAACCCGTCGAGGCCGCGCCAACCTCACAGAACAAAGAATTCAATGGCCCTGTTCTCGACAAAACCATTCTCGAAGGCGAACCCACTCTCGACGAAGACTCGTTCATCGGATTTCTTGTACTCGCTTTCGTTCTCGGTCTTACATCGTTGATCACACCTTGCGTGTTCCCAATGATCCCGATGACCGTTACTTTTTTTCTCCGCGATGGTCAATCAAGACGTGAAGGTGTTCGAAAGGCAATAATCTTTGGTGTATCGATCATCGCTATTTACACACTCGCCGGTACACTCGTTGCCTTTTCGTTGGGCAGCGACGGACTCAACGCACTGTCTACACATTGGGCTCCGAATCTTTTCGTGTTCGTGATCTTCATCGTGTTTGCATTGTCATTCTTTGGACTCTTCGAGATCAACGCGCCGTATAAGCTCGTAAACAAAGCGGATCAGCAAGCTGATAAAGGCGGACTCACCGGAATTTTTTTTATGGCCGCAACATTGGTGCTCGTTTCATTTTCATGTACGATACCAATTGTCGGAAACGTGTTGGTCCTCGCCGCAAATGGACAGATCGCCAAACCGATCCTTGCGATGTTTTCTTACTCGCTTGCTTTCGCAATACCATTCACCGTCTTTGCTTTTTTTCCTGAGCTCATCAAAGCCCTTCCGAAATCCGGCGGTTGGCTGAACTCAGTAAAAGTTACTCTCGGATTCCTCGAGCTCGCATTGTGTCTCAAATTTTTCAGCATCGCAGACCAGGCATACCACTGGGGCTTGCTCGATCGCGACCTCAACATCGGCCTGTGGATCGTCATCTTTTCGTTGCTCGGAATTTACTTCCTGGGCAAGCTTCCGCTGAAAGGCGACACCCCCGTGACAATAGTCACCGTACCGCGGCTAATGCTTGCCGTTCTTACGTTCGCGTTTGTTGTCTACCTGACCCCCGGCCTCTGGGGAGCGCCACTCAAAGCCCTCGCAGGATACCTTCCTCCAATGTACACGCACGACTTTAACCTCGCAGAGGCGAAAGGCGACAAAGCACCATGCGGACCAGCGAAATATTCCGATTTCCTTCACCTGCCCCATGGCATCACTGGCTACTTCGATTACAAAGAAGCTCTCGCATGCGCACGCGAGCAGCATAAACCGTTGTTTATTGACTTCACCGGTCATGGTTGCACCAATTGCCGCGAGATGGAAGCAGTAGTGTGGAGCGATCCACAGGTGCTTCAGCGATTAAAGAACGACTTTGTGGTAGTTGCCTTATATGTCGACGACAAGACTGAGTTGCCCGAATCCGAGTGGTATACCTCAAAAGTGGATAATAAGGTTAAGAAAACGATCGGAAAGCAGAATGCTGACCTTCAAATCGCGAACCTTAACAACAATGCACAGCCGTTTTACATACTGCTTGGTGAGGATGAACGAGTGTTAGCATGGCCGAGGGCTTACGATCGCAGTGTTCCGGGCTTTATTGACTTCCTGGAGACAGGCAAAAAGAAATATAAAGAACTCTTTAACTAGGGTATAGAAATACCCTATAGAACTTCTAATGTTTGCATGTATACAATTATATGTAACTTTGGAGCCTGCCCCGACTTGTCGGGGTTTACACTTTTTAAACTCCTCGTTGTGTGAAATTTTTTAAGAAGACTTTAATCGTAGTTGGCTTACTACTTGTCTGCTTTGGTGTACTGATCGTTATTGATAACGTTTCACAGTACGCTTCACTCGAAAGAGAGATTGTTCTTGATACCACGTCGGTTCCGGCTTTTGTAAAACAACCTGAGGTTGCTTACGGAATGATCGTCGATGGGTTTGATGTCAACAGCTTCGAAGTAAAGCGCAACCAACGATTCTCAGATCTCCTCAATGGATTTCACGTAGAGGGAAAAGCGATGCGTTTGCTCGCAATGCTTCCCAAAAACATTTTCGATTTCAGAAAAGTAGCAGCTAACAAGAAGTATACTGTAATTGCTGCACAAGATTCGTTGAAGAGTGCACGCGCTCTCGTTTACGAAGCAAACCCTGTTGATTACTACGTGTTCCATTTCTCCGATACTCTTATCGTAGAATCATGCAGCCGTGAAACATCTACAGTAGAAAGAACAATCGCAGCCGAGATCAAATCGAATCTTTCCGAAACCATCGAGTCGATGAATATATCTCACGAGCTCACGAATGGATTCGTCGACATATTTGCCTGGCAAGTCGATTTTCAAAGGCTGCAGAAAGGCGACAAGTTTAAATTGATCTATACTGAAAAACAGGTGGAAGGCGTACCAGTCGGTATAGAAAGTATCAACGCGATCTACTTCGAGCATTTCGGAGGAGGATACTACGCATTTCCATTCGACCAGGCGGATGGCAAAGATTATTTCGATGAGAATGGTAACAGCCTTCGAAAAGCATTGTTGAAGTACCCAATCGAATTCACACGAATCAGTTCACGTTTCAACCCGAATAGATTTCATCCTGTCGCAAAAGTTTTCCGTGCTCATAACGGCACCGACTTCGCTGCACCCACCGGTACACCAATCCGTTCGGCCGGCGATGGCATCGTGCTCGAGGCACAGTACAAAGGAGGCAATGGCAACTATGTAAAAATACGCCATAACGCTACCTACACTACGCAGTACCTCCACATGTCGAAGATCGGAGATGGAGTAAGACCTGGCGTACGTGTTAGACAGGGTCAAACCATCGGTTATGTGGGAAGCACCGGCCTTGCCAACGGCCCACATCTCTGTTATCGCTTTTGGAAGAATGGCGTCCAGGTGGATGCCCTTAAAGTGCAGCTTCCTGCTGCCGAACCCGTGAAAGAAGCTTACCGCCCCGCCTTCGAATCGGTGAAAAACGAACTGATTAAGCGACTCGAAGCTATTCCTTTTCCCGGGGAACCTGCTGAAATTGCTGTCGCAAGGAATTGATCTGCAATTTTTGAATTACTTTTTTAGTTAGAAGAGTAATTCATAGTACTAACCGTGTCTAATAGACTACATGGTCAGAACGGCACTCTTCGCATTTTGCCTTTTGATGGCAGTTTCTGCATCGGCTCAGAAAGTAGGCCTGGTGCTCAGCGGAGGTGCGGCCAAAGGGATCGCCCACGTAGGCGTGCTCAAAGCTCTTGAGGAATACGAGATCCCGATCGATTATGTAACCGGCACGTCTATGGGCGGCATCGTGGCGGGATGTTATGCCGCCGGCATGAGCCCCCAGCAGATCGAGGAGATCATGCTATCGAGCCAGTTTATCGGTTGGGTGAACGGCCGCCTCGAACACGGATATAATTATTACTACAACCGTCCCGACGACAACGCGTCGGTTCTAAAGATCAACCTGTCGCTCGACTCGACATTCAACTTCAACTTAAATTCAAGTATTGCCAATGACCTTTCGTTGAACTTTGCGCTCGCAGAGATCATGGCTCAGCCTTCGGCTATTGCCCGTGGTAACTTCGATAGCCTGTTTGTTCCGTTGCGTGTTGTTGCTGCCGATATCTTCACACAAACCGAAGTGGTTATAAAATCCGGAAGCCTTGGCGATGCGCTTCGTGCAACCCAAACTGTTCCTTTCTTTTATAAGCCAATCAAAGTGGAGAACAAGTATCTCTTTGATGGAGGCGTATACAATAACTTCCCTGTCGATGTGATGCAGAATGATTTCAAACCGGATGTGATCATAGGGAGCAACGTATCATCTAAAGTGTACGACGAATATCCATACGATGAAGATGAAAAACTGATCTCGAAGTCGTTACTGTATCTTCTTCTCGATAAATCAGATCCATCGAAGATCCCCGCCACCGGCGTGTATATTCAACCCAATCTTAAAGGTCTCTCATCGTTCGACTTTGCAAGAGTAAGGGCAATGATCGACAGCGGCTACGCACAGACTGTGCGACAGATGGATGAAATAAAAAGAAAGATCGATCCGGCAACCCTTCGTACGTGCGAGCAGGTTGCCGAAGCCCGTAATAAGTTCAACAATAAAACATCTGCCCTGCAAGTAGACCGGATCGCATACCAGGGATTTAACTCCAGGCAGCAGCGCTACATCGACAAGTTCTTCAGGAATGGCCGTCGTCCCTTATATTTTAAAGATGTAAAATCGGGCTACTACAAGCTTGTTTCCGACGATTACTTTCACAACATCTATCCAAGTTTTCTCTTCGATCCGAAGAAGAACACATTTAATTTTCAATTAAGTAAGCGACCACAGAACGATTTCCAGATCGACTTCGGCGGGGTGGTTTCAACAAGGAACATCAGTACCATGTTCCTTGGAATAAACTACTACTATTTCGACCGCGCGTTGACGCACATCATGTCGAATTTCTACGCCGGTAACTTTTACAAGTCGGCGCAGGTAAAGGCACGTATCGATTTTGCGGGCTTCGGGCGTTTCCACCTCGAACCCGAAGGAACATTTAACAACTGGGACTTTCTTGAAGGGAAAGATCTCGTACTAAACAACGTTCAACCAACGGTTCTTAATCGAATCGATCGCAAGGTTGGTTTAAGCGCCGGCATCCCGGTAGGAACAAAGTTCAAAGCAGAAGGATACAGTTATTATATAAACAACCTCGACCGGTACATCGATGGCGATGTATTTGTCTCAACCGATACACTGGACGAACTTCGAATAGCTGGCTATCGTACCGGGTTTTCTCTATCCACCAACACCCTCAACCGCAAACAATATGCTTCGCAGGGGCGGAGGTATAATTTTTCTTTCGACTGGTTTACCGTGCACGAAACCTATACACCGGGAAGCACTTCCAGGATTGAATCTGAAGAGTCGGAACATCGTGCCTGGGTACGCGGCAAGGTGTCGCTGGAAGAGTATTTCCGGAAGGGATTTTACAGTTCGGGCTACTTCCTGGAAGGTGTTATTTCAAATCAGCCATTCTTTAGCAACTACCAGGGCACCATCATTAATGCATCGGCTTTTAATCCAATGCAGGACAGCCCTACGATACTATTAGAAAACTTCAGGGCTTTTAATTATGTGGCTGGCGGATGGAGAAACGTGTTTTCTATACGAAAGAACCTCGATCTAAGGCTTGAAGGCTATGTGTTTAAGCCCTTCGAACGAATTATACAGCAAGATGATCAACGCCCTACTTTAAGCCAGGACATCGAAAAATTCTACCTGGCCGGAACGGCCGGACTTGTCCTTCACTCGTCGGTTGGGCCAATAAGCCTGTCTGTTAACTACTATAATGATCGGGAGAACCAATTAGGAGCTCTTTTGCATGTAGGGTTCTTGCTATTCCAGAAGACTTCGATGAACTGAAGTTAAGGCTTTGAAGAAAGTTTGGCTGGTCGTCAGTTAATGCTGTCACCTATCCGGATGTACTATTTCTGCGCTTTTTTAGAAATTTTAGCTAAGTTTAAACCCTAAAGCATAGCTGTGCATGAGGCGATACCTACTCCTAGTTCTCTTCGCTTTAACTTCGTTTTCAACAACATTCGCGCAAGAGGTACAATTACAATGGGCCTCAAAAGTACTTGAGTTTTCCAGTGAACTGACTCCCGTTCAATATTCAGCAGAGCAGATCCTTGGTAGACCCAACGTAATGCCGGCAGGGGGACAGAATCCCGCTGCATGGACACCCGACAAGCCCAAACAGAAAGAATTCATCAAGGTCGGATTTGCCAAGCCGATCCAGATTCAGCAGATAGCCATCGCCGAGTCATACAATCCAAGCGGTCTCTATCGGATCCTTCTTTACGATGAAGCAGGAACAGAGCACGTTGCACGTACACTCAATCCTATTGCAGTTCCACTCAACGGTCGTATGCTCAACGTGATGATCGAGAAAACGCCGTACAAAGTAGCTGCGGTACGACTCGAATTCGACGGCGGTGCACTTCCTGAGTACTTTTCGATCGATGCCGTGGCAATCACCGATTCACATTACCCGATCATTGCCGACATCGTTACACCGGAGCTGCTCGCAAGCGGCATCCTCGTTGAAAAACTCGATGCCAGTGTGAACAGCGACGTGAGCGAACTCAACCCAATGCTTTCAGCCGATGGTAAGACACTTTACTTCAGCCGTGCAAACCACCCGGGCAACGTTGGTGGCGTAAAAGACAAAGAAGACATCTGGTACTCTGAACTTGGTGCCGATGGCAAGTGGTCGCTTGCTAAAAACATGGGACCCGATTTCAACAACGAACATCCCAACTTCATCAACGCAGTAACTCAACCAACACCAGATGGTAAAACCGTTCTTCTGTTGGGTAACAAATACCTCGACAATGGAAAGATGCTTGCAGGTGTTTCCGTAAGTAACAACGTTAATGGCAAGTGGTCGAAACCAAAAGCACTTAACATTACCAACGATTACAACTTCAACGAGAAGGCCAACTACTTCCTCACCAACAACAGGAAAACACTTTTGATGTCGGTAGAGCGCGAAGACTCCCGTGGTGGCCGGGACCTGTACGTAAGCTTTATGGGCGACGACAGCGTGTGGACCGAACCACTGAACATGGGCGACAGCCTCAACACAGCTGGTGAAGAAACCGCTCCGTTCCTTGCGTCAGACGATCAGACACTCTACTTCTCTTCGAATGGCTATAGCGGCTATGGTGGCAGCGACATCTACATGAGCAAGCGCCTCGACGACTCATACACCAGGTGGAGCGAGCCCAAGAACATGGGTCCCGATATCAACTCGAAAGGTGAAGATCTGTTCTTCAACATTCCCTCGACCAGCGAGTTTGCTTACTACTCACGCGGCGCCGCCGACAACACGGATATCTATCGCGCCAAGCTGCCATTCTACAAGAGTCCCCAGCCTTATGTTATCGTGAAGGGAAAACTTGTCGACGCAAAAACAGGTCAGCCAATTGGTGCAAAGATCATCTACGAACGTCTTTCTGACGGAAAGGAAATGGGTATAGCCCAGTCTAATCCGGTTACAGGCGAATACGAGATCAGGCTGCCCGGTGGTGAGATCTATGGTGTTAGGGCAGAAGCCGACGGACATATTTCAGTGAACCAAAATCTTGACCTGAGAGATTTCAAGACCGATGGCGTAGTCACTCATAAAGACATGAGCATAGCACCGATCGAAGTTGCAAGGATCGATGCTGGTGTTACTATCCCTATCAACAACATCTTCTTCGATATCGATAAGTATGTATTGAAGTCTGAATCGTTCCCCGAGCTTAATCGCCTTGTTGAGTTGCTCGACGAGCAATCATCGATCAAAGTCGAAATATCTGGTCACTGCGACAATACCGGCACGGATGAGCACAACATGGTGCTTTCGAAGAACAGATCAGAAGCAGTTTCAAGGTACCTTACACAAAAAGGTATATCGAAAGACCGGATCAAAACAACATGGTTTGGCGAGTCACGTCCTGTCGATACCAACGCTACAAAAGAAGGACGCCAAAAGAACAGGCGAGTTGAATTCACTATTCTCACTATGTAATCAACATGAAGCAGATCTCGATCTTATTTTTTCTCTGTCTCATAGTTAGCTGCACTTTTGCTCAACAAGACACCCTGACCTACGCACAGGGCAACATCTTTAACGGTACAACCAAGGAACCGGTACGTGCAACCATCGCCTACCAGAGCCTTCCGTATGGCAACGTAGTTGGTACACAAAACGGAACATCATTTCGTTTCCCGATGTTCAACAACGAGCGTTACGAGATCATGGTGGAAGCACAGGGATTCGCGCCCGCCAAATACATGATCGATCCATCCGAAGCCAAGGACAGGATTGTAGTAAGAGACGTGCAACTTGGCTTGCCCACAACAGCAGCCACAGCCGCCGAAACCACGCACACTGTTGGAAAGGTGTTGAACCTCGACAACCTTCTCTTCGAACAGGGTAAAGCCCAGATCGTGCCTTCATCTTACGAAGAATTGAACGAAGTTGTGAAGATGCTTCAGACCTATCCCAACATGATCATTCAGCTGGAAGGTCATACCGACGTGCGTGGTGATGCAAAGGCGCTCATGAAGCTTTCACAGGAGCGTGTTGATGCCGTGAAGACGTACCTCGTGTCGAAGGGCGTAGGCAAAAGCAAAGTGAAGACAAAAGCTTTTGGAGGCACACAGCCGCTGTCACGCGCCGATACAGAAGAAGCCCACAAGATGAACCGCAGGGTTCAGGTTCGGATCCTGGCTAACTAAAGATTTTATTCCGGGAGTAGATCAGCAAGCTCCGCAATGCGCGGAGAGTTCGTGCTTTGCGATGCTGCACTAAGTTTTTCTGAGCATTCGCTCCAGCGCTCACTGTTGAAAGCATTCACCGCCTGGTTAAAGTACAGAAGCCCGGGAAGCTGATCGATGCTTACTGTGCGGTATAAACTAAAAGAGTATTGATAGTGTGAAGGCGTTGCCGAAGCAAGCAGATTCTTTTGGTATTCACTAACCACCGAGTTCAGTTTCTTTTGGTCATTAACAAATCCACCGAGCCTGTCGGTAGTTTCCAACAACACGTCTCCATCTTTAGTGTTCACCATGATGAAGATGTGATAATTCGTTTCGATGATTTTATACTGAAAGCCGGCCCTGTTGAGGACATCTGCAAAGAGCGACGTGGCTGTCAGGCAGTCGTAGCGACCTTGTGCAAGGGTTTCAATGCCGGTGTATTGAACGTAGGTGTGGAGGAATCTTTCATGCGTTTTCATGAACAACGCATAAAGCTTTCGGACGTCGTTGCGATAGTGGCGTTTGCCGATCTTCGTTACCAGCTTATTCACGCTGGCATCCACCTCCTGCAGACCATCAGAGGTCCGGGAAGTGGCCCAAACTTTCTCAAGAATAGATTCTTGTGCCTCGCTTACCAGCGCAGTGCCTGCGAACACAAGAACCAAAAGAACCGATTTCATCTTTAACCCACTGTTAACACCACGTAACATGAAGTTAACATTAAGATAACATTGCCACAAGTCTGGGTCAAAACCCTTGAATTTTCTACCTTAGAGGGGTGTCCACGACAGTAAAACAGACAAAAACCGACTTCGAACCGGTCTTCAGGAAGCTAAAAGCCAGGAGCCAGGTCTTACGGTCCGAGAAGATCCCGGCGCGTGCCGAAAGGCTGGAAAAACTCGAAGAGTGGCTTCGGGACCATGAGCCGGAGTTGCAGGAAGCGGTGTTTAAAGACCTGGGTAAGCCGGCGATGGAGGCCTCGACCTCAGAGCTGTTCCCGGTGCTGGCCGAGATCAGTCACGCCCTCGAAAACCTTGAGCGGTGGACGCAGCCCACGAAGATCGACGCACCGCTTACTTTCATTGGAACACGTTCGGAGATACGTTATGAGCCTAAAGGCGCCTGCCTGATCATAGCACCGTGGAATTATCCGTTTAGTCTTTGTATCGGTCCGCTGGTGTCGTGTCTTGCCGCAGGAAACACGGCGATAGTTAAACCTTCTGAGCTCACGCCAAACACTTCTGCGTTTGTGTCGAAGCTTGTGAAGGAGGTTTTCGATGATGATGTGGTAAGTGTTGTTGAAGGAGATGCCGGAACATCTACTGCGTTGCTCGAGCTTCCGTTTGACCACATATTTTTCACGGGAAGTCCGGCCGTAGGTAAGGTTATTATGCACGCTGCTGCGGAGAGACTTGCTTCGGTGACGTTGGAGCTTGGTGGCAAATCGCCTGCTATTGTTGATTCTACAGCGGATCTGAAAGATGCTGCGAAGCGTATTGCATTTGGCAAGTTCCTAAACAACGGGCAGACGTGCATTGCGCCTGATTATGTTCTTGTTGATAATTCTGTAAAAGAGAAGTTCGTTTCGTTGTTGAAGAGCAGCGTTGCAGAATTATTCAAAAGAGGTGAAGATTATGGACGCATCGTTAACGGGAAGCACTTCACGCGTCTCAACAATCTCTTAAACGACGCCGTTAGTAAAGGTGCCAATCCTGTTCTCACCGGAACCTTTAATGAATCAGAAAAATATTTCCCTCCAACCATACTCACCGATGTAACTAACGACATGCTTGTGATGGAAGAAGAGATATTCGGTCCTGTGCTGCCTGTTGTTGGAATGGATGTAAAGGAAGAAGCCATCGGGTTGATCAACTCGAAGCCAAAGCCGTTAGCGCTTTATGTGTTTTCTTACGACAAGGCCTTCCGGGAAAGAGTGTTGAATGAAACTTCGGCAGGTGGCGTTTGTGTTAACGACTGCGTGCTTCAGTTTATTCACCCCAATCTGCCGTTTGGTGGGGTAAACAATAGTGGTATTGGCAAGGCGCATGGTCACGCCGGATTCCTGGCTTTTACTAATGAAAAGCCGGTTGTGAGGCAGAAATCGGGTTATTCGAACGCATACCTGTTTTATCCTCCATATACTCCGCTCAAGCGGAAAATTTTGGCGATCATCCTTCGTTGGTTTTTGTAATTTTGAACCTCCTAATTGTACTCTTATGAAGATCATAAAGCGGATCCTGATTGTATTTGGCGTGTTTTTATTAGTGCTCGTGGCTGCAGCGATAATAATCCCAATTGTCTTCAAAGACGATATTAAAGCTGCCCTCGATAAGAAGATCGCCGAAGCAGTAAATGCCGACGTGGTATTCGAAGTAGATAATTTCAGCCTGAGCGTTTTCAAGAACTTCCCCAACATTACCGTTCAGATCAAAGACCTGGGTGTTTTCAACCGTGCTCCGTTCGAACAGGTGCCCTTGTTCGTAATGAACGAGCTCGATGTTGAGGTAAACCTCAAAGACATTCTCTTCGGCGACCAGATGCGAGTGAAAGGTATCTCCCTCATCGACCCGCAGATCACAATTAAAGTATTGAAAGACGGACGTGCCAACTACGACATCACGTACCCGTCGACCGACACCGTGCAATCGACCGAACCAGACACCAGCAAGTTCTCATTCGGTATCGACCACTGGGAAATTGTTAACGCAAAAGTTACTTACGACGACAAGTCGCTTCCTTATCTGCTCGAGATCAGAGGACTTAACCACAGCGGCAGTGGCGACTTTACACAGGATGTTTTCGACCTGAAGACAAACACGGTAGCTGATACTGTTACGACCTCTTATGACGGAGTGGAGTATCTCACCAATAAGCGCGTTGAGATCGACATGACAATCGCGATCAGTGAAGAGTTCACCAAGTATACATTCAAGGAAAATTCCGCGAAGGTCAACGACTTTGCCATGAGCTTCGACGGTTGGTTCAAGATGAACGAGAAGGACTATGGCATGGACATTACGTTCAGCAGCCCCGAGAATTCATTCAAAAGCCTGCTGTCGCTCGTGCCGGGTATGTACACGGCCGATTTTGGAAACATAAAGACCGAAGGTGAGCTGCAGTTTAGCGGTGCCGCGAAAGGTACGTACAGCGACACGCAAATGCCGGCATTCAACCTGGCGCTGTTGGTTAAGGATGCCATGTTCAAGTATCCCGATCTGCCTACAGCTGTGAATAATATTAACATGGACCTTCGGATCGACAATACAACCGGCGTGATCGACAACACCGTGGTTGATCTCAAGAACCTTCATCTCGACTTTGGTGCTAATCCTGTTGATGCCAAACTGCGCATCGACAACCTTAAGGATTACAAAATGGACGCCCAGCTGAAAGCCAGGTTGAATCTCGCCGAGTTGAACAAGATGTTCCCCATGGAAGGACTTGAGATGAAAGGATCTTTCACTGTTGACGCGACAGCCAACGGTGTTTACGACAGCCTTAAGAAAACTATACCAGCCGTGGATGTGGCGATGGGCCTTGCCGACGGCTACGTGAAATCATCGGAGTTCCCTGCACCTCTTGAAGATCTTAAAATGTCGGCTACCGTGAAGAACACAACGGGCAAGATGGCAGAGACGGTTATCGACGTTCCCAGTTTTTCTATGATGCTGGAAGGTGAAAGATTTGACGCCAGCATGCGGGTTGTTAACCTCGACGATTACACCTGGGATGTGAAAGCGAAAGGCGGTGTCGACCTCGAGAAGATGACGAAAATATTCCCGCTCGAAGGGATGACAGTTGCAGGTAAAGTGAAGGCCGATATCCAGACCAAAGGTAAAATGTCGGACCTCGATGCAGAGCGCTACGACAGGCTGCCCACAAGCGGATCGGCTTCGATGACTGCATTCAAGTTTACCATGAAGGACATGCCCGATGTAACCATCTCGCAATCCGAGATGAACTTCGACCCGAAAAAGATCGAGTTGAAAAACACCTCGGGAACTATTGGAAAGAGTGACTTCGCAGTGGCAGGTGCAATCAGCAATTATATCGGCTACGTGTTTGGTAACAATGAAACGATCAAAGGCAACGTGGACTTCAAATCGAACCTCCTCGACCTGAATGAATTCATGACCGAAACAGAAGAGACCGCAGCAACACCAACCGATACCGCATCATACGGCGTGATTCCAATCCCTCAAAACATCGACTTCATTCTGCGTTCCAGTGTGAAGACGGTGAAGATGATGGACTATACAATGACGAATGCATCGGGCGACATTATTTTGAAAGATGGTATAGCCAGTCTCAGTGGCATCCGTTTCAACATGCTTGGCGGAGCTTTCGGAGTTAGCGGTACCTACAACACAAAAGATATCGATCACCCCAAATACGACCTGACGCTGAAGATCGAAGACCTCTCGATCAAACAGGCAGCTTCTTCGTTCTCCGTTGTTTCAACATATGCGCCAATTGCCGGTATGATGTCGGGTAACTTCGGCACCGACTTCAAGATCAGCGGTGAGCTTGGGCAGGACATGATGCCGAAGATGGGCACGGTGAACGGAGCCGGCCTCATTAAGATCGCGCAGGCTTCACTTG
Organism: Cyclobacteriaceae bacterium; assembly: GCA_035656375.1. Taxonomy (GTDB): domain Bacteria; phylum Bacteroidota; class Bacteroidia; order Cytophagales; family Cyclobacteriaceae; genus ELB16-189. The sequence goes on along the minus strand of DASRSO010000073.1, from coordinate 25,628 downwards.
CGGAGTCGAAACTTATTTCTGGCGTAACTTCTCTTACGAAGCTTGAAGATACCGACAAGGTCACTTTGAAAGATGTATTGATGTCGGCGACGATCGACAACGGACGATTGAACGTGAAGCCGTTCGACGTTAAGTTCGGAAGCTATGCAACGAACGTAGCCGGCAGCACTGGCCTCGACGGAACGATTGCCTACACTCTTAAGATGAATGTGCCTGCGGGCAAGATCGGTACGCAACTCCAGGGCTACGCGAACCAGATAACGGGTGGAACGAATGTTTCGAAGGATATACCTGTTACCATTGGTGTTGGCGGAACGTACAAAGATCCCAAAACACAACTGGTGATGACTGAACAGAAAGCAGCTGTTAAAGAAGCGGTGAAAGAGGAAGTGAAGCAGACCACTGAAGCCGTTAAGGAAGAGGTGAAACAGGAGGTTCAGGAGAAAACACAGCAGGCAATACAGGAGGCTGTAAAGGGAACGGATCCGAAGGATATCATCAAGAATGTGTTGAAGCCGGATTCTGTTAAAGACAGCACGAAGACAACACAGCAGTTGCAGAATAAGCTTAACAATCTTCTGAAAAAGAAGAAGAACAACTAACGGCCATAGCCGCCACCGCCCGGTGTTTCAATAATCAACCGGTCGTTTGCAGAAACAGTCGCGCTGTCCATACCACCCAGCGCGACTTTTTTTTGTGTTGTCTTTATGATGTATTGGCGCCCGGTTTTTCCGGGTTGTCCTCCGCCCAATCCATACGGAGCTTCTGCACGATGTTGCGACAGGATATTGATATCGAGATCCTGGGTGAAGAGAAACTCACGTACGATACCGTCGCCCCCACGCCACTTTCCCTTTCCACCGGAGTTCTTTCGAACTTCGAATCGCACCAAACGGATGGGGAATCTCCACTCCAGAAGTTCCGGGTCCGATATCCTTGTATTGGTCATGTGCTGATGCACGGCGCTCGTTCCATCGAAGCCCTTGCCTGCACCGGTGCCGCCGCAGATCGTTTCGTAGTACCCAAACTTTTCGTTACCGAAGAGAAAATTGTTCATGGTACCCTGGCTGCATGCGGCCATGTTCAACGCTTTCAGCAAGGTATCGGTGAGGCGCTGACTAACCTCTGTGTTTCCACCAACGACGGCCGGCGGATGTTTCACGCTGAAGTCAGGATTCAAAAGACCTTGCGGCAGAACGATGTTGACGTGATCCATCAGGCCTTCATTCATTGGAATGTTTTTGTTCACCATAAGCCGGATCACATAGAGCACAACACTTTGAACGATTGCTCTTGTCGCATTCAGATTTCCAGGATGCACGTCGGATGAGCCGGTGAAGTCGATAACCAGTTTGTCTTTCTTCTTCGACAAGGTCACCTTAAGCGGCGATCCGTCGTCGAGATTCTGGACGGCCCGTGCTTTGTTAAGTGCGAGTTTTTTAAGCGTTTCCGTGAATATTCCGGCAGCGTGCTTTCTGATCTTCAGCATGTATTCTTTCACCTCTCCGGCCCCGAAGCGATCGCATAACTCGATGAGTGCTTGTTCTCCGTAGTTCACTGCAGCCAAAGCACCGTTCAGATCGGCACGATTTTCTTCCCACAAGCGTGTGGGCCACGTGGCTGATTGAAATAAGTGCGCGAGATTGTCCCACATCGCCTTGTTGTTGCGTACGAGGTACGTCGGAGCAACGATAACTCCTTCTTCTTCGAGCGTCGTTGCGTCGGCAGGCATCGAGCCTGGTTTCTTGCCACCGATCTCTGCATGGTGTGCGCGGTTGGCAACGTATGCCACGAGCTTATTGCCGACAAACACTCCTTTGATCAATGTTACGTCGGGGAGGTGTGACCCTCCGTAAGCAGGGTGATTGGTGATAATGACGTCGCCTGGCCTGAGCTCGATCGCCTGCACCACTTCACGAACACAAACACCAAGACTTCCAAGGTGAACAGGAATGTGCGGTGCATTAACGACGAGATAGCCGTCGGCATCGAGTACGGCACATGAGAAGTCGAGACGTTCCTTTACGTTGATCGAAAAAGATGTGCGTTGAAGCATGGCACCCATCTCGTAAGCAACGGAAGTAAATCGATTGGTAAAGAGTTCAAGCTCGGCTTCGGCGTTGTATTTCGATTGACGGACCCTTGGGTTTTTATTTTGAAGGATCGCATTGTTGTTTGAATCGAGAGAAAACACCCAACCTTCACTAACGACGGTGGTGGAATTATTACTTACAACAAGAGCGGGGCCCGTAATTGTTGCGCCCGGCTTCAGTTCCTCCCATTTATAAACATCGCTTGTGTGTGGCTTGTGAGGTGTTGCGCTGTCCTTAACTTGTTCTTTGACCTCTTTTCTCTCGCTGAAAACAAGACGAACCGATTCTATTTCTATCGTATGATCAAGCCAGTGAGAAAAAATTCTTTCATAATGTTTTCTGAACGTCTTTCTTATTTCGCTTTCTGAAAAACCCGTCTCTCCCAAATCAACTTCAATACTGTTTTCCTGTCCTTTAAATCTTAAAAAGACAAGCTTCTTTTCTGCGTCGCCATCGCAAATCGTTTCCAGTTCAGCTGCAACAGACTCCAGTGGCTTCAACACCAGTTTTTCTACGAACCTTTCTGTCTTTGCGTGGCCAATACCATACGCACTCAGCAAACCCGCATCGTATGGAATGAGAATACTTTTCATGTTAAGCATCGACGCAAGTGCGCATGCATGCTGGCCCCCGGCTCCGCCAAAACTCAAGAGTGTATAGTCGGCTGGGTTATGTCCCGACTGTGTGGAAACCTTACGGATCGCTCCAGCCATTTTTTCGTTGGCGATCTGTGCAAGAGAGTGAAGAACTTCAGTGCGTGAGTATTTCCTTTTCGTTTTCCGGATAAGCTCGTCGATAGCCTCTTCGGCTTTCGAAACAGACAGCGGGATTGTAAAGTTTTTTGGATCGATGTGCCCGAGTAACAAATTAACGTCGGTGATCGTGAGTGGCCCGCCGGCGCCGTAACATGCCGGCCCCGGCGAAGCGCCCGCGCTCTCGGGTCCAACGGTGAACTTGTAGCCATCGAATGAGCAAACAGATCCTCCGCCGGCAGCGATGGTTTCAATAGCCAGCGATGGTGAAAGAATTTTTAGTGAACCAACCTTCGATTCGTAACGATAATCGAATCGCCCGTTGTACAGCGAAACATCCGTGCTCGTTCCGCCCATGTCGAACGTGATAAGTTTATCGACACCGGAGAGGCTCGCAGTAACAGCGGCGCCAACAACGCCACCAGCGGGACCACTTAGCAGGCTGTCTTTCGGGTGGAACTCTGATGCGTTGGCGAGTCCACCGGCACTTGTCATTACTTTCAATTCTGCGCCGGGCAGGCCGTTCAGGATGCGTCCGATGTAGTTGTGAATGATGGGGGCGAGGTAGGCGTTTGCAACTGTGGTTTCCGTTCGTTGAAGAATTCTTATCTGCTGCGAGAGTTCATGCGACGTGCTCACGAATTGGAAGCCGGCTTTTTTAAGTTTTTTACCTGCAAGCTGTTCGTGGACGGGATTTTTGTAACTGTTGAGGAAAGCAATCGCAACTGATTCGATCTTCTTTTTCCTGAGCCGGTCGATGATCCCTTTGAATTGTTGGTCGCCGCACGGTGTGATCACAGATCCATCCGATGCGAGCCGTTCGTCGACTTCAATAACGTCGGTGTATAGCTGGTCTTCTTTTATCACATGAAGTGCAAACAGATCGGGACGCTGTTGATTGCCGATGACTAAAAGATCTTTGAAACCTTTGGTTATGAGTAACGCTGTGCGGGCACCTTTCTTTTCAAGTATTGCATTCGTTCCTCGCGTGGAGCCGAGCTTCATCTCGATACGCGGAAATTTTGCAGCAAGCGTTGTTGATGTGAGAAGTCGTGCAGCAAATACCGGCACTTCTTCGTGAGTAGAGATCTCTATTGTTTCGCCGGCCCAACGCTGCTTCGAAGGATGTTGAAGTGTAACGAAACCTTTTTCAACATCGACAGACTTTATGATGGCGGTGCCTGATCGGGAGGTTTGTGAGATCGTATAGCCCGAATAAATGTCGTGCTGAACCGGCCAGTTGATCTGAACGGCGAGCGTATCAGCAGAAAGCTGGGTCAATACCTTCCCACGCAGTGTACCGTTGCTGAGTACTTTCAAACGTGAAACACGTCCTTCCGGATCGGTGGCGATGCAGTCGGTGAATGTGCCGCCAGTGTCGACCCAGATCTTCCACGAGCTCATTATTCTTTAATTGAGAGCACGACAGATCTTGTGGGCATGTGTATGCTAAGGGCGCGCGTAAATTCGACGCTGCCGTCGGGGCGTTCGCGGAGGAGCGGTTTCGTGTAAAGGATAGAGTCGGTTTTTTCCATCTTCTGAACGTCGTCGGGGAGATCGACCTGTCCTGCGCTCGAGGTGTAAGCTTCGATGAGCTTTTGTTCAACGCCGAGCAGGAGGGAGTCGCCGGGTTTTATGGCGGTGATGTTAACGTTGAAAGCTCTTTCGAGAGAGTCGATGAGTTCTTTGTTTGCGAGTGAAGGGTCGCGTTTCGTGAGCACATCGGCGATGGACCGGCCGTATGTGAAGGCTGCAGACATGAGTTCGCCTTCGGTTACGCGTTTGATTTCCTCGGATTTGGCACGATCGGACAACTTTCGTCGTTGCTCATCGGACAAATTTCCTCCACAACTCATTAAAACTATTACTATTAAAAGGGCTAACGAAAATCTCATGGGGCGAATTTACGATGAATTGGCGCTGAAAGCACATCTTTGTGCCGGGTGCTGGGTGCGGATATCTTTATGATTTACGTGACCGCAGACAAGGGAGACATCGAAGTGTTCAATTAACCCGGTTTCGAAACACTTTGGACTTCTCCCAGGACGCAAATGAATTTGGTCTGCCAGTTACCGGCACCCAGCACTTAGCACCCAGCACTTACCACTTAGCACCTAGCACCTTTTAACAGATGAACAAGGAAGACGCAGTCCCCGAGGAAGACGACGAACTATTCGAACACTTTAAGATCATCGCCGACCCCGGCCAGTCATTACTACGCATCGATAAATTCCTGTTAGACCGCCTGCCCAACGTTACCCGCACAAAGATCCAGGACGGCATCCATCTCGGTTTCGTGAAAGTGAACGACCGCGAGATCAAGCCTAACTACAAGATCCGTCCCGGCGACGTCGTTACGGTTTCACTGCCCGAACCTCCACGGGATACGGATGTTAAGCCGGAGAATATTCCACTCAACATCGTTTTCGAAGACGACTATCTCGTTGTCGTGAACAAACCTGCAGGTATGGTTGTACATCCAGCTTATCAAAACTGGACTGGCACATTAGTGAACGCGTTGATGTATCATTTCAATTCGCTTCCCCATATGCCTGGCAATGAAGGGAGGCCCGGACTTGTACACCGCATTGATAAGGACACTTCCGGATTGTTAGTGATCGCGAAGACAGAAGCAGCAATCACACATCTTGCAAAACAATTCTTCGATCACACGATCGATAGAACTTACCAGGCAATTGTGTGGGGAGTGCCATCGCAGGAGGCTGGAACAATCAATGTAAATGTTGGAAGAAGCTTGAAAGACAGAAGAGTAACAACAGCATTTCCGAATGGTGATTTCGGTCGGACTGCGATTACGCACTATAAGTTACTGCAAGATTTCCGGTATGTTTCGCTTGTCGAATGCAAGCTTGAGACGGGCCGCACCCACCAAATCCGTGCCCACATGAAGTATCTGGGTCATCCATTGTTCAATGATGAAATGTATGGTGGAAACGAGGTATTGAAGGGTACGCTATTCACAAAGTATAAACAATTTGTGGAGAACTGTTTTAAAGTTATACCTCGTCAGGCATTGCATGCAAAGTCGCTGGGGTTCACCCACCCCATAACGGGGAAAAGGCTTCACTTCGATTCTGAGTTGCCTGAAGATTTTAAAGAGGTTATTGCGAAGTGGGAACATTACGTGAAGTACAACTGAGCACTTGTTTATCTTCCCGATTGCTTACTTACCTTCTTTGCGTACCTCCGCGCGCCCTTCGCGTTACACCGCGACACCCCGCATTATCACCCCGCATTATCATCCCCCACATTGTCATCCCCCGCATTTGGATAACACTTCTTTAACCTCCACTTAACCTCGAATTTTTTAGGGGAAGAAATCTCTATCGAGCCTTTGAAGAAAGCCCGTATGACCTGAATGTTTCCAGATCGTTAGGCAGCCAGCGGCTGCGAACCTTTTTTACTATTCAGCAGAGCTTGCGCGATCTCTTTCATCGCTTCGCTCTTAAAAACCTGGTAGCTGACGGTGCGATCAGTCTTGTTGAGGATGCTCTTGATGTAATTGAGAACTTCCTCCATTTGAACTGCGTCCATCGAATCCAGGCTCTGAAGAATAGCCAGTTTCGGTGATTGTAACATTGTCGTAGTGGTTGACAATACAAATAACGCAAAACATGTACCTGAGGTTCAAGCACTAAGAACGCATTTAACGAAAGCTTAATTACTGCTGGAGCTCTGCCAGTTAATTACCTGTTCGGAGATCATGGAGGGCAATTCTACCTCCGCGTTGCTGTGGGAAAGCAGGGCGGCTGCGCCAAGGGCCAGGCCGAGCCTTTCCGTTTTGTTATCCACGGTGTCGGCCAGGAAAATGACAGGAGTATTCCTGTTGACGGAATATGTACGCAGTGATCTCACGAGTTCGAACCCTGTGACCACAGGCAGGTCGGTGCCACAAACCACAAGGTCAAATTTCTCGATCCGGGACGTGAAGAGCCCATCCAGCCCGGATTCAAGATGCATGACCGCAAAGTCCTTGCCTTCAAGTGTTTTCGCGATTTGCTCAACGACTTCTTTCTGCCTGTGAACCACAAGTATTTTCATTGTTTCGGATTGCTCGGGGGTGCTACCGTAACGCAGTCTGATTAGGGTGTCAACAGGTTGGAAGCGGATTGGAAGATCGTCATTCCGTCTATCGGGGAAATCGACAATCAAAACCCAAGGTCCAGGAAAGGCCAAATAAATGTAAAAAGTGGCCTTTCTGACCCTAAAATCGATGTTTGGTAGTCAGATTGCGTGGGGGATGGCACTTATCCGTATGGTAAAAAAGTACTATGAAAATGGTAGTATTTTACCATATACCGTCGCTAAAAATCCCTAGCTGACGAGGCCCGAATCGTAGGCGAATTTCACCAGTCCCACCATGTTATTCACCCCAACCTTTTCCATGATGTGCACGCGGTGATTGCGCACAGTGTTCTCACTCAACGACAAACGTTGACCGATCTCGCGGATGGTAAGCTCCTGGCAAATGAGAAGAAGGATCTCTTTTTCGCGATCGGTGAGGTGGGCCTGGCGGAACAATGGACGCTCACCGCCTTTCTTATCGAGTACGTTTTTTCGAAGCACGTTGGCCACGAGATCGTTGTGATAGAAGTCTTTCTCAACTACGTTATAGATCGCCTTCTCGAGCTCGTCGGGTTCGGTGTTCTTAAGCAGGAATGCGTGAACACCCATCTCCAGCATGTGAAGAATATACTTGTCACTGTCGTGCATCGTGAGAATGATGATCTTCGCGGCAGGATATTTTTTAAGCACGTTTTCACTTGTCTCCACGCCATCCATTACAGGCATCTGCAGGTCGACGATTACTACATCGGGCTCGCCATACTTCATTAATGTGAGAAGTTCCTTTCCGTTCTCTGCATCTTTTACTTCACCAACTTTCTGAAATGTTTGCAGCAGGGTCATCATTGCCTTACGAAACAATGTATGATCGTCTGCTAAATACACTTTCAGTTTTTTATTCATAGGGGACGGCAACAGTGATTTTGCTTCCATCTCTTTTATCGGTGTCGAGGGTTACAACGGCAGACAATAATTGAACACGGCTTTGGATGTTGAACAATCCAAGACTTTTCCTTCCGCTTTCCTCCATGTGTTTCCGATCGATTCCAATTCCATTGTCTTCCACGATAAGGTATAGCTTTTCCTTAAAATTGAAGACGACCTCTATATAGGTAGCCTTTGAATGTTTGAACGCGTTGTTTAGCAATTCCTGCGTGATGCGGTACACCATAAGTTGCCGTCGATTATCGAAGCGACGTGTTTCACCAAGTTCCATCACACCAATTTGTATCTGCGTGGTGGCCTGCATTTTTTCACACAGCTCACGAACGGCGGGGCTGAGTCCGAATTTTTCGAGTGTGGCAGGCATAAGTTCCCGCGAAATTTTCCGCACCGACTCGATGGTGTCGTCAAGCATTTGCTTTTGAGCGTCCATGATGTGCGGGTTGGGCAACTGCTTTCCGATTGCCGACAGCCCGACGCGGACGGCCGAGAGCATGCCGCCGATACTGTCGTGGAGGTCACCTGCGACACGGCTGCGTTCGCTTTCCTGCGAATCGAGCGTGGCTTCGAGGATCTTCTGTTGAAACTGACCTTCGAGGACCTGCTGTTTTAGCTGCGCTTGGAACATCTTTTTCTGGTAATAGGTAATGAAGAGCACGATCGCGCCTGCGAGCAGTAACATCACGCCCGTGCCGATCACGATCATAGTAAAAATGTGGTAATCGGGTTCGGGAGTTGGAAGGACATTCGTCATAAAACGAAAGTAAGGTTTCGAAAACGTAATGAGAAGTATCGTGTTTACCCTATCGGGTTTTTTGGGATTCTTCATCGGAAGGATCAGCTTGTAGTGGAGAATGGGGTGGGGAGTATGTTGTGAGCTGACCAACGATTGTACGCGGCATGCCTCGGGCTATTTCAGATTACCGTTGAATTAAAAAATTACCGTCGCATAAGTTTAATCGCATACCAAAAAACCATATAGTAGCCCAGACCAACCATGTTGTGAACGATAAGCATATTGATCAGGTTGCTTCTCAGCACGTCCACCACGTATTCGAACCAAATGACGATATACATCACTATGGAATTATATAATACAATGGCGATGCTGATCCAATACATCGGGTGCTTTACCCGAACCTCTTTTGGCAACTCTGCTGCATAGCCAAACAGGTATGTGATCGACATGATGATATACAAGAACGACGCGAGCGCCCTTGAATAAGAATTAATTCCCGTAACACCCTGGATAAAGAACAGGTTGATGACAGCGAAAATTGTGAATGCTATTATAACGGGGTATGCGATGAAGTCCCCGTTCTTCCAGTTGTTTTGCTTGCGATAGAGTAATACCGTGAGCGGCAGATAGGCGATTGTAAGCAGGTTGGGAGCGAGATTCATATTTCTATGAAATACAAAAATGCCGGTCCATCCGATGGCTTCTGATATTAACGAACATACCAGGATGAGCCCGAGTTGAATATATGGTTGCCTCTTCTCTTTTGGTACGAGGAAGAACAGGACTACGCTTATTGCTATAAAGGCGTTTTGAATCTGACCGACAACAGTCAACCAAAAAGTTTCGGAAACTTTCAAGCTGAAGGTTGGGTTACGGTGTATTCTCGTCGCATAAGTATAAGTGCATACCAGAAGATCATATAGTAGACTGCGCCAATGGAATTATGGATCATAAATACCTCGATCAGCCTGCTGTTTTTGATTTTGACCAGGTAGTCCATCCAAATAGCAAGGTAGACTACGACCGAATTATAAAATACGATCGCTATGCTGAACCAGTACATCGGGTGCTTCGCACGAACTTCTTTTGGCAGCGAGCCCATATAGCCAAAGAGATATGTAATTCCTATGATGAGATAGAAAAAGGATGCAACTGCACGTGGGTATGAATTACCCCCTGAAACTCCCTGGATATAAAACAGGTTTACCACGGCAAAAATTGTGAACGCAGCGATAGTAATGTATGCAACAACACGCCAGTTGCGCCAGTATGGCTGCTTGAGGTAAAGAAGGATCAGTAAGGGAAAAAAAATAATCGTGAGCAGGCTTGATAAAAGATTCATGTTGGCATGAAAGACCAGCACACCTATCCACCCGCCTGTCTCGCAGATGAGTGAGAAGATGAGTATTGCTCCAAACTCAATGTACTGTCGTCGTCCGACTTTTGGTACAAGAAAGAACAGAATGACACTCACATACACGAACGCGTGTTGGAACTGACTGATGATTGTGAGCCAAAAGGTATCGCTGACTTTCAATTTAAGGTCGGACTACGCAATATATGCTCGGAACGGGCGAGTAGCAAAGCGTAAGCGAGCAGGAGGTAGTGTACGATCCCAATAGAATTATGGACCATCCACGCGCCGATGAAATTATTTTTCATAACCTCAACCATATATTCTTGCCATATATAAATATAGATCGTGACGCCATGGTAAATGAGGCTTGCAATGGTAATCCAGAACATCGGTCGCTTAAGTCGCTGTGCCCTGACGTCATTGAACAAGTAAGTGATAGCAATCACGATGAAGAAGAATGAGGCAACAAAGCTCGTGTAGTGCCCAGGTCCGTGCAGGCCCTGGATGAAGAACAGGTTTATAAACGCAAAAGCCAGGAAAAATGTCAGGGCACTATAAGTTATTGCGTTCTTGTTTGGCCACTCAAGACGCCGGCGGTACAATAGTAAAAGCAGTGGGAGATTTATGAGATCAAAAAAATTGTTGATAACGTTTGTGTTGCGATGGAGGGTGAGTAGCACGGTCCAGCCGGTGACTTCAATAAGAAGGGTTCCGATCAAAAACAATCCGAGCTCGATATAATCGAGCCTGACTTTTTTAGGAACGAGGAAGAATACGATCACGCCAATAGCAATAGACCCGACCTGGAACATGCCGATGACGTTGAGCCAGAATGTCTCGGAGACTTTCAATTATTGGCAGAAGAGGCAGGAACTTGCAGCAAGATGGAACGGTTGAGCCAAAGGGCGAAGGAGAGCATTGCGTAGTAGAATATCCCCACGAAATTCTTGAGGGTCCAGGAGTTGATGAGATTGTCGTTCAATACGGTGACCAGGTAATCTGCAGCAAGGTATTGAAAGAAGGTCCCCGAAAAATAGATCAGCACAGCGGTGTTGATCCAAAACATCGGAAGCTTGGTGATCGACTCCGTGGGAAGTTCCAAAATGAGGAGATAAAAGTATCTTATCGAGATCAGGATCATGCACACCTGGCCGAATACAGACGTATAAGAATTGATACTGGTTTTCTGTATAAACAAGAGGTTAGTAAGAGCAAACGCGCCAAGAAAACAAATTGCCGCATTGATAGCCTGCGCCGTTCCCCGGGAGTCTATTTTATTCTTATAGAACAGAAGGAATAGTGACAGTTTAAAGGGAAATACAATTGAGTTCAGCACGTTCACATTATGTCTAAGAAGGATGCCAAAGACAATTCCGACAAGGTCCTGAATTAAAGAAAGGAGCAGTAACAGTCCCAGCAAAAAGAATTCTCTCCTACCGGCCTTTGGATTCAACATGAATACAACAAAACCGACAAGGATCGAAGCCGCTTGTACCAGCACTGTTACTGTTAACCATTTGGTATCCATTACCTAGTCGACATTGTTGCAGTATGGCGGACAACCTACGCCTTCCTCCAACACCATTCCCACCGACTTGGATCCATCAATTTTTCCGATATTTTTCTCACTTGGTGTAACTGCCACTAACACCAATTTGTCTTCACCGGCATCGTTCTTGGCGTAATAAATCCTGACACCAATTGCATCACCCTGTCCAAGCAACTCGGCAAGTCTTCTGAATCCAAAGAATTCAGCTTTGAGTGCACCAGGTCCGGCACTCTTTTGATAGTTATCGATCCATTGCTGTGCAATGGCAGGGTCTATCATTTTCCCTTCATCACCTGTAAAAGCCATACTATTGTGGGGTTTTGTTTAACATACCTCAAATTATTCATTTTTAAACTTCTTTTTCGGCAGCAAAAGTTTGATCGGTTATAATGGTGTAAGTTTTTTGATGCAATTTGAGCGTTCGATATTTGTTCAATAAAATGAAGTCAAACTCTAAACTTACCCAAAGTGTACACGCCGGATCGAAGTCCGATACCGTTTACGGTGGCATCATCAATCCCATATACCCCTCTGCTGCAATAGATTATGATTCAACGGTCGTTTACCCACGATACTTTAACACACCCAACCACGACGCCGTCGCGGAAAAGATAGCGGCCCTCGAAAACGCCGAAGCCGGTCTCGTGTTCAGCTCCGGCATGGCCGCCATACTTACATCAATGCTCGCCGTTGTTAAAGCCGGCGACCATATCCTCTTCCAAAATGATCTCTATGGCGGAACACACGTTGCCGCCATCAATCACCTCGGCAAATACGGCATCGAACACAGCATGGTCGACGTTTCCGATCTCAAAGCTTTCGAAAAAGGCATCCGCAAAAACACCCGGGTTATTTATATCGAGACACCGTCGAACCCGTTGCTTAAGATCACCGACATCGCCGGCGTTGCCGCCATCGCCAAAAAGCATGGACTCATCACTATAATCGACAATACCTTTGCTTCGCCGGTGAACCAAAATCCGATCGACCTCGGCATCGACATCGTAACTCACAGCGCTACGAAATACATCGGTGGCCATAGCGACCTTTGTGCGGGCGTCGCCGTTGCGAACAAGAAGCTAACAGAGCAGATACGTCAAAGCGCGTTGATATTCGGCGGAAGCCTCGACGCCCAAACGTGCTGGCTGGTGGAACGAAGCCTGAAGACTATCGTCCTCCGGGTGCAGCAACAGAACAAAAATGCCCAGGCCATCGCGGAGTTCATGGAAAGCGAGCCGAAGATCACCAACGTATACTATCCCGGCCTTAAGAAACATCCGGGCTACGCCATCGCCAAAAAGCAAATGAAAGGTGGCTTCGGCGGAATGCTGTCGTTCGAGATAAAGACCGACACAACGAAGTTCATCAAGAAACTGAAGTACATCAAGAAGGCGATCAGCCTCGGAGGCGTGGAGTCGACCATGTCAGAGCCGCGATTTACTTCGCACAAGAGCCTGACACCGACAGAAAAGAAAGCGGCCGGAATATCCGACCGCCTCATTAGACTTTCTGTAGGAATAGAAGATGCAAACGACCTGATTGACGATATCAAACAGGCGCTATAGCATTACTCCACCTCGACGATAATCTCTATCTCCACCGATGTATTCATCGGCAGGGAATTCATGCCCACCGCCGAGCGTGCATGCTTGCCTTTATCTCCAAACACAGCTACAAGGAGATCCGAACACCCGTTGATGACTTTTGGATGATCGGCAAACTCCGCAGGGCAATTCACCATGCCGAGTACTTTAACTATTCTCTTCACTTTGTTGAAATCGCCAATCTCGGCTTTAAGAGTCGAGAGCAAACCGACAGCGGTGAGCCTGGCTGCGTCGTAACCTTGTTCGATCGTAAGCTCCTTTCCGACCTTCCCGGTGACATACGAGCCGTCGGTTTTCACGGGCCCATGACCAGCGAGAAAAATCAGGTTGCCGGTGCGCACAGCCTTCACATAGTTTGCGATGGGCTTCGAAGGTTCCATCAATGTTATGCCGAGGTCTTTAAGTTTTTTGTCGTAATCGACCTTCTGTGCGGCTACCGATAATGTTATAAAAAGGGCAAGAAGTGTTGTGATTGTTTTCATAGTCTGGTTTTCCTGACATAGGGCTGTCAGTGGTTGGGCTTACTTCACATCAAAATCCGTAATTTTTGAATATGAAAAAAGAAAAAGAAAAAATCCGTTGTCCCTGGTGCACAGGCTTCGATGAATACATTCGATACCACGATGAAGAGTGGGGAGTTCCTGTGCACGACGATCGTAAGCATTTTGAGTTCCTTATACTGGAAGGAGCACAAGCCGGCCTCAGCTGGTCTACCATTCTGAAGAAACGCGAAGGCTATCGAAAAGCATTCGCCGACTTCGATCCGGTGAAAGTTTCAAAGTACACAGAGCAAAAGCTGGAGAAGATCCTCACGGATCCATCCATCGTTCGCAACCGCCTGAAAGTTTATGGTGCGGTAAACAATGCCAAAAAATTTCTTGAGGTGCAGAAGGAGTTCGGAACTTTCGATAAGTATATCTGGGGTTTTGTTGGAGGTAAGCCTATCGTAAACAAACGAAAAGGAATGGGTGATGTACCGGCAACAACAGCAGAGTCGGATGCCTTAAGTAAGGACCTTATTAAAAGAGGGTTCAAGTTCGTGGGGAGTACGGTGATCTATGCGCACATGCAGGCGTGCGGGTTGGTGAATGATCATCAGGTGAGTTGTTTCAGGTATAAGGAAACGAGGGTGATGAGTTAGGGGAGAGACAAGGGGACGAGGAAATTACGAGGGGGAGGAAAATCTGGAGTGGAGGATTTGGGGAAGGGGGATGCAGGGGTGGATGAATATGGGGTGAATGAATACGGGGTGTCGCGGTGTAACGCGGAGGTACGCAAAGGAAATGCAGACCCTGTTCTCTCAACAACCGATTCGCAAAAATTATCTCCGCGTACCTCCGCGTGTCCTTAGCGCACCTCAGCGTCACCCCGCTTTCCCTCCCCGCCCTTCCTCTCCCTTCTCATTCCTCCCCTTCCTCCCCCTCACATTCCTCCCCTTCCTCCCCCTAAAACAAATACCTCACAAACGCATACATCCCCAACCCCAACAACGTAATCCCCGGCAGCAGCTTCACCACCTTGCTACTCGTAACAAATCGCGACAGCCGATGCGCCAGGTAAGTGTAAAGCGTAAGCAACACCATCGCCCCCACCGACGTCCCGAAAATGTAAAGATGAAGTTTCAACGTGCTCGACAGATCGATCCACCCCTGCGCCTTCAGGTAAGCCGTTATCCCGATCCAGAATGGTATCGCCATCGGGTTGAGGATACTCAATACCAGTCCTCGCCTGAAACCACTTTCATTAAACCTGTTCGTAAGCTCCGTCGGTCGTTGTGCCGACCAGATATTTAAGATCCCCATGACCGTCATCACCACGGCCGTCAACAACTCGAAGTTCTCGATAACTGCCGGCGACGACGTGATCCAGTATTCAAACTGAACGCCGATCCATGTGTAAGGATATTCTATGATCGATACCGCGAGCGCGAATCTCAATGCTGCCGCGATCTTCTTCTCGAGACCGAGTTGTAGAACACAAATGTTGAGCGTCCCCGGTGGGATGGATCCAAGAAAACTGAAGATGACACCTATGAGAAAGACCTGGACGTAGATCATGATCCCGATTTCAGGGCTTTAAACTTGCGATAGATCGCTCGCCCTTCCTGGAATGAAAGATAGGGAACACCCATCGAATGATTGATAGCGCTGATGCGATACATGCTGTGAACATGAGCGAACAAAGTACCCATCGCTTTCCAGAATGAACTTCCGGGATGATAAATGTGTGCTGGCTCCGCACCACATCCGTTCAGTTCAACGATCATTACCTTGCCTGCTTCAAGGTCTTCAAACGATGCACAACGAAGATCGAATCGTCCAAAATAAAAGCCAGGTATTTGTGAGCTGATCCTGTTGAAGGAATCATTAAGCTTCGGCGTGATCAGGTGGTTGGCATTTAAAAAAGTCGTGCCTAGGCAATGATTGCCGATAGATACAAGTTCTTTAGACTCACCCTTGTCAAGGATGACATTTAGTTCCTTTTTATATTTTACTTCAAGCACTTCCCATTGAAGCTTTGCACGGTCCAGTCCAAAGATCAATTCCCTCAGCGTGCTCTTTCCGTCACCCGTTACACTTAAAAATCTTTTCATGGTTATCGACGTCACTCTCCCTTCTTTTTTATTTGGATAGCGAACGTAGAACACACCAAATTCCAAAGGCAGATCAACCAGTGGCTGTACTATGAAGTCGATCTTTATTTCAGAGAGATATTCTTCGATATCTTTTTCGTTGTTGATCCTCCGTACCATCCATCCGCGTTCGCCAAGATCAGGTTTGAAGATGACTGGAAATGCGAGACTGTTTTCAGATAACTGTTTTAGAATGGATTCGACGGTCGCTGGAAGTTTGATCAAAATAGTTTTCGGTTTCACTCCTTCTGGAACAAGCTTGAGCACCTCCGATTTAGATTCGCCCATCATCCCGCCCGAAAGAATGCTCGGGTTCGAAGCTGAGAAGAAGAAGATCGATCTCGCACGTGCGGCAAGCAACAACCAATAGAGAAAGACCGGACCCTGGAGAATTCCAAACGGCCAGTATTCCCACGAGGTGAGCTTTATAAAAAAATTACTTCGTCTGATTTTTCGCCAGGGACTCATGAATGAGTTACAGCGTCGACATGCCGTAAGGTGGAAACAGCAATTCCAAAGTCGGAAGGAAGCTTCACATAGCCGGCAACTTCACGAATTCCAATTTTGATAAGCGCCATGTGATGCACAGCGTGCTCTATATTATAAGTGAGCTCCCTGAAGTAGTTCGTCTGGATTGTAACACAATCTTCCGTATGCCTGTCGTAACCCACATCGAGCCTCAGCTGCGAATCGTTGCGTGTTGCAACAACGAATTCACGAATGGTACGAATAGCGTTGATCGCAATGAACTTGTCGCTCTCGATGAGCTTGTCGTGCGCACGCTTGTCGTAATTGATAAGTCCTTCGCGGAATCCTTTTTCAAGGCACAGAAAGAATTCGATGGTGTGGCGGAGGTGTTGCCCTACTGTTGAGTTGCTCAGCGCTGGCGATGGCCTTGAAAAATCTTCTGCCGCGACCTGTTGCACCATGTCCTCCAACTGGTCGAGTATTGATGTGCAGGCGTGGATGAGTTGCATTTCCTAAATAACAGTAAAATTCATCGAATATACGAGGAGAATCAGGTGAGCGGATGTTTGAACTGAAAATGAAATTTGATCAAAACATTTTCTTGATCATTTGCCAAACGAGGTCGGGTTCGTAGCCCCGCCCGATGGCAAACTTTGCGAGCTTGTTCCTTTTCGCAAACGCATCCGGCTCTTCCAGGAGGCCTTCTTTTTTTTCAAGTAATTGCTGTAAGGTTTTCTCGTAGTCATCGTCTACTATTTCTTGCAGTCCTATGGAGATGTTTCGACTGCTGAGGCCGAGCGCGTTCAACTCGTTTTCGATCTTGAGTCGCCCCCATTTTTTCATCCTGAATTTCCCGCCAGCGTATGCTTTAGCGAAGCGCTCTTCGTTCACGAAACCTTCGGTGATAAGTTTCGACAATACCTGGTCTACCTCATCGGAAGACAGACCGTAGCTGAATAGCTTTTCTTTTACTTCCCGATGAGATCTTTCCTGGTAGGCACAATACTTATAGATCTTCGCAAGAGCGGACATTACTTCGTTAGCCCCTTGGTCCTTAAAATACTTTGAACAAATTTTTTCTCGTTCTCAGTATTAAAGATCTTAAAAGGCAGGTGAATAATCTGTGCTTTATTGATGAAAAGCAGGAAGTAATCCTTACCAACTTGTGCAGTTTTTATCTGGTCCCACTTGATGGGCATGCCTTCGCGTGCATTAAGCTTCATCAGGATCTGCTGACTGGTGATCTCGTAGTGATATCTTTCAAACAGCATCTTGCCCTGGTCGAGTTGGGTAACTCCGTAGAACTGTAGCCACCAGAAGAGCAGGTAAAGTCCCGCGCCGACGGCCGCCGCAATAAACCACCAGATGCTCTGCACCCAGATAAATCCGAGACAGATCGCCACGACGATCAACCCCACCCACCACTGCTGCCTAAGGGCATTTTTGAACGCCATCCGGATGTAATCCTTCTTTTCCATCCGGTAATTTTTGGTTTTTACGATCATAGGACCGCAAAAATAGCTTTTACCGAACGAATTTCAGGCTGAGGTCTAAACTTTTAAGAGAATGGGTCAGCGCGCCCACAGAAATGAAATCTACTCCTGTTTTTGCCACCTCGGCGATGGTCTGCTCTGTAATCCCGCCGCTCGCTTCGGTCTTGTATTTCCCGCCGATCAGTGTCACGGCTTCGCGCATCGTGTCTACGCTCATGTTGTCGAGCATGATCACGTCGATGCCTCCAACCGCGATGGCTTCTTTAACCTCGTCCAGGTTCCGGGTCTCAATTTCAATGCGGAGGTTTTTATTTTTTTCCTTCAGGTATCTGCGGGTATTTTCGATCGCATTGCGGATGCCACCTGCCATGTCGATGTGATTGTCTTTCAACATCACCATATCATAAAGTGCGAACCGGTGGTTTAGTCCGCCGCCGATCAGCACTGCCCACTTTTCCATTAGCCTGAAGTTCGGAGTCGTCTTGCGCGTATCCATCAGGCGGGCGCTCGTTCCTTCTATCAGTTTCGAAAGCCGCCTGGTGTAAGTGGCGATGCCGCTCATGCGCTGCATGCAGTTAAGAACAAGTCGCTCGCATGAGAGTATCGACCTGGAACGACCTTCGACGGTAAAAGCGACGTCGCCTTTTTTTACTTCATCGCCGTCTTTCAACATTTGCTTAACGATAAGATCGGGGTCGTAGAATTCGAATATTCTCAATGCCATATCGACGCCGGCGAGTATGCCGTCGTCTTTTACGAGTAGTCGCGCGGCAGATCTTGCTTCTGCAGGGATAGATCCTAAACTGGAGTGGTCGCCTTCGCCAACGTCTTCGCGGAACGCAGCGCCAATGAAAGCAACAACTGCTTCGTCGGTTAAGTAGGAAGGTTTAATCTTTAACGAAGTTAATCTCGTGGATAAGATAGGTGCCATTCACATCCTTTACACGGATCACGACATCAAAAGAGTCCGCGTTGCTCACGTATCGTCCAATGGCAAACTGAAGGCCGCCGTCTTTGGATGAACCCGTGTGAACTATCGAGAAATCGCTCGAAGGATGTTTCTTGAAAAAGTCGCGAAGCACGAATTCAGCTTGCGCTTTACTGTACATGGCCACCTCGCCGTCGAGATTCATGTCAACGTTTGCATTGAAGAACTTAATGACCTCTTTGGCATTGCCGGTCTTGATGGCGTCCTTCATGGGCGCAAAGATGTCCTGGGCCAAAGCCGTAAACGTCATTGTAAGCACCAAAAATACCGTCAAAAGAAGGGTTCTGCCCATATCAATCCGTAAGCTGTTCCAAAAGTATGCCATATTCACTTCATCAAAAAATCGGACGTACCCCCGTCAAGCATTCCATATATTTGCAATCCAATCTAGAAAACCGGGTTTATGAACAAAAAAGTACTGCTGATGATCCTCGATGGATGGGGACTTGGGAAAGATCCTAAAGTTTCGGCCATCGCCCACGCCAAAACGCCATACATTAATTCTCTATACCAGAAGTATCCGCATAGTAAGCTCGAAGCATCGGGCCTGGCCGTCGGGTTGCCGGCAGGGCAGATGGGTAACTCGGAAGTAGGTCACATGAACATCGGCGCGGGCCGCGTGGTCTACCAGGATCTCGCCCGCATCACCAGGTCGATCGAAGAACATGAGCTCGATAAGAACCCGGTGCTCATCGAAATGTTCCAGTATGCGAAAAGCAACGGCAAGAAAATTCACTTCATCGGACTTCTCTCCGACGGCGGCGTACACTCTCACATCGATCACTTAAAAGGACTTTGTGCTATCGCGAAAGCAAACGGAGTAAAAGATCTCTTCATCCACGCATTCACCGACGGCCGCGATACAGATCCCAAAGGTGGTGTAGGATATCTTAACGAACTACAGGAAAGCACAGCCTATCCAATCGCAAGCGTGATCGGACGATACTATGCTATGGACAGGGATAAACGTTGGGAACGGGTTAAGCTCGCGTACGACCTGCTTGTGCATGGCGTCGGCGAGAAATCAACAGATCTCATTGCCAGCGTTAAGCGTTCTTACGACGCAAACGTCACGGACGAATTCATCAAGCCAATCGTTCATGTCGACAAGAATGGCAATCCTCTCGCAACTATCGCCGAAGGCGACGTTGTTCTATGTTTCAATTTCCGCACCGACCGCGGACGCCAGATCACGCAGGCGCTCACGCAACAGGATTTCCCCGAACAGGGAATGAAAACGCTCAGGTTGTTTTATGTTACCATGTCGAACTACGACGATTCGTTTAAGGATGTGAAGATCATCTTCGACAAAGACAATCTTGAGAATACTCTTGGTGAAGTGCTCGCAAAGGAAGCGCTGAAGCAGATCAGGATAGCCGAAACTGAAAAGTATCCCCACGTTACGTTCTTCTTCTCCGGCGGACGCGAAGAAGCGTTCCCCGGCGAGTCGAGGATACTCGCACCTTCACCCAAAGTTGCAACCTACGATCTGAAGCCCGAGATGAGCGCCGCCGACATCCGCGACAAGATCGTTCCCGAACTCGAAAGGAAGTCGGCCGATTTCATTGTTCTCAACTTCGCCAATCCCGATATGGTTGGACACACCGGCGTGTTTTCCGCAGCTGTGAAAGCTGTCGAAACTGTAGACCAGTGCAACGAAGTAGTGACTGAGACCGCACGCAAAAATGGTTATGCTATAATAGTGATTGCCGACCACGGCAACGCGGAGATCATGACCAACGAAGACGGAAGCCCCAACACAGCCCACACCACCAACCTTGTTCCATGTATTCTCGTTGACGACGACTACAAAGGCAAGATCAAAGACGGTAAGTTGGGAGACCTTGCACCCACGATCCTCAAGATCATGGGCGTGAAGATCCCGAAAGAGATGACAGGAAATGTACTTATTGATTAGAGTATTAATCGTTTCGGTTCTTTTATCGGGCTGCGCCGGTGCACCATCGGCGCAAAAGAAATCGTTCTATAATGTCGATAGCCTTATTTCATTCCAGGTGAATAACCTGAAAGGAAAATACGAGCTCAATAAACTTGTCGAGATCGACGGAAAGAAAGAAGAGACCCGCTTCGTGCCCGACAGTCTGCAATGGGCAGGTGAGCTCCAGATCTTCCGACAGATCGATCAGATAAACAAAGGTGCTTTCAGGGATGCGTATGTCGTTAACGACAGCCGCGACGTCAACAGCAATTTGACTGTTCGCGAGATCCGGGCGCAAGGGGAAACCGACGTGCCCGTGTCTGTGGTGAAGTTCTTCTACTTGCGCGACATATCTGACCTGCGAAAGATCGAGGCAACTTTGTTGGAAGAAAATACACTATATGTGAACACAAGGCGTCTAACAATACAGTTCGAACCCGCCAACAGCATTCACCTCGTGCAGCGCTTCAGGATAGAAGGCTTGCAGAAAATGGTGATGAATGACAGCGTTCGATTTGTTATTGCAGGTGAAATAGGCATTTAAAATGGCGAGGAGAAGATTCGAAGACGGAGAAAAGAAGCCTGTAACAAAAGCAGGCCTGAAGAAATTCCTGGGCGTGTTCCAGTTCGTGACTCCGTATCGCGGCTCGTTCGTAATGGGTCTCATAGCCCTTTTGTTCTCAAGCTTAACAGCGCTCTGTTTCCCCCTCCTGGGTGGTAAGTTCATCGACGCCGCGAATGGCACTTCCACATTCTTCCTTTCGACCATCACTTCGATGGCGTTGGGATTTATGGTGATCATCCTGCTGCAAGCTACCTTCTCTTACCTGCGGGTCTATTTCTTCTCACGCTTTACTGAACGATCTCTTGCCGACATGCGATTGGCCGTCTACCAGAAAATGGTCTGGCTGCCACAGTCGTTTTTCGATAGCAGGAGGATCGGCGAGTTGATGAGTCGTGTCACGTCGGATGTAACGACGGTATCGGATGCGTTTACGTTCATGCTTGCAGAACTGTTGAGACAGATCGTAGTGCTTATCGGTGGTATCCTGTTCATCTCGCTGTTGACTCCGAAGCTCACGCTGTTCATGTTGCTGACGTTTCCGTTGCTGGTGATTTCGGCGTTGTACTTCGGAAAGTTTATCCGCAAGCTGTCGAAGAAAACACAGGACCAGTTGGCAGGTGCAAACGTGGTGGTTGAAGAGACGCTTCAGTCGATTTCGGTTGTGAAGGCATTCACCAATGAGATGTTTGAAGTGGGTCGTTACAGGAAATCACTGCAAGATGTTGTTGCAACGGCGTTGAAGACCGCGAAGTATCGTGGGTTGTTCTTCTCATTCACCATTGTTGCAATGTTCGGTGGCATCATCGCCGTGATGTGGTACGGGGGTTATCTCGTTCAAAACGGAACGATGACATCGGGCGACCTGATTTCGTTTGTATTCTACACGACATTTGTGGGTGCATCTATCGCCGGGCTGGGCGACCTGTACGGACAACTCCAAAGATCTATCGGCGCTTCGGAGCGCGTTCTTGAGATCCTTGATCTTCCCGATGAAAAAGGAGACTACGAAGAAACATTGAAGTTGAGAGGAGAGATCAGTTTCAACAAGGTGTCATTTAAATATCCAACCCGCTCCGATATCACGGTGTTGAAGAGTATGTCGTTCGATATAGCTTCCGGCGAAAAGGTTGCGTTGGTTGGTCCGAGCGGTTCGGGTAAGTCGACCATCATTAATTTGCTGATGAGGTTTTACGAGACAACAGACGGTGCTATCGTGGTTGATGGACAGAATGCAAAGAATTATCCGTTGTCGGCGTACAGGAAAAATATTGGTATCGTTCCACAGGAGGTGATATTGTTTGGAGGAACGATCCGTGAGAATATTGCTTACGGAAAACCGGGGGCTTCCGACAGCGAGATTGAAGTTGCGGCCCGTAAGGCGAATGCATGGGAGTTCATTGAAACATTTCCCGAGGGATTGAATACAATTGTTGGAGATCGCGGCGTAAAGCTTTCTGGTGGACAGCGTCAGCGGGTTGCGATAGCCCGGGCTATCCTGAAAGATCCTTCAATCCTGATACTGGATGAAGCGACGAGTTCGCTCGACGCCGGTTCGGAAAGGCTGGTGCAGGAGGCTTTAGAGAAATTAATGGAAAACCGTACGACCATTGTGATCGCTCACCGGTTGAGTACGATCAGGAAGGTAGACCGGATCCTGGTGATAAAAGAAGGAGAGATTGCAGAGTCGGGAACACATACAGAATTGAATGCCCTCGACGACGGCATTTATAGTAACTTACTGAAGATGCAACTCGAAGTCACCGAATGAAACGGACGCAGACACAGCTTTTGAAAGACCATCACCTGCGATCGACATCGAGCAGGGCGGCCATCCTCTCGCTGTTCCTGCAAAACGACCAGGCCTTGAGTTATTCCGATATCGAAAAGAAATTTTATGAGTCGTACGACCGTGTTACGGTTTACCGGACATTGAAGACATTTCTCGATAGTGGCATGATCCACAAGGTGCTCGACGATGGTGGTGTGCTCAAGTATGCTTTATGCGACATCACCTGTTCGACCCGGGAGCATCATCATGAGCATGTGCATTTTAAGTGTAGTTCTTGCGGGCAGACCAGCTGCCTTGAGGTTACAATTCCCTCGATTGAGTTACCTGATGGATACTCTGCAACCGAAATGAACCTGTTGATCCAGGGGGTCTGTGATAAATGCAGACGGGTTTAGCCTTGTACTTGTTACCTTCTTTCAGGGCTCCGGATAAACCCTTTAGTGTAATTTCTAGGTTCAGTTAATATTGTTAGCTTTGGAGATTCAAGAAGGTGATTAGCTGTTGGAAAACGATCAGGTAATCACCTTTTTTGTAGCTTCTAAAAACGCGGAAAAAAGGACATGCTTTTAACCTCTCTGCTCGATTCCAGCAATACGGAACGGATTCTTTTTGGCGTTTTTGCGCTTATAATCCTCGTTTTCCTGCTACTCGACCTGGGTGTCTTCCATAAAACCAACCGGAAGACAACTACCCGTTCTGCCCTGCTCCAGTCGATCTTTTGGGTTTTCATCAGCACCCTGTTTGGCGTCTTTATTTACTTCTACGATAAGGACGGCACGGCAACCGGCACAGAGGCAGCCTTCGAATATTTTTCCGCTTACCTGACAGAATACGCGCTCTCGGTCGACAACATTTTTGTTATTCTCCTTATCCTCAAGTATTTCAATGTTAAGGAAGAATACTATCACAAGATCCTGTTCTGGGGTATCCTCGGAGCCGTGGTGTTCCGTGGTGTTTTCATCTTCGTCGGCGCAATACTCATCGAGAAATTCGAATGGATACTCTACATCCTCGGCGTGCTTTTGATTTACTCGGGTATTAAAATATACTTCGAGGACAGCGACGAGAAGATCGATCCCGAGAAAAATCCGATAATGAGGCTATGCAAAAAGTATCTTCCTATTACCTCTGAAGATCATGGCGGTGCATTTCTCATTACACAACCCAAGTGGCAGTTCACCACGTTGTTCCTCGTGGTTGTACTCATCGAAACGACCGACCTGATATTTGCAGTGGATTCAATCCCTGCCGCGTTCGCCATCACAACCAACCCGTTCCTTATCTATACTTCCAACATTTTCGCTGTACTCGGGTTAAGAGCAATGTTTTTCATGCTCGCGGGTATCATCGACAAGTTTTATCTCCTGCAGAAAGGTTTGTCGATCATCCTGTTCTTCATCGGTACAAAAATGCTCCTGGGTATTTTCGAAATACACGTAGCAGTCGAACTGTCGTTCACTGTGATCGTTGTAACGCTCGCGCTGAGTATCCTCTTCTCGGTGTTGATACCCAAGAAGCAAGAGCAGAAGGAAATGCCAATCGATTCAGAGCTCTAACCTACAGTTAGCGCTTCAGCAAAAAAGTTCTTCGGAAGGATCTTCATCAGGATAGGCAACGTCAAAAATTTCTGAGGAAGAGAAATGATCACAAAAGTTGGAATGGTCTTGAGTACGCTGATCAGCAGATCCTGAAGTTTCTTTTTCTCGTCTTCATCCAGCTCATTCGCTTTCGCACGTTGCAACAGGCTCATGAGTTCAGTGCTGTCCTGCGCTTCTTTAACCAATCGCTTGCTGTTGTTGTTCGCAACTTTCGAAAGCCTGTGAATGAAACGTTCACTTACTTCATTGTAGCTTTTCCTGCTCTGCAGTAAACTGATCTGGTCCCAGTGTTCGAGCACGAAGCCTTCAATGGCCATGATACTGTTCTCGAGATCGTCTTCAGTGAAACCAAGATATGCACACAGGTCTTTCAGGAACTGCTCTTCTTTTTCATCGACACGCTTGTCCGACCAGATGGTCAGTATGGCCATTTCGAGGAAATATTTTTTCAGGATCCATGAGTTGTTCGTAGGGAGATTGATGCCTTCGATAGCAACTCCATCTTCAAAGATCTTGAACGCTTCTTTTTTCTTTTCAGCACTGAGGCCCGTACTCTGAAGGAAGAATTCCAAAAGCTTGCGCTCTTCTTCTTCGATCGTTGTGTTTGCATGTGCTGCGGCGGCAATGATCTTAACAACAGAGAACCGCAGCTCTTCTCTTTCATACTTGAAGAAATCGGCAACGATGCGATCGGCGTTCGTGTGGATCCATTGTCCGAAGATGAAAATATCGAGGAAGAGCAGACTGTTGTGGAAGAACTGCACCCAGAAGTTTGAGTTGAAGTCGGACGTATGTTCTATCCTCTTGTCGAGAATTCTTTCAGCCAGTTCGAGCGGCGACTTTTTCCTTCCGAAGAGAGTCTTCGTCGGTGTCGCGAGTTCAGGGAATACGTTATTATAAAAGTTGCCGATGCTTTCAACAGTCTTAAGGATCACTGTCGAGAGCTCATCGGGATTCTTTATTTGTTTGTCGTAGAAGAGGAGGGAGCTGCTGATGAGGCTTTCCGCGAGGAGGATCTTCATCCGGTCGCGTTC
>DASRSO010000072.1:0-58950 GCA_035656375.1 Cyclobacteriaceae bacterium | reverse complement strand
ATGGTCTCATGTTGTTGATGGGTCCGATCCTTTATCTCTATGCAAGAGGAGAAAGATTCAAGGTGAAGGATACACTGCACCTGGTGCCCTATCTTATTTTCTTATTGTTCTCGCTGCCAATGTTCTTTATAGATAAGACTGCATTCATTACGGAATTTATTTCCGGCAGACTACAGTTGCGTTCTATCGACTATGCGATATTCACCATACAGGTGATCCACCTGTTGGTTTATGTCTTCTGTACTGTTAAAACAAATTCATGGGTCCGATCGCTTACCTGGTTCCTGTTCGGGTACGCGGTGCTGGTTGCAGGGTTGGCCGTTTTTACGTTCACTACCGGTCGCTATTCTCTAACCGTTAATTACACGTACACGCTTGCCTGTTCATTCCTGCTGTATGGTATCACTGGCTATTCGCTTCTCAATCCTTCGGGCGCTATCGAGTCGAGGAAGAAGATCCGGAAGCCACTCGACAACATGAATGTTTCGGCCTATTGGGAAAAGCTGCAACAATTGATGGAACAACAGAAGATCTTCGTAAGGCCGGAGATAAAATTGCAAGAGGTTGCACAAATGATCGGGCTGAATGCACATCAATTGTCGCAACTGATAAATGAAAGGTCGGGCAAGAATTTTTCCGATTACATCAATCACTATCGTGTAGAAGAATTCAAGGCCCGGGTGAAGGACTCCGAAAACGATCAGCTTACACTGGTGGGACTTGCCCTGGAGATCGGGTTCAACAGCAAGACTTCGTTCAATAACACGTTCAAGAAATTCACTGGCGTTACACCTTCTGAGTGGAAGAAAAGAGGTTCGGGATTATAATAAGGGGCGAAATCCGCTTGATTTTCCACTTTGTTTGCACTCAAATCATCAAACCATAGTAAAATGAGCAGAGTAGTGCATTTCGAGATCCCGTCGGACAACCCCGAAAAATCGATCGCGTTTTACAAAAAAGTCTTCGGCTGGACATTCACACAGTTCGGACCCACGCCCTACTTTTTGGCGACAACCGGACCCGATAACCAACCGGGTATCAACGGGGCGATCATGAAGAAAAACCACCCGCAACAACCGTTTACGAACAGCATCAACGTAGACGACATCGATCAGGCAATGCGCGAGGTAGAGAATGCCGGGGGAAAGATCGTTGTGCCAAAGACCACCATGCCGGGTGTAGGGTATTCGGCATACTTCATGGACCTGGACAACAATATATTCGGGCTGTGGAAAGAGGACAGGAATGCTAAAATTGCTCAATAACAATTTTAGCCTCGGGTGTTCCCAATTCCAACAACATCTTTTTGATCGCCTCCACCATTGGGTCCGGCCCGCAGATGTAGAAGTACCGTGAAAGATCTTTCACGGTCTTCTTCAAAAAATCCGGGCTGATCATTCCATTGTAGTAACGATCGGTTTTCTCTTTTTCTATAATGTTGATGAACCTGTCACCCAACATTTCCTCAAACTCTTCACGCATGATAATGTCTTTGGTAGTTTGATTCGCAAAGATCAACGAGTTTGCACCAAGCCTTTTGTCTTTCTGCAGTTGCCTGAATATCGAGATGAAAGGCGTGATGCCCGCACCTCCGGCAATGAACGTCCCTTCGTCCTTATATAATATAGTGCCGAACACGTCGTGGATGATAATCTCGTCGCCGGCCACAAGCTTACCAAGTTGCTCGGTCACACCGTGATGATCGTTGTAGATCTTTATCGTGAATTCGAGAAAGTCGGAGTCACCGAGACTGGTGAAAGTAAACGGGCGTTTTTCGTTGTCCCAATTTGGCTTGTTGATGCTGACATCAGCAGCCTGGCCTGAAATAAATTCGATACCAGCCGGACGCCCGAGCGTGAAACGTTTCACGTTGTGAGTAACTGGCTCGACTTTGCTGATCTTGACAATTTTCTTTTCCATACCAGATTAGATTACCGGGCTGTTAAAGAGTTACAATAAATGTATACTATTGGAATTGACGCTGTTTTCTTAAGAAAACACACCAGGATAAAAAAAATTCCGTTGTACCGTAACCTTTCGTTTTTACCTCGGTTATATTAACTACTTTTAAGTCAAATATCTGGCCGTGAATCGACATCAACTCGGAGAATTTGAAGAATTAGTCATGCTGGCCGTCGGCATCCTGTATGGAGAAGCCTATGGTGTAGCCATTATCGACGAAATCGAGCGACGCATCAGTCGAAAAGTGAGCATTGGGGCACTGCAGACCGTTTTGCGACGGCTCGAAGACAAAGGATACCTGACTTCGGAGTTTGGAGAAGCCACGAACGTGCGTGGCGGAAAAAGAAAGAGGTACTTCACCCTGACAAATCTTGGATCGCGGGTGCTGCGCGAAACGCAGGAGCAGCGACTCGATATGTTCAGGGCGATACCACGTGTAGCGTTCCCTAAATGAATCAACAACAGAACATACAGCCGCCGAAACTGTTCCTGCGCTTCTTCCGCTGGTTTTGCGATCCCGCAATAGCCGAAGATATCGAAGGAGATCTCACCGAGATGTTTCGTCGCGAGGCAGGTTCGAAAAACATTCGCACTGCAAGGCTGCAGTTCTCCATAAATGTGCTCAAGCTGTTTCGTCCCGGCATCATTAAAAAATTTGGCCGTCAATCGTCTTATAATTCATCACCTATGTTTAAGAATTATTTCCTCACGTCGGTACGCTCGCTTATGCGGAGTCCTGGCTTTTCCGTGATCAATATTCTGGGCCTCGCAGTGGGTCTTGCAATTTTCGGGCTGATCGCCTTCTACGTTTATCACGAATTCAGTTTCGATCGGTATCATAAGAATGCCGATCGCATTGTGCGCATCGTAGAAAATCTTCGGACGGAGAACGAACTATTGCTCCAGTCGACCAGTTCGCCGCCGATGGGTCCGCGTCTCCTGAGAGAACTACCGGAAGTAGAAAAGTACGTCCGTTTCCAGAACTGGAACCTTCTTGGTCAGCGAAATGGCAACTCATTTTACGAATCCGAATCGTACATCGCCGACAGTACGGTGTTCGATGTATTCAGCTTTAAGCTGATCAAGGGCGATAAGACTACAGCGTTGCGTGAACCATATTCTATCGTGCTCACAGAGACGATGGCAAAAAGATATTTCGGCGATGAAGATCCCGTTGGTCAGACTTTAAAGATGGACTACGACAACTACAAGGTGACTGGCGTAATGGAAGATGTTCCGGAAAATTCACACTTCCGTTTTAGCAATCTCATTTCATTTTCAACATGGAGCCGCAACAACAAGGACGCCGAAGATGATTGCTGGTTTTGTAATGGCTTTCACACGTACATTTTGTTGAACAGTGCAGACTCGAAAGATGCTGTTCGTGAAAAGATGAAGTCATTCATCGACAAGAATGTTGAGAAGGGCGGAATGTATTACGAAGATCTGCCGACGCAGGATCTGACGAGCATTTATATGGCTCCGCAGCGTTCGTGGGAGAATGGAACGAGGGGCAACCTGAACAACATGTACATCCTGTCGATCATTGCGGTGTTCATACTATTGATAGCATGCTTTAATTACGTAAACCTGGCTACGGCTCGCGCGTCGCGCCGGTTGAAAGAAGTTGCGATGCGAAAATCGTTGGGTGCGGGAAGGAAGATGCTGGTCGCACAATTCCTGGGTGAGTCTTTGATTGTGACGATCGTCTCGGGGTTGCTGGCGGTCCTTATCGGTTGGTTGTCGCTGCCGTGGTTCCGTACGTTGGTGGAATCCCCATTGCCGTTCTCGGTGTTCCCGGATCCGTGGATTGTTGTTTCGATCGGTGTGGGGCTGGTGTTGTTCATTGGGATCCTTGCGGGAGCTTACCCGGCGCTGATCATCTCCGGATTTCAGCCACTGCAAATATTCCGTCCGTCGGCGAAGGGACTTTACAGTCATCAAAATTTCAGAAAAGTACTTGTCGGAATTCAGTTTATGATCTCGATCATGCTGGTGGCGGGTACGTTGCTGGTCGGCGACCAGATAGATCTGGTGAAGAACCAGGACCTGGGATTTGAGAAGGATGCATTGTTGTTTGCGCGAACGAATGGCGACACATCTATTGTGAGCGGTCACCTCGAGGCTTTCAAGAATGAGTTGAAAAGAGTGCCGGGTGTAGTAAGTGTTGCGGGTTCTTCAAGCGTTCCGGGTCAAAACACAAACAATATATACACGGAGATCGAGATGACGGACGGAAAAATGTCGCCAACGAATATCAACTACATCTTTGTTGATCACGATTTCTTTTCAACCTATGGGATAAAGTTTGCGGCTGGCCGCGACTTCCTGCGCGAAAATAAACTGGACGACACGACTGCGTTCATTATCAACGAGACTGCAATGAAGGACTTTGGCTGGAATGAAGACCAGGCTATAGGCAAGCAGGTTTGGGGAGTTGGCAGGCGTGGAAAGATCATCGGTGTGGTAAAAGATTTCAACTACAAGTCGCTGCATGAAAAAGTTGAGCCCGTGATGATGGCCTTGACGAATTACGTTGGCCGGATCTCGATCCGTGTGGAGAGTGGTGACCTTACCTCCACGGTAGATCGCATTCAGAAAAAATGGAATGAGATGATCCCATATCTCCCGTTCGACTATCAATTCCTGGATGTGATGTTCGATAATCAATACAAAGCGGATCAGCAATTGAATAAGACTGCTGGAGTATTTACTGGGTTGGCGATCTTCATTGGGTGCCTGGGATTGTTAGGGCTCACGTCGTTTGCGGTGGAGCGAAGGACGAAAGAGATCGGGATACGGAAAGTTCTTGGGGCTTCGGTGGGGAGTGTGATGGTGTTGATCGTGCTCGAGTTTATCTGGTTGATTGCCATCGCATTCGTGATAGCGACACCGATTACATGGTATTTGATAAGGGAGTGGGAACAGAATTTCACGTTGCAGGCGGCGATCAACCCGTTGCGCTTCGTGATGGCGATGGTTGCAGTAATGGCCTTCGCGTGGCTGACGATAAGCTTCTTGTCTTTCCGTGCGGCAACGTCCAACCCGACGAAGGCGTTGAGAACAGAGTAACAGGTACTCATGGAAAATGATCCGGACGGGAATTTGCTTCAGTTTTCTGAGAATGATGAAAAATGCTGTCGGAAAACGGAAAGATAATCTGTGAGGCGATCAGTAAGATGCAGAGACTTGGGTTTGTCTACAATGGAAAGCCAAGGGTTGCGGAACCACAATTTTATGGTATCGGTAATAAAGGACATGAGCAGGTGAGAGTTTACCAGGTTAACATAAAACCACACCAGGAAAAGTTGCTGGATGTGGCGAAGATCCAAAGGCTGGAATTACTTCAGGAGTCTTTTACCAAGGCGGGGCCAAACTATAATCCTAACGACTCGGCGTTCAGGGTTGAGATCTGCAAGTTGAAATAGATCCGCTTTCAAATCCTTAACCGTCGGTTGTATTTTCGGAAAAACCTCCGCACAATCATAACATCTATTCCGAGCAGGGCTATAGCAATAATTCCTCCCCAAATAGCCTGCTCAGCGTTCATGTTTTTGTATTGCGGTCTTACAATTTTTTCCCACAGCAGTCCAAAATAAGCGAAAACAAGAAGGCCTGAGAATCCCAGAAACAACAGCAATCCAACGTTGATCAATAGTCGCATACGACAAAAAAGTAATTTGATACTAAAGTATGAACCCTGAACAGGCAATCCATAGGTAATTTTGGGCGAAATTATCGAACTTGATCACCATGACCGCCAAAGAAGCCCTCGCCTCGCTCAAAGCTATGAGCAACGAAAAAATGTACGCCCACAACATAAAGAACGGCGCCGGAAAAAATCAGTTTGGCGTAAAACTCGGCGACATACGCACCGTCGGCAACAAGATCAAAAAAGACCACGCACTCGCGCTGGAGCTCTGGGATAGCAACAATGTTGAGGGACGGCTTCTCGCTACCCTTATTATAGACGTCAACAAACTCTCGCTCAAAGAACTCGACAACATGGTGAAATCCATCACCTTCGTACAAGAGGCCGAGTGGCTAATCTCCTATGTCGTCAAAGAGCACAAAGAAAAAGATAGCCTCCGCGAAAAGTGGATGCAATCAAAAAATGTCTGGGCCGCCAGGGCCGGGTGGAGCCTGATGGCCGGACGAGTCGTGCGCGACCCAAAAGGTATCGACGTCGAAAAGTTGCTCGACCAGTTGCAGATCGAAATGCCTAAAGCGCCCAAAGAAGTTCAGTGGACCATGAACACTACACTCGCACAGATCGGCATCAACTTCCCTAAACTTCGCAAGCGCGCAATCGACATTGGTGAGAAGCTTGGGATCTATCGCGATTACCCGGTCTCAAAAGGTTGCACAAGTCCCTTCGCACCCATCTGGATCGAAGAAATGGTGAAGCGCGCTAAATAACAATCTCCAAAAACTTCTTACAGGATTCTTACAGGGTTATTGTCTGGTTTAATCGTGAGTGTTATTTTGTTAGCCCTAACGCACCTCTTTTGAAACTAGTCAGGCAGGTAAAACTATTTTTCCAGGAAGGAACATCCGATAAAGTTTACGAGATAGATCTCTGCGAGTCTGGCGACGGATACCTGGTAAACTTCCGCTACGGCCGACGCGGCGCATCATTGAAAGACGGCACCAAAACAGTTTTCCCCGTTCCCCTCGCCGAAGCCGAGAAAGTTTTCCAGGCACTCGAACAGGAGAAAAGAAAGAAAGGATACGTTGCCGCTGGCGAAGCACCCATCGTTACAACCGGCGAAGCCAGGCTTTCCTCATCTGCATCGTCGGCATTCGAGAAACGGAAAAAGTCGATCATCAAACTTCTTAAGGCCGCCGCCTCAGGCGAAGAAGCCGAACACTGGCCGCTGCCACGTATCATCTGGCGCGCTGGCGATCTAAACCTGACCGAAGCAGTTCCTCATATTATTAAAGTCGCCAACGAGAGCGATCCTGCAAATATTCACTCGGTCGTTTGGGCAATCGGTCGCTGCGGTACATCCGATGCCGTTGGCTTCCTTCAAAATCTGCAGCAGAAGCAATCTATCGCTGTTCATACGCGTGAGCTGGTCACCGACGCACTCCTGAAACTTTCATCTCCAAAGGAAAAGGAAGTGATGAGAACCGTACTGCTCGCCACTCTCTCGTCATCGATACGCGAAAGTATTGCAACCACTGATGCACCTCGTCTCGAGAAAACTTTACGGGAGCTGCTGTTCGAACTGAAAACCAGCTCGAACGAATTCCTCGTGAACGTTTACCGACTGGTCCGCGACGATCAAAAAATGAAGGGTGTGCTTTTGTCGATCCTTCCACAAGTTCCTTTAGTTGCCAACAACTTCTACGCAGTACGAAGGATATTCAAAGCTGCCGAAATGCTCCAGGATCACGATACATATGGTGTTCTCGCCAAACATTTCGAATCACAACCAGCTTCGTACAAAACCAGGCACTACATGCGTGCCGAAGAAAAGAAGAAGCTGGCGTTCTCAACCAAAACCAAAGACTACCTGGTGGGTCGGATTGAACGTGAGCTGCGTAAACTGGGCGACGCCGGCAGCGACGCCTACACACAACTCGCCACCGCGATACTGCTCTCATTCAATGAAACAGATGCAAAAGAACCTAACCATATTTCGGTATATAAGTACGTCTACAACCAGTCTACCAGGCGAAACGAACTTCTCGAAACAAAAACTCACTTCGACGCTTTCTGGCCATACAACTCACTGAACTACATTCTATTTAAGAATAGTAAGCGATATAAGCAGGTTAAACGAGGTTGGGCATGTGTCGCTCCTTATTTGCCTGGCCAAAAAGGACCAATGGATCGCGAAGAAGCATTTCCATCACTTTGGAACCACGCTTCAACCGACGTGATCCGGATCCTTGGAGCATCAAGAATAAGCATCATCATCGATTTCGCTTTGAAGATCTGGGGTGCAAATGCAGACTTCCAGAAAGATGTGATAACCGAAGACATCGTCCGGTTCTTGCAATCGCCGTTCTCCGCCGTACAACGCCTCGGGCTCGACATCGCGATGAGTCGCTACGATCGCAGCAACCCCGACTTCGCATTGTTGCTCGCACTTCTCAACTCACCGTTCGACGAAGCCCGTAAGCAAGTTGAGATCTGGCTCATCGGTGCACAGCGTGAAGTAGCTGGCAACCTGGATTTCATGGTTGCACTGTTGCAACTGGAGCGGCCTGAAGCTCACAATTGGCTCCGCAAGTTCTTCGCAAATCACTCTTTCGATCCCCAACAGGCAGAAATTCTTGTCGCGAAGATCATTGCCTCTATAGTGACTGCCCCTGTGGTGACTGAAGCTGACGAAAAACGCATTGGTCTTATCGGCGATTCGCTCACTACGCTTTTCAACGACGTTCTCAAAAGGATCAACCTTTCTATCATACAGGATCTTTTCCATCATTCGTCCGCCGAAGTACACGGCCTTGCCGGCAAGATACTCCTGGCTCACAACGTGAGACCGGAAGAATTACCTGCGGGATTTCTGGCGCTCATGATGCAATCACCAGGCGCGAGCACAAGAGGCATCGGCATCTCGTTGCTCGGCAGGTTTCCTGAAAACATGTTGCTCGACAAGAAAGATCTTCTCGTTAGCTTCTGTTTGTCGCCGCTCGCCGATGTTCGCAGCGCAGTGCGGCCCATCATTAAAAAGCTTGCAACTGCCTATCCTGATTTTGGAAAAGAGCTTGTTGATCTCTTCGTGCCTGCGATCATCATGAAAGAAACCTACGAAGGCGTTCATGACGACATCGTTGCACTCCTGTCGGAAGAATTGGGCGATAGCCTCGTGGCGATACCACAGGACAAAGCGTTGAAGCTTGTCGCGTCACGATTCCGTGCCCCGCAAAAACTGGGAGTTGTGCTGGTGAAGCGACAGGTGAAATTTTCGGAGTTGACCGTGCCCGAAGTGGTGAAGCTGGCCAACAACGTTTCGGAAGAGATCAGGCACCTTGCATGGGCCGCCTTTCGTGCCGACACAGCCAAAGTGAAATACTTCGTGATCGATGCACTCAAGATCACCGATTCTGAATGGGACGACACACGCCTGTTTGCGTTCGATTACTTCCGTGAAAACTTCACGGCTACCGACTGGACACCGGAGTTGCTTATCCTTTTATGTGATAGCATTCGTGCAGACGTGCAGGACTTCGGAAGAGAGTTAATCACGAAATTCTTCGACCCGAAAGATGGCACGGAGTATTTGTTGAAACTCAGTCAGCATCCCACCACACGCGTGCAGGAATTCGCGACGGCTTACCTGGTACAATTTGCATCCGGAAAGGCGGATGTCATCAATACGCTTCAGCCATACTTCATTACCCTGCTCTCGCAGGTGAATAAAGGTAAGACGGCGAAGAAGAGAGTGATGCAGTTTTTAAAAACAGAATCATTGCGCGAGGAAGCAATCGCACGCATGGGTGTCGAGATCTTTGCGCGCGTGTCCGTTTCGGTGGCGATCACAGAAAGGGCGGAATGCATCGCAGCACTGCGCGACATCCAGCAAAAGTATCCGTCGATCAAATCGCCCTTGAAAGTTAAAGAGTACAGCGACTACGTTAATAACTGACGAAGATGGTTTTCGATTACAAATACAAGGGCGAAACAACGGTTACAAACCAGGGTGGCAGCACCACCATGAACTTCTCGCCCGATACGTATCGTGAGCCTACATATTTCTCCGGCTTTCTCAATAAGAAACTGCCATTCCGGGAAGCGATCTCTGCCCTGCACGACATTGTTGTTTCCGATTTCAGGTACAAACCAAAAGATAAGAGCGACTACAAAGCATGGGCGAAACAACAGGAAGACCTTTGGCTCGCCGAGTTTCTGAAGTCGGGCCCCGAAGTTGAAGCAAAGCTGACGGCCGTGAAAAGTCAGCTTGCCGTTGTGCGACAGAAAAGAATCGAGCTCCAGAAACCATTCTGGGATGCTCAGTGGAAATACCTCACGTGGCTTGCGAAGACAGACCCCGAGGCACGTTATCTTTTCGACCCAGTAATCACAGTTCATCCCGACGAAGTATTCTTCGAATGTTTTAGTGTCGATGAGTCGTCGTACGGAAAGCTTGGTTGCAACCACAACGTTTTCACGAAAGTGAATGAGTTCAAATGCGGAACGACCAACGTCGATTATTCTTCAGAACTGTACGATGAGTTCCAGAAAATTCGCGGCTACAAAGACACTCATCTCCATGTAGATCCCAGCGGCTTCGAAGTTCAGACAGCCAACGACGAAAGTTTCAAAGAAGTAAAGATCGATGTCCCCGCCAGTTGGGTCCGGGGATTCCTGCAGGTGAGTTCGGCAATGACATTACCCGCAACGGAGTTTACGCTACACCCGATGGATGTCTACAACATTTGTTTCGTGTTGCGTCGCCACAAGGAAAAAGAAGGACCTCGATCGATCCGTTGGGTCTTAAAGAAAAATGAGCCGGTCACATTGGTGTTCGAACCCTGGAATCTTTCGGTGCGCTGCGGACGCTCGATCTACGAAGGCGAGTCGAAGGAGATAAGAATCTGGGGACGCCGCCGGTTGTTGTTGCTCGAAAGATTGATACCAGTTTCGAATAGCTTCAAGGTTGTTTTATTGGGTTCCGGACTGCCATCGTTTTACATCGCCGATCTGGGCGACATGAACTTTACGTTGGGCTTGTCGGGCTGGACGGTGAACGACTGGTCGCGCATTGGAAACTTCGACTTGCTTGCGCCACGCACACAGGTTGATGCATTCACGATGCAAAAGATATTCCTGGGCCTGCGTGAAAATTGGGTCGAGAGCGGAGAGTCGTTGGCGAAACGTTTGAACCTTGATCGTGCCGTAGTTCTCGGAGCACTTTCGGCATTTGCACAAGCCGGCAAAGTGATCTACGACATTAACGCAAAGGCCTACAGGGTGCGCGAGCTTTCGAGGGAGGCACTGCCGATGGAAGAGCTGCGGTTTGCAAACACACGCGAAGCATCGGCAACACTGTTGGCCCAGTCGGGCCAGGTACAGGTAGCTGCCGCAACGCGCGATGGAAAGACGGTGCTGACAGGAAGTGTTAAAGACAAGACGAAATATCAAAATACCGAGCTGGTGATCGACAGGGATGAACGGGTGGTTTCGGGAAAATGTACATGCAACTTCTTCACGCAGAATAAATTAATGCAAGGTCCGTGCGAACACATGATCGCCTTACGTATTGCTTTGCGTGAAAAGAAATAGGGTTACTATAGTTTTAATAATTGAAACAAGAGAATTAGATTTAAACCGGTAGCAGCAGGATATCAAGACTTGCAATCCGGGTGGTGTATCGCCATCCTTGTACACAGCTTACTAACGCGCCACTGGCTCGTTCTTAACTGTACGATCCTGCACAACTACGTGGATCCCCGGTGTGAAATCTGAGGATTTGAAATCCACGTAGTTGTGCGTCTCGCTTGAGTTGACCGTTCCAGTCCTCAGAGTGACGAAGGATATCCTCTGCTACCATTTTGTTTTCAAACAATGTCGTCACTACGTCAACAGCTTTACGATCGTATCAAGGCCTCAACACGACAGGCCGTCCTGCTGGAAGAAATGGTTCGCCTCGGGTTCTGGAAGGAAGGAGAAAATCCCGGACTCGAACAAGCGATCGCAGAAGAAGGCAACCTGACCAAAGAGTTGCGGGAACTGATGGAGCAAAAGCGGATCTACTCCGACCGCGAAGCCGCTCTTAAAGAAGTCAGGAAGCAGCGACTCGAACAATCGAAAAAGAAAAGAGCTGAAAATAAACTTCTTCGTAAACAAAAACGCGAAGCGAAAGCCGCAGCCTGGAACGAAAAGAAGAGCAAAGAGATCATCTACCTCGGCGAAGACGTATCGAAGGGACTCAACAATCAACAAAGTGACGCGTCGAAACTTACGACGGCACAGTTGCCGGTGATCGCCAACGCAGAAGAACTCGCGAAGGCGATGAATATCAGCGTGCCCGAGCTAAGGTTCCTGTCATTTCACCGTACGGTGAGCAGGATCAATCACTACAAAAGATTTTACATCCCAAAGAAGACCGGCGGTAAGAGATTGATCTCCACACCAATGCCGCGACTTAAAACTGCACAATATTGGGTGCTTGAAAATATTCTCGGTAAAGTTCCTGTAAAAGATACCGCGCATGGCTTCGTAACGAAGCGATCGATCGTCACAAACGCGACACCCCACTTAAAAGCCGAGGTGGTGATAAACATCGATATGAAAGATTTCTTTCCGTCGATCACCTATCCCCGGGTAAAAGGTGTTTTTCAGTCGCTGGGCTACTCCGAGCAGGTGGCTACGATCATGGCATTGATGTGTACCGAACCGCAATGCGACGAGATCGAGCTCGACGGCATCACGTACTATGCAGCAGGAACGGAACGCCTGCTTCCACAGGGTGCGCCGACCAGTCCCGCGATCACAAACATCATTTGTCGCAAGCTTGACGTTCGCTTGAATGGTGTAGCAAAAAAACTTGGGTTCACATACACACGTTATGCCGATGACCTCACTTTCTCTGCGTCGGGTGAAGCAGTGAAGAGTGTGAAAACGCTGATGGGCTTTATCAGGAAAGTGGTGCGTGAAGAGAACCTGACGATACACCCCGATAAAATCCGCATCCTTCGTAAAGGTGCGTGTAAAGAAGTGACGGGCATCGTGGTGAACGACAAGCTGTCGATCAGGGCGAAGGATCTCGATCGGTTCAGGGCATTGTTATACCAGATCGAGAAAACAGGCATAGCGGGCAAGCACTGGAATAACTCGAAGAACCTGCTGGCTTCGATAAATGGCTATGCTAATTTTATAAATATGGTCGACCCGGTGAAGGGTAAAGTTTATAGAGAGCGCGTCGACAAAATATTAAAGGCGAATAATTTCAAACACCAGATAAGACATAAGTCGAAGGCTATGCTTGCGAAAGAAGCCGCGAAGAATAAGGCAGTGGCGACCCCGGCGAATGTGCCAGCTACAAGCAAGAAAGAAGAGAAAAAGCCCTGGTGGAAGATTTGGTAGCCTGATCCCGCAACAGCGCGCACAGGCGAGTTCTTGCTTTCTTTATATTAAAGTTCTATCTTCATTCTATCCCTATCCCACGCGAGCAATCGCGATCTGTTTTATTATTAACGTCGACGTATCATCGTGGCTATGAAAAGTCAGGAGGTTCGACATAATGAGCTTACATTTCAGCTTATTGTGGAGTCTTCGCCCAACGCCATTGTTCTTGTGAACAAGGAGGGCAAGATTGCTTACGTAAACAACCAGACAGAAAAACTTTTTGGTTATCCGCGATCGGAGCTGATCGGCCGGATGGTTGAAATGCTTCTGCCTAAGCGTTATACGCAAAAGCACCCGGAATACCGGGAGTCATTCTTCTCTTCGCCAAGCGTGAGGTCGATGGGTGCAGGACGTGAGCTGTTTGCAATCCGGAAAGACAACACAGAGTTTCCGATAGAGATAGGATTGAATCCTGTTGTTACCGTGGAAGGGACGCTCGTTCTCGCATCAATTATCGACATCACCGAGCGCAAAAAAGCAGAAGAGCGGGTAAAGCTGGTCGTGGAAAGTGCACCAAATGCGATGGTGCTGATAAGCACGGCCGGTATTATCACCCTTGTAAACCGGCAAACCGAGATGTTGTTCGGTTACGAGCGCAGTGAATTGATCGGCAATAAACTTGAGACACTTATACCGGAAAGGTTTCGGTCCAATCATCCCGGGCATAGGACTTCATTTTTTCAAAAACCCCAGACTCGTTCAATGGGTGCCGGCCGGGATCTTTTTGCAAGAAGAAAAGATGGGACAGAGATCCAGGTTGAAATTGGTCTAAACCCCATCGAAACACCGGAGGGTCAGGTCGTTCTTGCTTCGATCATAGATATCACCGAAAGGAAACTCCAGGAGACGAACGCAAAAAAACAAGTGGCGCTCGAGATCAGGAACAAAGAGCTTGAGCAATTCGCCTACCTCGCCTCGCACGACTTACAGGAGCCCTTGCGCACAGTATCGAACTACATCTATTTGCTTAAAGAAGATTACAGCGATTCACTCAATGAAGGAGCTTTTGAATACTTGAAATCGATTGAAGGCGCTACCGTCAGAATGAGCATACTGGTAAAAGCATTGCTCGATTTTTCGCGGCTGGGCCGTAACAAACGACTGGTGAGTGCAAACCTGCAGGACCTGGTACGGGAAGTGACGGAAGACATGCACACAACGATACATTCTGCAAATGCGGAGATCACGGTAATGAAGATGCCAACGCTGTTTGTCTACGAGGCCGAGGTGAGGCAACTTTTTCAGAATCTCATTTCTAATGCGATCAAATTTCAATTACCGGGAAAGAAACCCGTGATCCGCATCGACGCAGCTCAGCTCACAAACAAGTGGAAGTTCACAGTAACCGATAATGGCATTGGCATAGCACCTAACCACTACGCGAGGATATTTGATATTTTTCAACGACTTCACACGGTCGACGAATATGAGGGTAACGGCATCGGACTGGCGAACTGCAAAAAAATTGCCGAGCTCCACAATGGCGAGATCTGGGTAGAATCACGGGAAGGCGAAGGATCATCATTTAACTTCACAATAGCCGACTTACGCGATGAAGCAGAAGCTTAATTGTATCATGTTGATCGACGACAATCGCCACGACAATTTCTTTCACGAAAGGATTATCCGAAAGGCCGACGTGGCTGAGCAAGTTGTTGTGTACATAAAAGCGGCCGAAGCATTAAACTACCTTAAGGCAACGTCTCCGGCAGAGCCCGGATATCCAAACCTTATTCTACTCGACATAAACATGCCAGGTATGAACGGCTGGGACTTCCTCGCGGAGCTCAAATCTTTGGAAAAAGAAAAACAGCGAGCTGTAGTTATCATGCTGACAACCTCGAATAATCCTGACGATGAACGAAAGGCAAAGGCTTCGGGTATTGTCGCCGACTTCAGGTCGAAACCATTAATTAAGACAATGCTGGAAGAAATAATCGAAAAGTTCTTTTGAAGCCGACCTCATTGGCCTTCAAACTTCAGTTTATACTTTTTTGTCGTTCTGCCGATCAATGTTCCGCCAATAATCGACGGCAGTATCCACAGGGTCCAGCCGAATGCAGGCAAGGTAATGTTAACAACCACAAATGCCGTTGTTGCCGAAATGTAACTCGCACCCATCGCTGCGATGTGTCCGTACGACCAATGCATTTTCCCCTGTGTTGTCCGAAACTTGCGGATATCACTAATAAGAAACGTAGCGCCGATCGAACAAAAAACAATTGCCACTACGCCCATCATTATCCCCTGGATGAACATGTACACACCCCATGCACCTAGAGATACGATGAACACTCCAGCAACTGTTCCGATCAAAACATCGACCCACGTTGCCCTAACCTTCCCGCCAACTCCTTTCTGGAACAATATCCGGTAGCCTCGCACTGTGAAATAGTAGCTGAAGAATGCCACCATCAGCAGGAATGTTTTGCTGTGGCCGATTGCCAGCACAACGGCGCTTGCGAAGACCGTGGTCATCGACCAGAAATAGATCTTCCCGAAGAGTCGGTGGATCCGGCTGCCCTTTGCGGTGAACATGGCGCCTAAACCAGTGATGAGAGCGAGTGTGCCTCCCGCAATGTGAGCGATCAGCATAATGCGTAGAAGTGTTTCTGTGGTAATCATGCTGTAATGATCCTGCATGCACTGCCGCCAAACAAAACGGGGTTACTGAAATGTCGAAAGCGCAGGATGAACCGTTAGATTTTTATATTGGAAAAATGGAGTTGAAGCAGGAACGATCGCGGCAGGATACATGCCTAATGAGATGGCGATCTCTGGCGGCGACGTCTACACTGCGGCGCAATATGTTTGTGGTTATAACAAGAATAACACGCCTGTAGAAGTAAAACCATTCGAAGCAGGAAAGCGGTTCTGGTCACCATCGGTTGCAGTTTTCGGTGAAGACGTTATCCTGGTCACCACGGTGCATGCTACTGATAATTCGCTTCTGGGAAGTTATGT
Source organism: Cyclobacteriaceae bacterium (assembly GCA_035656375.1). Taxonomy (GTDB): domain Bacteria; phylum Bacteroidota; class Bacteroidia; order Cytophagales; family Cyclobacteriaceae; genus ELB16-189. Next base: position 42,938 of record DASRSO010000072.1, on the reverse strand, counting down.
GCTCGTAAACGGTATACCACAGGGGTCAATTCCTGGGCGACGATAAGAAGACTGAGCTCATTTCGTTGGTGGTGAAATAACCCTCATTCCCGTTCAGGCATTAATTACTAACTTTGATGTCCTGAAACTCATTGTTATGATTCGTGCCGCCGTGTTGTTGTTATTGCAGTTTCCTGTGATTGCATACGCGCAACAGGTGAAAACCGTGCATCTATATAAGCCTATCGATGCCAGTGGTTTCAACCAGGACGTGATAGTAGAAAATCCACAGTCGGGAGCAGTTGCATCGACAACCTCTGAAATGGCGATGGCCCCTTCGAACCATGTTTTGTTCTCGCAGGCCTATGCGAAAGCAAAAAAAATGGATGCCGGAAACGGGTTGGCCGATAACGGTAAGATCATCTACAGGCACAAACTTTACCAGCTAAAGAAATTTAACGAACCCAATGCGTTGCTGTTACCCAAAGGTTCGCAGGGTGTGTTGAACTTCACACCTGTAACCTTCGAAGTTATCTCGTTGCTCGGCTTTGCAACAGAAGGAAAGGCAACGTTCTCGATAACTCTTTTGTATTCGGATGGCACAACGACTATTAAGTCCGGAACTTTTCCGGATTGGGTTGACGGACCGAGGCCGATCATAAAAGGAATGGGTCGGATGAAACGCGAGGATGGGCCCCCGATGTACGACGGAGCGCCAGAAAATCCAAGAATGTATGAGTTCAACATTTCGGTACCCGAGGTTAAGGAGCTTCGTGGTTTGATGATCCGCAATATCTCTGGAGGAGAGATAGATCAGAAGAATCGCGTGGTGATCTTCGCGGTGTCGGGATATAACCGCCCCCCAATTCCAATCGACGAAACAGAAGAACCTGCGGAAGATCCCAAAGAAGAAGCGATCGTTGTTGAGACTCTTAATGAGCTTGAAGAACTTCCGGTTGAAGTGGGCGTACACGTGAGCCTCAACAATGTATTGTTCAAACAAAGTACTGCCGTGTTGCTGAGCCAGTCTTATTCGACGCTCGACTCAGTTTCGAGTTTTCTGATAAAGAATCCGACGATACGTATTGAAGTGGCGGGACATACAGATGCTTACGGACATCCGAAAGCGAATGTGATGTTATCGCGCGAGCGTGCAGTGGAGATAAAAAAATACCTGGTGAAGGGTGGTGTTGCGGGCGATCGCATTATAGCGAAGGGCTATGGTGGTGCGAAGCCGATAGCGCCGAATGATACGGAGGAGCACAGGAGATTGAACAGGAGAGTTGAGTTTGTAATTTTGAGTAAGTAGGTCGGATTAGACCGGGAGGACTTTCGTGACTGTCATCACCTTCAGGGTTGATGACAAAAAAGATTCCAGGTCACACCCAAAGGAGAGTACGTCTCATGAAGATCGAACATCGTGCACGACTTTGTTCGGCTTTTGGCAACAGGCTTAAGGTGCTTCGGGTAGAAAAAGGACTTACACCCACGCAGTTTTCCATTAGATGTGGGATCGACAGCAGTAATCTAAGAAAGTACGAGAATGGTGAGCGTGAGCCCGGTCTTGCGATCATTGTGATCATGGCGAAGTCGCTGGGTATCACCCACCAGGATCTCCTTGCCTTTGAATTTGAATTACCCGACTCGGGGTTGACAACCAGCTGAGAATTGTCTAATTAGACAAAAGGAACTGCTGACGAGGTTCCGATATTGGATCATGGCAAAACAGATATCGAAGAAGTCTAAGAAGTTAATATTTATTTCGTTTGGAAAGAAGCTGCGGTCGTTGAGGCTTGCGAAGGGATTTACTCCGGCGGAGTTTTCTCGTGCTGTCGATATCAGTAAGGAGATGTTGGGCAGGTATGAACGCGGCGAGGTTGAGCCGAAGCTGGTGGTGATCATGAAGATGGCAGATGCGTTGAAGGTGCATCACCTCGAACTGCTTGATATCGAAATCGACAATTGACCACCTTCAAAACGTTCGGTTTTCCTTACAATTCTCACCGCCTTCGCACAAAATCCTGTTCAACACATTATTGCGAGCATACCTTGTCGTCTAATTAGACAAACTGTTTCAGTTTGTCCGATGGTTATCTTTTGCGTTCGATGGCTAAGGCTCCTGCAAAAAAGTCGAAGAAGAGGTCTCGGTTGATGAAGCTGCAATATCGTGCACAGGTCCTGGCGACTTTCGGCCAACGTCTCAAATCATTACGGTTAAAGAAAGGGTTTACGTTACGCCAGTTTGAAGTGCGATCGGGCATTGATGCCGGTAATCTCGCAAAATACGAGCGCGGAACCCGGGAGCCGGGCCTCATCGTAATCCTGATAATGGCAAGAGCGTTGGATATGCACTATCAGGAACTACTCGACTTTAAATTCGATTTCGAAGAAACCACGTTACGCCGGAGTGCCCAGCTCTGAATCTCTCCATGAGACTGAAGTACACAGTGATCAGTTCGCGCAAGCAGTACGACGAATATTCTGCCATACTTAAAAAGCTCATCGCTGGTGGTGTCAAAACGAAGTCAACAAAAGAAGAAATAGAGCTCCTACGTGTTCTGATCGGCAAGTGGGAGGGCCGCAGCGACTCTCCACAAAGAAATTCCTTTCCCGAGCCGGTTGCACTTGTGAGATCGTTGATGGCTGAACATGACCTGCGCGCCAAAGATCTCGTGGAAATACTCGGTGTAAGCAAAGGCCTCGTGTCGGACATACTGAACTACAAAAAAGGCTTGTCGAAAGAAAATATCGAGGTATTGGCAAGGCATTTCAATGTAGAGATAACTGTCCGATACAGTTACAAGGCTAACACTTCGAAAGGATAATGTGTTGACGGGCTGCATCGGGCAGTTCGCGATATTCCTTTCTCGTTCCGACCCAACATATCAGGAGGTAAACACATCTCCTGACGAAAACATACATACATATGACCGTGAAACTATTGCGACCGATGTTAAACACTACCCGGTTGCTTTTATTTCCCAGGAAACTGGCAGGGTATGACATCCTGCTTATGTCGGATGGCGCGTTCCAGCGAGCATGCTTCAATTGAACGATCCAGTTACTAAGTATCGCTCTTTGCCGGGGATCGGCGGCGATGTAGTCGTCGATGGTTTCGAGGCAGATGATCCTGGTTTTCATTTATACTGGTTTAGTTTTGATTCTGATCCGTTCGGAAGTTCATTCGGTGGTTCACTTATTGGTGAACTTCAGGAGAAAGGAACGCGGAAGGGCTGCGACACACAGTGTAAGAAGTAAAAAAATGTTTATAGGACGGTTGTCGGACATGACGGAGCTGGATGCCACCGTCCGGTTTGGCAGTGCAGGGTCAAAAAAGTTGTCATCAATAACATGACAGGATCAGATCCCCCCATTCCTGTTTGCGGGTGTGGGTTTTAGACCCAGCGGTGAAAAAAAATAAAAAACGAGCTGCCCCGGCGAGATTCGAACTCGCATCCCAAGGTTTGTACCCTCGTATCTTTCTCCATTAGACGACGGAGCAATACCCGACCACGCTTCTCATCAACATCAATCGACGAAAAAACATATAAAACAAAAAGCCCCAGGCGAGGTGCCCAGGGCTTTGCGTATAATATTTTTAAAGTTCTATATCATCACAATCCTTCCGGGCATGAACATACCTCCTGCTGATGAACTTTATGTTGGCAGCGTCGTTTGTTAGATATGATTACTCCCGTTTTCATTTTGCTTACACAAAGATAAAGTAACTTTTTTTGGATGGGCAAAACATTTTGAATGAAAACTCATCCCTCCCCTACCTCCATCCTCTCCGCCCACTCCATCCCACCTGGCAACTCAGTCGAACAAAATTCCAGGTGAACCACTCTCCTGTGCTTCTGCACCGTCGCCTTCGACGACGCATGAAGTATCAACGGCTTCATGATTTGAATTCCACACGCTTCAACGTCACACACATTCGGAATACTGTTCTGCACAATAAGAGCGATCTCCTCGTCCGACAACTTCTTTTTGTGCGATCCCGGTATCACCTTCAAGGCACCGTTACTTTCATTTGTATCGTCAAGATGGATCCTTACCGTGAATGTGTTCTTCAAAATATCTTCCGGCGGAACGACTCCATGCACACCAAACTTCTTTGTCCAACCCGAATATCCCTCCGTTTCAACCTTCTCCGAAACATTTATCACTATATCCTGGTGCCACGTCACGTACCAATTCGATTCCGGACTCTTATCAAAGTATATCGCCTTCGTAAGGAACAGGTTCGGATCGATCGACTTTAATATCTTCACCAGGTTTGTATTAAACAGGTGCCGCTTAAGCGCCGGGATCTCTTTTAGCAGATTCCGGATCGCATAAGTATCTTCCTTCTGACCAGTGGATCGGGTATAGTTGTATACCAACTGCTTGATCTGGTTCACTTCCTTCCTGGCAAAAACATGATGAAGAACGCAGTAACCCTTATGAGTTGTCTTCAGCAGGTTGTTGCGCAACGATTCGGCGTTGAATTCATACTGATACAGGTCGACCGCATGTTCATGAATCTCTTTTATCCGTCGCTTGAGCCTGTCTGGAGCGACAACTTTTACGTGGGCGCCATACCCGAGGATCTCCCGTTCGAGTTCAAAGTTCAACTGCACATTTAAAGAAAACAGCACTCCACCCGGCGACGTCTCTAACTCTTCTTGAGAATGGTGAAGTGGTTTCGTAATAATATATGGAGCCGTCTCCCTGTCGAAAAGAAGCAGGACTTTCTCCGGGCGCGAATTTTGATTTACCGTCACGCCAATCACATCGTTAAAGTGTGTTGCAAGATTGAATTCCTGCCGGTGTACGTACTTGACATCACAATCGCTAACGCTCACAATCCTGTCGAGTGCAAGGTTCATGACCGGTGTGTTCTTCATCGTTATTCCAATCACAAACCACCGGTTTCGATACTCCTTCAAATAATACGGATGAAATTGAAACGTTCTCGGCTCCCTCGCCTTGAACGACTGATAGTTCAAAGTCACGGCGCATTTCTTTATGATCGCCTGGTACAACGTTTCGATGTGCTCGAGTCCTTTCAGGTTCTCATTCTTTTCGAAATCAATAACGGGCTCCTGGTTCGTCTTGGCCGCATAGATCTTGTTCTCGAGTCGCTGCACCATGCCACTCAATTCCTGGAAGTGACTGAACCCTTTGAACTGCCGTAAGATCTCAACCACCTCGGTCAGCTTTCCGAGGTCCTGATCTGTTAACGGGATATTGGTGATCGAATAGTTCGGATCCCCGTAAGTGTAGTATTTGTTTTCGAGCACGATGATGGGCGCATTGTATCCCAACTTTTCGCTGCGCATCATCTGGATATCCATTTGCACAGAGCGGCGACTCACGCCCTTGTCGATCCCTTCGTACTCATACAAGGCATTCGAACAAGCTTCAATGAGATCCCCCAAAGTCCACCGTTTTTGCCTGTTTTGAAGGCAATTATCAATGGTCCGGTAGCGAATAAGGGCGTTCCTGTTGACGGGCATAAAAAATCTCTATAAAAAAAGTAAAAAAATCATAAGTGCGCAAAAAGACTGCGCACTTATCCGGAACCTTTGTTTCATCATTTACGCGCAAATGGTGAATGCGTTAAAAGATGTCCCCCTGTAGCAGCTGGCTACGGGGGTTTTGAAAACTTTAAAGATCTTTTTCCAGCACTGTGTGCTGGAATTAGCGCGGAGAAAACAGGAAGCATAAGACCTGATGAGCGTTTCTGAATAGCGCCATAGTGTTGTGTTGCAAATAAAACTCAACATGCTGCTTGGCTCAATGTTGTTTTCCTCACACTTGTGTGTCGAAGGTTCGACTCCTTCCCCCGACATGTCGGGGTAACTCAGACGGTAGAGTAACAAGAAATGGACTGTTAATCCATCTTAAGCCAGAAGTGCATCGCTTCTTTAAAATGATGCCAACCCTGAAAGTAGTTTGGGCATGTCGGGTCTTTGATAAGTATTTAACAAAGGCCAGTTCTTTGAAAACCTGAAGGCGTAAGGATACCGGGTAGCAAGTCGACTTACTTTTCCGCATAAATGATGGATGCGGAAAACTAACTGGATGCAGCTATACTCAATTACGCTTCCGTGATCGAAGAATGATGTGTCGTGAACTGCTTTCTTTTAAATGACTTTATTTTTAATTTTTAATACGATGAAAAGGATCAGAATTAACACCGGAAAAATTGGTTTGGTGTTCAGAAATGGAAACTACAAGAGAGTGGTTTCGGAAGGTGCTTATTGGTTAATGCCAAACGAGGATGTGCTCGTGTACGACCTGACCAAGCCGTTCCATCCTTCAATCGACTTAAACATCCTGTTGAAAGATGCGGAGTTGGCGAACATGTTGACGGTCGTGGAGGTTGGCGATAGCGAGATCGCATTCAGGTACGAGAACAACAACCTCAAAAGTATTTTGGAGCCAGGAAGGTATGCGTACTGGAATGGAGTCACAGAGTATTCATTCATCAAAGCCGACCTCAGCAAGATCGAGGTCACCGAGGAAATCGATGCAAACACATTGATGAAAAAAGAAGTGTTGCCGTTCCTGAGAGTGTACGTCGTGGAATCCTGGGAAAAAGGGATCTTGTTGATCGACGGAAAGTTCTCCAGGGTTCTTGAGACAGGAGTTTACTACTTCTGGAAGAACGCGATCGTGACCTCGGTGTTGAAAGCCGACTTGAGACAATTGCAGCTTGAGATCTCCGGACAGGAAATCCTGACGAAGGACAAGGCTGCGTTGAGGATCAACTTCTACACCCAATACAAAGTCATTGATATTATCAGGGCTTTGATTGAGAACAAGGACTACGAAAAGCAGTTGTACATCCTGATGCAGTTGGCATTGAGGGAGTTTGTGGGGACCCTGTCGTTGGACGAGTTGCTCGAGAAAAAAGAGTCGATCTCCGCCTATGTTTTGGCAACGTTGAAAGACAAAGCCTACAATTTGGGTGTTGAGCTCAAAGACTGCGGTTTGAGGGACATCATTCTTCCTGGTGAGATGAAAGAGATCATGAACCAGGTGTTGGTGGCTCAGAAGAAAGCTGAGGCCAATGTGATCATGCGGCGTGAGGAGACGGCTTCCACGAGGAGCTTATTGAATACTGCCAAATTGATGGAGGAGAACTCGATGCTGTTCAAGTTGAAAGAGATGGAGTATGTGGAGAAGATTGCAGACAAGATCAATAGCATCTCGCTGTCGGGAGGCAATTTGATCGTAGATCAGTTGAAGGACATCTTCGTACCGAAGAAGTAGAGCAATCTGGAAAGATCTGCTTATTTAGGGCGACAATCATCTGTGATTGTTGCCCTTTTATTTAAAAAAAAAAAGGCAAAAATAACCACTACTGCGCAGAAAGACTGCGCACTTCCCGCTGATCTTTGAATCATCAACTAAAAAGAAGAAATAATGATCTTAACCGGAAACGACCTCAAACAGATTGGATTTGCAGAAGGTAAAGCTCTTGGCCTTGCGCTCGAGGTAGTTGAAACTCACTACCCGGAGCTTGATCTCGACGGAAAGCTTTCGTTGTTGAAGCAAGTGATTGCCAACCCATCTCTCTATATCGGTGACAACCTGTTTGCACCAGTTGCAGCAGAATTGCTGAAGCCGGCAGATGATACTATTGCTCTCAACACCGAAAGCAAGTCATACCAGATCTATGGTGCCGAAGCAATAGAACAAGGCGCTCTTAATCAAATGTCAACCGCGATGAAACTTCCGGTTACCGTAGCGGGGGCGTTGATGCCAGATGCACACCAGGGCTATGGTTTGCCGATCGGAGGCGTGCTTGCAACGAACAACGCCGTGATCCCTTACGGTGTAGGTGTCGACATAGGATGCAGAATGTGTCTTACTTTGTACGACATCCCGACAGAAAAGCTTGACGAGAACAAAGACGTTTTTAAAAAGCTTCTTCTGAACAACACCAAGTTTGGCCAGGCTACTTTCAAGACGCCGAAAGATCACGAGATCTTTGAGCGCAAGGAATTTTCTGAGCTCAGCATTGTGCGTGAGATGAAAGATCGCGCGTGGCAACAAATCGGTTCGTCGGGTGGAGGTAATCACTTTGTTGAATTCGGTATTGTTGAGATATTGAATCCGGTCAACGAGTATGATCTTGCGCCGGGCCGATACCTCGCATTGCTTTCGCACTCTGGTTCGCGTGGACTTGGTGCAAACATTGCCCGCCACTACACGAAGATCGCGATGGATAACTGCAAGCTTCCACAGGAGGCGAAGCATCTTGCGTGGCTTGACCTTAACACACAGGAGGGACAGGAGTACTGGCTCGCGATGAATCTTGCGGGCGACTATGCGTCGGCGTGTCATCACCAGATCCATGAAAGGATCTCGATCGGTTTACGTGAAACTCCATTAGCGATGATAGAGAACCATCACAACTTTGCCTGGAAGGAAAAGGATGCGAATGGCAAGGAGGTGATCGTGCACCGTAAGGGTGCAACGCCTGCGGGTAAGGGTGTACTTGGTATTATCCCTGGATCGATGGCGACACCCGGATTTATTGTTCGTGGAAAGGGAATGGCTGCGTCGATCAACTCCGCGTCGCATGGCGCGGGAAGAACGATGTCGCGCACGAAGGCGAAGGAAACGATACTTCCTGGAAACGTTAACAAGTTTCTGAAGGATGCCGGTGTAGAACTTATCGGCTCGGGTTTGGATGAAGCGCCGATGGCGTATAAGGATATACACCAGGTGATGAACTCACAGAAAGAGCTTGTGGAGGTATTGGGTTCGTTTATGCCGAAGATTGTGAGAATGTGTGGGGATGAGAAGTTTAAGGAGGTAGATTGAGAAATTAATACAATGCCTTTAACAATTAACTACCATTTAGACTTTCACGGTTGGGCCGACTTGCATGTGAACCACGGACAACAGCGGGTTCGAATGACGGTCTCGTACCTGCGTGACACTCTGTCGGAATTGATCACAGCCGCGAACCTGTTATTACAAGGTGCGCAGGAGGCGAAGGTGCTTGCCATGGATGAGCCTGGCGAGCACCTTATTTATTTGCAGGCACTGCCCGAAGGAAAGTTGTTGGTAGAAATAAGATGGTTTAAAGATTGGGCGAGCTGGGATATAATAACTGAAAAAGAATTCCAGGTCGTCTTTAAGTGTGAGGATACCGTGTTGAATTTTTCGACGGAGGTTTTTGAGAACGCGAGGAGGATCCTGGAGAAAGAAGGGGTCAAACGGTACAGGGAGAAGTGGGTGGAGAATGACTTTCCGGTTGACGGGTACAATCGTCTGAAATTACTGTTGGAGAAATGATCAAAAGCTGTGATCTCTTTTAACCACACTGGCCGCTCGGGTGGGTTATCTTACAATGCCATCTTCACCCCATTTGCCTTAAGCCAGGCCGCTCGATCACGATAATCGGGTAGATGTTTATCAACTTCATTCCAGAAATCAGGCGAGTGGTTAGGGTATTGCAAGTGGACCAATTCATGGACAATAATGTAATCTAAAACAGAAATTGGGGCCATCACACATTTCCAGTGAAAATTCAATCTATTCTTCGGTGTCCATGATGCCCATCGGTTCCTTAACTCCAACACTTTTATCCCTGCCGGTTTGCGGTGAAACTTTACGTCGATCAGTTTCATTCTCTCTTTGATCTTAACCTCTGCTTTTTCCCGATAAAACTCTTTAAATACTTTCCTGGCTTTGTTTATATACTTTTTGTCAATTTAACGCGGTCGACAAGCTGAATTTACAAAATCGTTGCTCTGGCAAGATTCGAACTCGCATCCCAAGGTCCGTATCCTTGTATCCTGATCCATTAGACGACAGAGCAATATTTGGGTGATGTATAAGGTTCGACCTGATAAACACCCCGACGAGTCGGGGCCGCTTTACCACCTTGCGTTACATCACCATAAGTGTGCTTTCGCTTACGCTTTGGCACACGATGTCGGAGAGGGATGAATCGAACATCCAGGGCAATTAAGCACCGCTTTTACAGAGCGGCCCGCTTCCACTTACGGACTACTCTCCGATATTTATTACAGTCGAGGTGGTTGGAGTAGAACCAACGTGTAACCAACTACGGTTTCGACACGGTATAAGCGTGAGCCGATACACCTCGAAGTTTTGGGAGCGGGACTCGAACCACGCATTTACTGAATCAAAGTCAGCCGTCCTGCCATTAGACGATCCCAAAGTGTTCCGCCTTCGTTAAACTTCGGCGGACAATGTGAGTCAGCGATCGGATTCGAACCGATGAATAACTGTTTTGCAAACAGCACTCTTAGACCACTCGAGCACGCTGACAATTTTTATTACATAGACAATACAGTACCATGCTTCTCATTATTTCAATTGAGAGAAACTGTATAAAAACAAAAAGCCCCAGGCGAGTTGCCCAGGGCTTTGTATAATATCTATTGTGATTCTATATCATAACAATCCATCCGGGCACGAACATACCTTCTGCTGATAGCATATATGCTGACAGCGGCGTTTGTTAGATATGATATTTCCCGTTTTCATTTTGCTGATGCAAAGATAAAGGAAGTTTTTTCTGATGGGCAAAACATTTGAATGAAAACTTAGTATACATTTGTATCATGATGTTAGCACAACGCCATATGACAGAACGAGGTTTCATGGGCCATGCCTATGAAGCAAATTGTTTTGCCCGGCGTTTATGCAGGTATTAGTATCATAGATACAGTACAAAAAAGCCCGGGTATTAGAGTCCGGGCTTTTTTGTTTTTAAACGATTTAGAAAATGCAACTGATACTATTTGTAGGAATTCCTGGCAGTGGAAAGAGCACTTTCTACAAGGAAAGGTTCTTCAATTCGCATATTCGACTAAGTCTCGATCTCCTGAATACGCGCAATAAAGAGCGACGATTCCTCAATCTTGCATTCTCACTTCAACAACGGCTCGTGATTGACAATACGAATGTCCAGAAGGAAGAAAGGAGCAGGTACATTGTACAGGCCAAAGAAAATCGATACGGTGTAACTGGCTACTACTTTGAGTCTATTGTCAAAGATTGTCTCCAGCGTAACGAAAACCGGATCGGAGATGAAAAGATCGAGCCAGTGGGAGTTCTTGCAAAGTTTAAACAACTTCAGCCACCATCTCTCGATGAGGGATTTGACGCTCTTTACTCTGTTAAAATTGCCGAAGGTAAATTCATTGTTAAATCTATTGCATCATGAAATTCGAAATGCTTGATAAGAAGATGCGTGTTTTCGAGGAGAACCTCGATCAATATGTAATGCCGGAACTCTTTATTGTGGCACGGCTCGACGGGCGCGGGTTCACGAGGCTAACAAAAGAATTGCTTCCCCTCGAGAGGCCTTTCGACGAAAGTTTTCGTGATGCTATGATCAGCACAGCGTCTCATTTGATGAATTGCGGCTTTAAAATATCATATGGCTATTGTCAAAGTGATGAAATATCTATTCTGTTTGATAGAAATGAGAATGGTTTCGGTCGGAAGACACGGAAACTTCTTTCTATACTGTCTGGACAAGCCAGTGCTTATTTCACAAAGCAAATGGGAGCAATAGGGGTGTTTGATTGTAGGATCATTCCTCTACCAACCGAAGATCTTGTCGTCGACTACTTTCGTTGGAGGGCAGAGGACGCGAGTCGGAACGCGTTAAATGCGTGGTGTTACTGGACGCTTAGAAACGAAGGCTCAAGCGTGGCAGAGGCTACCCGACAGCTTGAACGAAAGTCGACTGCCGACAAAAACCAATTTCTTTTTGAAAAGGGTATTAACTACAACGACCTTCCAGTGTGGCAAAAACGAGGCGTCGGCTTCAGATATGAGCCGATTGAAACTTCAGCGGTCAACCCTAAGACGAAAAAAGTTACGATGGTTAGTCGAAAGAAATTGAATATAGAGATGACTCTTCCATTGAATGTGGAGTACGAATCAATGATTAGGAGAATATTAACTGAATCAAGTGATGGCTAAAAATATAACACTCTTTAGACCTGTCGGTGCTGAAGAACTCGTCTTTATCATCGATTCAGGAATGAAGAGTTTTCCGCCTAGACTTTATTGGCAGCCAATATTCTACCCTGTGTTGAATTTTCAATACGCAGCCGAGATTGCTGAGCGATGGAATATGGGGGATACTGATGGCGATGGGGCAGGCTTCGTAACTCAGTTCGAGATCCCTGAAGGCTATATTGAAGAATTCGCGATTCAAACCGTTGGTCTGGCCCATCATCAAGAGCTTTGGGTTCCTGCTGAACGCCTGGATGAATTCAATAGAAATATTGTCGAGGGCATTCGCGTCACAAAAGCATTCCTTGGTAACAGGTTCGTAGTACCTGATAAGATCAAACAATTATTAACTGAACGAAAATGAAAAAACTTGTACTGTCGAATGACATATTTCTGATCGAAAACTTCTGGTCAGGACAAAAATGCGATGACTTTATAACGACGTCGGAAGCGACTGGATATGAACCGGCAACTATTCAAACGGAAAATGGTCCGCGCCTGGTGGATCACATCCGCAACAACAACCGGGTACTTTACAAGGACTTTGACCTGGCAAAGGAGTTATGGGTCGAGCTGGAGCCGTATGCGCCGAAGACCATCGGTAAGTCACAGGCTGTTGGTTTAAATGAGTTGTTTCGGTTCTATAAATATCAGCGTGGTCAACAGTTTCGAAAGCATCGTGATCAGAGTTATATCCGAAATAGTCGAGAGGCGAGCTATTATACTTTTATGATTTACCTGAATGACAACTTCACAGGGGGCGAGACGACTTTCGATCACTTGTCCGTTAAGCCCAAGAAGGGATCTGCCCTTGTGTTCTATCATTACCTGGAACACACGGGAACGGAGGTATTGGAGGGTACAAAGTATGTGTTGAGGACAGATATAATGTATGGGCTAAGGGAGTCGAGATAATTTACCTCTCGCAGCCACCTCCTTGCCTTACTCCAAATACGGATCCATTATCCCCATTGGGGTATAACCAGCCTTGCGCCAAAACTGGCCCGGATTGACACTTGCGTTAAACTCATTGCTATAGAAGATGTTCTCGTTCTTCTTATGTTCAAATTGAGTATGGTCAATCTTTCCGTCTACCACCTTTAACTCAACTCTCAACTGGGTTTCAAATGCCCCGTGGTATACGGGAGCAGCAAACGACCAATAGTTCCCGGGGGCGAGCCACATCGTGTGATAACTGTTGCCGCACCAACTGTTTGGAAGGTATTCAATGTCGCGCCAGGCCCCAGTCTTATCCTTTGCCTGCATCTTCATATATAGTCGCCCATCTTGTGCATTAAAGTTCACGGTATCGGGCGTTGAATTCGCCACGAAGATCGTCATAGTTCGAATACTTGTCCGAGTTTCGTGTTGCCGTTCAGGAACAGCGACAACTTCAAAAACACCCTCTTTGAATGAGTTAGCCTTCGTTATTACTTGAGGTTCCGCTCCATATTCCTCATAACCGTGGCCTGTGGATTGACTTGATGCGTGGAAGTAACCTCGTTTCATGTAGTCTATATCTAATGGCTGAAGACCTGATACTGGTTGCAAATCACCTTCCCAAACAGTATTTCCCTTCTCGTCGATATAAGCCGATTTCCCCTCGACGTAAGCGAACAATAAACCATTTACAAAGCCACGTTCGTCAAATTGTTCGAGTTTCGGCGTCAATATCACGTTACCATGTGCGTCAGCGATTCCATAGACTTCATTGCCATTAACACTATCCATGTTGGTAAAGAAGATGTGATCAGTGCCAGCGCTTGCTTCATGGATGCGCCCAAACTTTGGCGTAACAATAAATTGCCCCAGTGTATCAATCACACCCCAGCCATTGTCTGTCTGAACAAATGCTCTACCCTTATAAAAACCGTGAAGCAATACGTCCTTATAACGCAAGTCTGAAATGATCTTTCCGGTTTTATTTATGATCGAATAGGTTTTGTCCTCGTTTTCAATGAAGGCGCGATTATCCGAAAAGTTTCTTGTCCATCGTTGACTCACATTTTCAAAAATGATCCGCCCCTCTGGAGTCATGTAAACATCATGATTATTTCCGTTATCGGCACCCTGCCCTGGCATTGTAGCTCGGATGATTCCGTCGCATACATCACCTTCAAAACTTGAATAATAGTTTTTACCTGGATCAGAAAGTACGTAGATCTTCTTACCCGTTCGGTCAAGTAAATGCTCCTCGCCGTTTCCAAAGAATCTGGGTGAAGTTGAGGCACGAAAATAGCCTTCACTTGGACCAATGATCTCACTATACTTTCCATAAGCAACGATTCGCCTCCCCAGCGTATCGATTATTGTTGCCTGAAGTTTTCTCGATTTTTCTTTAGTTGAATATGTTTGATGGTCAACGCCATATGCCACCGCAAGCCCGTCAGAAAAATCTCCTATCCTGCTATAAACAGTATCTATCAGGAGGTGGCCTTTTTTGTCGACGATCCCTGCTTTACCTGAATGAGTTCTGACCCAGGACTTCCCGTTGCGATACGGAGTCATCGACTTATATGCCGACGGAAACAATGGATCTCCATGCTTATCTACAAACACAGGCTTGCCGTCAATGAATGCGAGTGCGGCTCCCTCAACAAACTGCGTTGCATAGTCGAAACGGGGTTTGATCAGAAACTCCCCACGAGTATTAATGAAGCCATAGAAGCCATTTTTCCGAACGGCGCACAGGCCCTCAGAGAACTCCTGGCCAGATTCGAACATTGGTTCGATAACTATAATTCCCTCATTGTCTATGTAACCGGTTTTCCCGTCGACTGTTATAACAAATCGGCTTGAATCGGAGGTTAACGGGCCAAATGATGCACTTGAAGAAAGCGAGCTATACGTGCCAAAGGCGAGGAGCGTATTGACGATCGAGAATATCAGGGCTTTCATAAACTTGGATTTCTTTGATAATTCTCCTCGACCCAAATCGCCACATCAATCGAGGAAAATAACGCTAAAAGTTGAAGTTCATTTATCCGCCGTCGTTTAATGATTATGATTCAATGCCAACCCACAAATCGGCGGATTTTACCCGCGCAACTTAATCGGCCTATTAAAAGCCTCCTGGGATACCTTGAAATACTCAGCCAATCCACGGATGATCTCCTTCGAAAGACCCTTCTTGTAGTTGAGAATGTCTGAGATTAGGCCCTTGCTCACCTGTAAGATTTCAGCTAGGTCTTTTGCCTTAATCTTCTTTTCCGCCATCAGTGAGTGAAGAAGTGTTATTGGGTCAACGTCATCATGTTTGTTGTGTTCCTCGTCCCACTTTTCAATGAGTAGAGTAAGCAGCTCGATCTCGTCCTTCATCTCGTTGCTCTTAAAGTCCGCCGATACTAGTTCTTCAAGGGCGTTTGAGTACTCTTTGTAGTGAGCCTTTGACTTGATCACCTTATATTTCAATGCTACCATACTAATAGTTCGTTATCGTGTATTGTTCATTGCGACGGCATAGTTCATCGTATTCCGTGTGCGTTCCGATCCAGCAGATGAAGAGATGAACTTACTTTTCGCCGAATGCATACTTACAAATCATCCGGTAATTATTCCCACCTATGTCAAATACCACTCGGCTACTTCCTCCGCCGATCAGATCAGCGGTGCCGAATGTGTCTTGAATATCCGAAGGCTCATTCCAGTCGGTATACTTACTGCTGTCGACCATGTCGCGAAAGATGGCTTGCTCCTGGCATTTCGCTTGATCGAAGTCGGCAATTGTCTCTTTCCTGATCAAATGAATTCATCAAATATACGGTTAGTGTTTGGAAAAGTTCACATTTTGTGAACTTTTGTTTGAGATAATTTTATCTTTGTATGAAGGTATAGTTCCCGGAGCCCATGATGTGAAATCAAGCCTCCGGGTTTTGTTCTTTGTAAGGATAACCTAACTATTCCCCGAGGACGAGACCGAGATCGCTGGTGCAGGAGCAGCGGTCTACCGCATTCGTAACTTAGCCATATCATCACTCACTTTCTTCTCCAGGTTTTTCGCGTAATGTTGGGGCAATAGGAACCTTAAGACGACTCAACACCTTCCCAACTGTCTCAATAGGAACTCCATTCGATAGAGCCACGGTTGTTGCGAACGTATGCCGTGAAGTGTGAAACGTCATCTTCGTCGTAATCCCACATGCATCCGCTTCAGGTAGGTATTCATCTTCTGGTTGCTGGACACAGGAAGTAACCTATCCCGGCGAAAAAACCTCACATTGATTGTCTGTCTCATAATACCTGGGTTTAATAGTTATAAAATTGGATTACTCCAGGCATTGGAAACAAGATGTTCATTTAACGTACATCTTCAGTTTCCACAGGTTTCAGGACTTTACTGGTGCCATGACATTACAGACTATCGATAGCACCAGGATGGCCACCAAAACCTTCGATAAAGCTTAATTTGGTTGGTATCGTTTGGAAGCAAAAAGCCCCGAAATCATATCAATTTCAGGGCTTTAGTTTCCGTTGACCGGATGTGAGCAGAGGAGGAGGGTGTCTTGATAAACTTACAACACGCTCGCTACTAAAATCTTACTGATCGACTCAACTTTTGGTACCACGTTCGCGGCACACCTCAAAATCGGATGAAATCTCCTGGAGTTCGAAGATATAAAAAGTGAACGGGTTTAGAAAATGGAAGTGGGCGTGGCATTAACTCTTTGTTCGTAGGACTGGAACGAGTCTTTTCAAGTTGGAAGGCAGGTGGCAATTTAACTCAAAGCTTTTATCAAATGTGCTTCATGGTCATTACCGGATGAGAATAGTTTCTTAAGTTCCTCTAACTGTATCAAGCGATGATCCACGACTTTATTCATCTCAGAGATAATCTCAAACTTTTCCTCATCGCTTATCTCCGGTCGTAATACTTCAAAGTAAAGATCTTTCTTCATCGCTGGAAGTTTCTTTATGTTGCCCGCTAAGTCTTGCTCGTACAGGTGAGTCATAATGTCATTAATTCTAACTTGCAATTCTTTCGATACATAGCTGAATCCATCCATACCACTCTCCGCACAATCTCTTATCTTTTTCCATAGGTGAGTATTGTGGATCATCTCAATCGAAAGGGGTGTTCCATTTAATTCACCAATCGTCCGGATTACGTTATGCTTTTCCAGTTTGAATCTTAAAAGCTGTAGGTTATAACTCGATTCTAGAATTCCTGCTTTGTCCTTGTTCACGACCTGCCCGACAAACTTAATCTTCGCGCCTCCTGTCAGCAATTTGTATCCTTCATTGAACGATTCTCCATCCCATTTTTCTCCTTCAATTCTTTGAGCTCTCCTTTCAAAGTTTACCTCCGACCACAAGGCTAAACAATTGCAATCCTTTGTGATGTCTTTTCGTCGCCATCCTCTCCCAACCTGTTGATAATACTCTTCGATTGAATTTGGGATTTGTAGATGAATGACACTTTCAATGTCTGGAATGTTAATTCCCATTCCGAACGCAGTTGTAGCAAATAGCAATTCTATCTTACTTTTTTTAAACGCATCGTAGACATCTTGTCTCTCTTCTGCAGATAAGTCAGCGTGATAAAAAGCCGTCGAGTAGCTATCTGAAAATTCCGATGCGTAGTTCTCACATTCTCGCTGACTATAAAGATAGGCCACCGTTTTCTTCGGCTGTCTATCGGATAGAAACTTTCTTAAGGCTAACGCTTTCTCCTCCTCGTTCTCGACTTTCTCGAAATTCAGTTTCAAATTTGATCTCAATACATCTGCCGAAACCACATTATTCGCTGAAATTTGAAATTCCTTGACTATATCCTGTTTTGCCTTACTGGATAGCGTAGCTGTGAGACAAAAGAGAAAAGGGGTTTTATTATTACCTTTTAAGAACGAGTGAAACTCAAGTATTTGACTATAGTCTGGTCGAAATCCAGAACCCCATTGCGAAATGCAATGCGCCTCATCAATCACCAACATATCTATTGAAACTTGCGCTGCAATCAGGCTTGCTCTAAAGAATGGATTTTGAAGGCGTTCCGGAGAGACATATAGAAGCTTATAGTTTTCATTTTTAAAATTTCTGAGAATTTTTCTCTGCTCGACAAATGGAATGGATGAATTTAGGGCTAGAGACGGGATTCTTCGGAAGTTTAATTCGTCCACTTGCTCTTTCATCAATGCCAACAATGGAGAGATTACGATTGTTACACCATTGAATTCGAGAGACATAAGTTGATACAAAAGCGATTTACCGCCACCAGTAGGAATTACAGCAAGAGTATTCGTCTTCGTGCGTAATTTCTTGATAACGTCGACCTGGTAGGGGTACAAATCCTCAATCTCAGGGAAGTAATCCTTGTATTTACTTAGCGTTCCTTCCATTCCTTTCAGATTCTACCCATTCATGAAGCAGCCGTATGTCGTCTATTTGATGGTCATGAATTTCATATTGAAATAGATTGACGTAGGCAAACCTATACAGTGGGTTCAGCTTAATCCCGTGCTTTGCAAACAGTTTTTCTAATCCGATAGAAAGGACGTTCATTAAAAAAATGAATCTATCGTAAGGGTATTGCCAGTTATGCGAGACTCGCATTATTCCTTTTCTTGTTTTTTGTTCGACAGTAATGAACTCATTAGAGCTTTCGCACAAAAAATACATCGCCCAAAGATTTTTCTGAGTCATTATTGGAAAATGCATTGGGTAGTAGCGGTGCAATATTTCGGACCTAATCCCAAAACCGATCACCCGATTCATAAACATTTCGTCGTTATTGAGGTACTCCACACCTAGATCGGCAATGGATTTTAGGTTTTTGTAGTCAAGGAAGGATCCAGCTTTACTAACGTACTTATGTGTTGCATTCATTATTCCATTTACGGTGTCGTATATTTCTTCCGCATCTGCATCCCTGTAGTCTCCCTTGTATCTCGCTAGTTCAGGATCTCTGGTTCGTAGTGCCGCGCTAACAGTCCATAGTTCTTTTGCAAAAATATTATTCTTGAAGTCCTCGAGATAGCTTTCATATGTTTGCATCTTCTGAGGAGAGAATTTTTGAATCACCTGGCTTGTATACTTTTCAATCTGTTCGTCCCAGCCTTGGACTGTACTTTGCAATTTAGCCTTGATGAAAGCACTCTCTTCAGGTACAAAGAGTTTTTGAAAATAGTGGGAAGCTTTTAATAGCATCTCCTTGCTGAGGACGTCAACACTTTTATACTCGGTTTCCATGGACTTCGTGTTATTTGATTCTAATTCATTCGTGTTAAGTATTTGCGTTAGAAGTTCTTTCAAATTATCCTCATATGATTCACCATCTACAAGGTTAACGCAATTGAACCCTCGAAGAAATGCAGTAGTGCTTTCCTCGATATTTCCACTGCGAATTATTGGAATGAACTTTTCGTTTGTTTGAATGAGTTTAAAGAGCTCATCATTTATAATGTTATACTCATACCCAGCCCCACCGGATAACGATTCGGCCTTGCGCTTATAGTTTGGCGTCAATATTATAAGAACGATATCGGCATCGGTAATGCTTTTGATCATAAATGACTTAATGTGGCCGCCGTATTTCAAATGCGTTCTATCGACAATGGAGTCGCCACCGGCTTTATTGATTTGATCCGCAAGGGACAGTACCCATTTCTGATGCGCCAAGTCATCCCAAGAGTATGATATGAATACTTTGCGTTTCTCTACAGCAACCATATGTAACTATTAATAGCCATGATAAATTGACTTAAAAAACCAAGCTCACGTTTTAGGGGCATTTTGGCCGGCAATACTGTTTTCGAAAGCATCCCAAGTACTAACATCCCGTGTAGGATAAATGTATTCTCGAGTAATTCCATCCGCTTCTAATCTAGATCGAATGTGGCCCTCTAACTGTTTGTGAATATTTAGACACCGGCAGAAACGATAATTTATTTCTTGATCGCCCGAGATCTCATTAGCCTTCCTATACTGTTCGTCACCTACGATTTCAATTGGTTTCGATGGATCATGATTCCAAATGAATACGCCAGCCTGATTTTGAATATTTTTACTGTTCTTAAGGGAAAAAACGATCCCGGATTCAACGTCGTCATCACTGAAATACAGAATTGGCGTGTTAATTACATGTTCAATTTTGGTCATATGAGATATCAGTCCCGACCCAGTTAGCTTTGTCCTGTCGAAAAGCTTTCTCTCTCCAAAAGATTCCTCCATCTTTTTACGTGTAATTTCATCTTTAGCGATTTTTGCAATTAGCTCCTTCAGCATCGGTTTTTCAACAGACTCCAAGCTTGTTGTGATTAGATAACGCATACTTCCCTTTTCTACATGCTTTTGATCGATGTAGTAAACGCTGCAATAGTTCTGAATTTCAACAGTATTTGGGTTGGGCGTAAGACCATCGAGAGCGAAGAACAATGCACACTGAAATCTAAATGTCCAATCCATCAGTGGAGTCGGACAACCGTGGTGTTGTAGATATCCCAATACTGCGATATCATTCTCAATGTCTATATGCTGAGCAGCAAGAAGAGTCTTCATTGTTTCCAAATGACGGCTGCGGCCAACTTCGACTATCTTGAGAACTAACTGCTCGTAGCTTTCGGCTTTGAAAAGTTGTTTGGTAAGCCAATTCCGTTGAAGACTATTGTATAAACGCCATTTTGCCTCGCGTTGACCACGAAAAATATATCCCGTTTGGTTTTTATACTTTTCATAGATAACGTCAAACTGCTCTGGTGTGTCAATGTTTTCCTGATCGAAGTTATTGCTCTTTTGCAATGTCGATTGGTATTCCGACACCTGCTCAGGTGAAAAAAATGGCGGACTTAGGTGAGAGTGTAACAATGCGAGCATAAAGGAATTTACCCTACTGCTAACCGTATCTGGATCGGCTTTACCATTAGTATCAAACTTTACATTCATCAAGTCCTGTAGTAGCTCCGCATCAAAGATTTGTTCAACTCCTCCGTTATTCAAGTACTCGTTCGTCAGCTTGATCTTAAGATCTAAATTTGATATGTCTCGTTTTGCCATTTTGATATCAATTATAGCCGAACAATTGTTCTATGTGAATTGACTCGGTAACCCTGGTCTTCATTTGAGTATATGATATCGAAAGGGTGATGTGGAAAAAACACGCTGTAGGATTGGGTAGAAATGTTGTCATAAGACCCCTGCTCTCCGAAATTATCGGAGGACTTTATTGTTATTAATTATGCCTCGGTAATACACCTAAAATCAAAAACGTACTATGAAGGCTCCGCAGAGCAAGCTGCTGGCCCCTACCATTTGACGTTAGAATATGAATTTAACTTCGCTTAAACTTTCACTGTGGGCTCGTGAATCAGATCGGGGTGAGCGAGTTGTCGACTAAAATATGAAACTTTCTAGCACAAGGCAATATCAGTACTTCTGCTACGCAGGTTTTTATTTTTAACAAAGGAAGCTATCGTTAGCCGATGAACACCGAGGATCCTTGCAATAGCGCTGTTTGAAACACGTTTGTCAAGCAGATCTTTGATCTTTTGCTCGTGTCCGGTTAGTTTTGTTCGGGAGGATTTTCTACCGACCGGCCGCCCCAGAACAACACCCTCTGCCTTCTTTCTAGCCAGCGCTTCTTTGGTGCGTTGCGAAATTAAGTTCCTCTCGATTTCAGCTGAAAGACCGAATGCGAATGCGAGAACTTTGGAACTGATGTCACTACCCAGCCGATAATTATCTTTAATGGTCCAAACTTGAATGTCTCTGTTCATACACTCATTTAGGATTGCCATGATCATTAAGAGATTTCTTCCTAGGCGGGATAATTCAGAACAGATTAGTACGTCCCCTTTTTTCATCTTTTTTAATAGCTTCCCAAGTTTTCTTTCTTCAACACTCTTCTTGCCCGAGATTGTTTCATCAATCCACTTGTCAACAACAAAGGCATTTCTCTCACAAAAGTTGTTGACTTCATAGCGTTGATTCTCGACTGTTTGCCTGTCAGTGCTTACGCGAATGTAACCGTAGATCATAAATTAAATAGATTAGGTAATGGTTAAAGGATGTGCATAAATTAAACGGAAACTGATTATAGAAAACCTTACCTATATTTTATGCATTTAAACCAGCGTTTTTGTTAGACAACACGGGGTGCGATGTCGATTTGATTCAGAGCGAAGCTGGGCAATATTGTCCAACGTTGAATTGAACATTAAAAGGAAAATAGAGTCAATTGGTACACCATTGAAGAGTTGGGATATAGACATTTTTCGTGGGGTCTTGACGGGATATAATGATGCATTTATAATTGATAAAGACAAGAAAGAAGAGCTCATTAAAGCGGATCCAAGATCAGCCGAAATTATACGACCGATTTTAAGAGGCAGGGACATTAAAAGGTATGAAAATAAGTTTGCTGATTTGTGGCTTATAAACGTGCATAATGGCCTTAAGGACAAGGGCATAAAACCCATCCAGATAGGAGATTATCCCGCAATTAAGAAGCACTTGGATGAGTCCTATGCGGAGCTAGCAAAACGGGCGGATAAAGGAGACACTCCTTATAACCTACGGAACTGTGCTTATATGGACGATTTTTCTAGACAGAAAATCGTATGGGGCAATCTCAATCTATGTGCTGCCTACTCCTTAGCAGACGAAGGTATGTTTGTAAATGCACCATGCCCGATGATTGTACCTGGCAATCCATATCTGTTGGCAGTCTTAAACTCAAAAGCAGCGGATTATTATCTTAGAAGTCTTGGTGTAATCAGGAATGGCGGATATTTTGAGTACAAGCCTATGTTCATTGAACAACTGCCTGTGCCACTCATTGATGAGAATGAACAAGCGCCGTTTTCGAAACTCGCTTTGCAAATTTCTGATCAGAAAAAGTTGGGTAAGAAAACTATCCACCTAGAAGAGGAGCTCGACTTAATGATCTTTCGGCTCTATCAATTTTCAACGGAAGAGATTGATTTTCTTTTATATAACAGCGGCCAGATCGAGATTGCTGATGTAGTTGATCTCCTCGACTGAAAAATCAAATAATTGAAGAATTATCTCGTCAATCTTGTTCTCAAGATCGACAGTATTTTGATCTTTTTTCTTCCGACTTTGAACTTCAAACACAAGGCTTTCCAATGCATCTTCATTATGCTGGGGTATCGAATCAGGGATACATATTTGCTCTATATATTGTTTTATCCATCGGCGAGTTCCAACACCAGACGTTCCCGCGATCTTTGTAAAATGCCACTCACATAACTTGGAGTTGAGAAATGCAAGAATATACGGGAGTCTTCGTCCAACAAGGAAAAAAACCGTGTTATTCAAATAATATCCCTCAGAGTCAAGACAAAAATTAGCATGATCGGTCAATTCAATCCAGGCTATTTTCTGTCTAGAAAAATCGTCCCAATAACTTATACTGTCTTGAGTTTCAAACCACTTATTCGTGGACGACTTTCGAGACTTTTCATTCTTCTTAAAACTAATTTTCTTACCGTTTATGGTAATTGTGGCCCCGACTTGTTCTAAACGCTTATAGCACCATTCTTCTAGGTGTTTATCTGCTACCCAGGAGTATCCGTTCTCTATCAATAGCTCCCGTCCGAACGTCAAAAGGTGGCCTTTGATAGCTGGGAAGTCATCAATTTCGTATCCAAGAGAGGGGAAAGTCGCTATAAGGTACATTTCTGCAAATGCACTCTTATAGCGTTGGATGTCACGACCTCTTAAAATCGGTCGTATAATTTCGGCAGATCTCGGATCCTGTTTTATTAATTCCTTTCGCTGTTCACCATTTATTATAAAGGCATCATTGAGCCCAGTCTTAACACCATAATTAATTGCAATATCCCACTGGTGAAGTGGTGTTCCAACGCGCTCGATTTTCTCTTTGATCTGTAATTCCAGGGGCGACAGTATGGCCCATGAAGTACCGCCCGAAAAACGGTTAGTGGTTCCTTTCTGTCTAACAAAAACGCTCAAATTTTTTAACACCTTTTCTGTCACAGTGCAGGCAAAGGTTTTTCCCTGATTCGAGGCTCTTGAAAAGAGAAGGATATTGGTTACGACAGTTGCTGATTCAAAAATTTTCTGTTCTGGAAAGTCGACAAGCAACAATGGATTTGTGTTGTCCGCAAGGAATCCTCGTGTGGCTTCCCCGTATCCTGCTCTCATCCATTTATTAGAAGTAATGTAGCAGAGGGAGCCATCATGCTTTAATAAATGCCATCCCTTTTCATAGAACAAAGAGTATATATCTCCCATTCTATCGAAAGTCTGATACCCGGCATTCTGGTAAAGATCGGCCAACTCTCCACCATCCTTCTGAAGCTGAATGTATGGTGGATTTCCAATAACAATATCAAATCCTCCGTTGCTAAAAATATCAGAAAACCACAGGTGCCAGAGGAAGTAAGGATAGACTTTCTGTTTTTGAATCTGTTTCAGATCCTTATCCATCTTCTTTAATCGTTCAGCTTCGTCAACAAGCTTTTCCAATTGATTGCTCAACTTCTTTATACTGTCTTCCTTTTTCTTTTTATCAGCGTTTGTTTTAGGTGCCTGTCTATTAGCTGTTGTCAATTTCAACTGAATGTCATTTAGGAGATCCGCGTTTCGTCTCACCTTATCTCTGACCTGACCAGTCATGAATTTATTGACAATGTCATCGATGTTCTGTTGCAGCTCCTTCTTCTTGTCACTGCTATCAGTATCAAAATATTTCGATACCAAATCCTTCAGCTTGTTGATGTCGTCTAAACTAAATTGATTATCGTCCCGGAAGAGTTTCGTTTCTTTTTCAATACGCACACATAAATCAAGATCCTCATAGGATTCGAGAAGGCTGTTACCTTGCATGATTTTGTAGTCGAGATTTGGCAGAGGGCGGGGTGTGCTTTCATCTACGACTAGACTCAACCAGAATCTAAGACGGGCTATATCGACAGCTCCTTTTTCGATGTCTATACCATAAATTGATTCTTGAATTATATTCTCTTTGATCTTTGCTGGCTGCCAATCAAGGTTATTCGCGTAAGCAATGGACTCCTTTATTGATAGAATTTCTAGTAGCAGACCCATCGGAAATGCGCCAGATCCTATAGCAGGATCGCAGATCTTTACTCTGTCAAGCGCAGTGTCAATTTTGGTCAGCGTTAAAGATTCTATTTTTTCTACTTCCTTATATCTAATAACCTGCTCTACTACGTCCCTTTCCAGATCACAAGAAGTTATTATGTATTGAATCAAACTTTCTTGGCACATATAGTGCACTATCTCTTTTGGCGTGTAGTAAGTTCCTCTATCCTTATTGTCTTCTAGGAGATTCTCGAATATATGTCCCAACATTTCAGGATCAACTGCTATCGTGTGATCATCTGGACTGTCTTCGTGTATTGTGAAATTAAATGCCTGCAAAAAATCTAAAAAGCCGCGCTCTTTCGACTCTTCGGTATTATTAGGATTATGAAAAAGACGAGGTTCAAATGTTAACACCATCTCATCAATTTCTTCTCTGTCAAACAGCCCTCCGTTTAGAAAAGGAATTTTGACTTTTGTTTTGTCCGGCATGACGAAGTCATCCTTCTGTCGCCCTTTTCGATTATTAAGGGTATCAAAAAATAGCACTTTAAGCCACACTTCATAAAACGTTTCATCAGCCCCGCTACCTAAGTATAGATTCATCAAAAAATCGACGTCCCCATCTTTATAGTCGAGGGACGACGCGCCCAACCACCCTTTCTTCTGAACGAAAGACAGAAAAACCAAACGGCCAAGAAGCTTCTTGGTAAAATCTCGAATTAGTTTTTCATTTCCATTAAATGTTGATTTCTTGAAATTTGATTCATTCAAATAGTGAACAAATCTCTCATAATGCATTTTGTACTCGTCAAAAAATGCTTTGCTCAATCTTTCCACCGAGAAAGCCTTCACCAAAGATTTCATATCGATGGTGCTCTCAATCGAAAGTGTCTCTAACCTTTCTGACGCCGTTCTGCAGCTCTCTCCTGGACCTAGCAAAAATGTGTATCGTTTAGTGTTTGTGGTTTTCTCCTTAACACCGTCCGATGATAAATAACTGTCTTTGGCAATTAATGTCAATCTCCAAAGTCGTTTATCACTTGGAGAAACGAAATTCACCAGCGCCGCCTGGCCCGTGCTAAGAAGCTTTCGCGCATATTGCTGAATTGCAACTTTACTTTGCTCTATCTGGACCTGATTCTGGAGATTCATTTCGTAGCAAGTGATTTCAGTCCCGTCTTCTAAGGTGATCATTCCATAGATTGATGCAGAGTCAATGACTTTTCGCTCGGATGCCGTTAGAGCGATCGGCACGGGTTTAGCATTCTGAAGAATTTTCAGATTGTTGCTGAAGATTTTGCTTAGAACATCCCTTGCAAACAACAACCTATCATAAGGTTTTTGCAGTGCTTGCTGAAACTGAGTTTTGCTTGCCATGCTAAGAAAAGCTTTGTGTTAAGACAATCTTGGGGTTGATTACTGTTCTTGATTTGGGTTCATCAGCTGAATCAGTGACCCTTACGGACAAATCATATCGATCTAGAATTTCTATGAATAGCAGGTCAATAAATTTTTCGGGGTTACTCATTACTTTTTCGTTTTTGATAAAGAAATCATTAATGTCTTTAGGGAACCCCTTAGAAGCAAATGTGCCCTGTTTTATTACCTCGATTGACCTTTGAAGAACTCTTTTCTTTTGTTCAGTTGGCGCGATTTTCACAATAGCATTCACATTTGTAATGGCCTTGTTTTCAACCGGGCTTAGATTTTTTCGAGATACTGTTTGAATAGCCTCTTGATTTTTCTCGGTCTTGAAATACGCCATCGAGGCAAGCGCTTGCTCATGATGTTTCGCGTGAAGTTTAATAGCTAATTCATTCGGCGGCGCGCTGAGAGCTTTCACTGCCAAAAGGAAATTGAGCTCAATTATTCTGAGATCTGATGTAACCAGGCAAAAAATTCCAGGGTGATTTTCACTTTTTAAGTAAGCGATTGATGTGCTGGGCAGTTCGTAGTTAATATTGCCCGCATCCGTGGCTAAAACGACAGCCTTTCCATTGTCGGCCTTCCTTCCACATCTTGCCTTGTTTGGGATTGAAGAAATTTCAAAAAATCTCTTGGGATCTTTTTTCTTAAAATCGCGCAGCTCGTTTAGGTATTTGAGTATTTGACTTTCTTCTTTCTGTATTTTATTTCCAAACAACGCGCCTTCTCCTTTTTCCTCAAGCAACGAAAAAATTCGATTATCCTCTCCAAATGCGGTGTGGAACGCCTGAAGCTTTCTTAGCGCAGTGTTCACTAACTGAATTTGCGCATCACCGTGAGCAGATGGATAAAAGTTGTAAACAAAAATTTGTTTCGCCCTGGAACCGATTCTATTAACACGTCCTATTCGTTGCATAAGCCGAGTTGAATTCCAAGGAACATCATAATTCACGATCACGTTGCTCCTATGAAGGTTAATTCCTTCTGCCAGAACCTCAGTTGTGATGACGACGTCAAAATCATTACGCCATTTGTCTGACTCCAAATTCGCATCGAAATTTAATCTGAGAACTTCTTCGACTGTTTGGCGGTTTTCGGAGTTGACCGTGAGAATCTTATAATCACCCAATTTTTCGAACTGCGATGAAAGTTCCTGCGCTGTTTCTTTTGACTCCGAGAAGATTACCAGCTTCTTGCTCTGGTTTTTCTTCGTATCGAAAAAATTGGTTTTTACTTGATGTACGAATTCAGTGAGTTTAGGATCAATGGTAACTTTACTCCATCGGTCAATTAGATCGTCAACTTTGTCTTTGTCCTTCAATAGGAGAATATAGAATTTTTTATCAAAATCATCGACTTTGAACTCTCTATTATTCCCGCCTGCTTTTGAAATTTTGGCTTCTATATCTTCATATGTTAGACCTTCCTCCAAGAGTTTATTAATATCCAAGTTCGGTGCAATGAAGATCCTATCGTCGTCAAGCATCGAAAGCATATTATTAATTGCTTTTTGGAAGCGAGTTAGTGATCGAAGAAATGCATAAAAACTGCTCTCCAATCTTTTTACAAGCAAGACTTTCATGATTGATGAGAGTCGCGTTGAGATGGATTTTACATCGCCGTAGGTTTTTCTGTCTTCGTCCTTGGCAAGAAATTCTATGGCTCGGTATCGGTAATATCCTAGTCCCTCCATTTTCATTCCTTTTTCGTCGATTCCTGTTATCAGACTTACAGTATCAAGGAATAATGTTGTCAATTCGGAATCCAGGTAATAGTAAACAGGAATAGGATCGTCCACTTTCGGAAACTCAATGCCTTGATTCTCTAAATCGTCCAGATAAGACCGATTGTTTTCAATGTCAGTTCTTGTGCGTCGGATTACCAAAGGCTCAATAACGTCGTCACGAAGCTTCTGAAAAAGATTCTTTAGCTTGGGGATATTTAGTGTTTCTTCCGTCGACAGCTTTTTGTATTGCTCGTTAATTGGTTTAAAGTAATCCTGCAAGTTCTTGATGCTGTCTAAGGTGCTATTTCGTTTGTCTTGAAAAAGATATAATTGATTTTCTATATCCTGTGGTCTATTATTTAGAGGCGTCGCTGAAATAAGAATCACCTTTTTTCTCGTATCGCCATCTTCGGCAGGTCGAGATCGAGGCATCTTGCAGATCTCTTGAAGCTTTAGATACATATCAGTGTACTCATTTCTGAACTTGTGAGATTCGTCAACAACAACCAAATCAAACTTGTCAGCCCTTGAATGGGTATAATTAGTTTCATCCAGAATTTGATGGAGACTTCCTATGGTTACGAACTCGAAATGGTTCTTTATTTGAAACTCTTCGGTTGTACGTCTCCAGGAGGCCTCTAGTGCTGGAGGAACAACAACCAACACCTTTGAGTGAGTACCATTTTCATAGATGAATTTTTTGATAACCATGCAGGCAATGATCGTTTTTCCAAGGCCAACGACATCGGCAAGGATAAAGCCGTTATGCTTCATCATGATTGCGTACCCCTGGTTAGCTGCATCTGACTGATATTTAAGTCGCATAAATTTATCAGGTAGAAGCAGGTCTATATTATACGGATCATATTCAACTCTTTTACCGAAATACTCAATCAGCATCTTGATATAAAGTTCGAATGGAGTAAAGTCATCTCGGAGATAGGTTGCCCTTTTGATTTCTTTCGCTTCTGAATGAAGAATAGGTACGGATTCGTCCCAAAGGGTGTTAAATTCTTCAGTAGCAAACTTGACATCCTCGAAATCGCGAAGACTTACATTGAATTCGTAATTCGATTCCTCATAGGTGCCTAGTCCAGAATCGGTGAGATTTGATGAACCCGTAATTACTTCGCATGGAGCGTGTTCGTTAAAATTGACTGGCCGAAATATGTAGACCTTGGCATGAATCTTTTTCTTAGGATGCGCCCTCAATTCAATCTTTTCATTTACTAGGTCATCAATGAATTGAATAATTCCTTTTTCAGTTGCTTCATCGTATTCAGCATCTTGGATATTTTGAATAGTCTCATTGATAAATGTCTCTTTCGTTTCATGAGGATTTTCAATAAAGTATTGACCTCTATCATGATATTTTTTTATTAACGAATCGGTATTAATACCAACGAGTATTCGAATCTTGGGTATTCGATTAAGAAATGGCCGTACTTTGAAGTATCCCGATGCTCGAAAGTATCCAACCAATGCATCGAAGAATTGGATGGAGTCAACATGAGTAAATACACCTTCAAATTTTTTGAGTAGACTATTGCCGTTCTTATTAGTAAAGAATTTTGTAGACATGGGATACTGTTTTTTCAATCCGTTTTTGATCAGAAATTTGAATTTTCATGAATTCATTCCTGGTGCAAACAGAAAAGCCCACTCATACAGCATTTGCTGTACAATGGGCTCAGTATTAATGTACGACCAAGAACCAAATTTTGCAACGTTATTACCGATTTGAGACTAAGAGATCTCGAACGTTCACTTGGAACACATCAGATATTTCCACAAGCGTTTCTAATGACGGCTGCATGTCATTCGTGCACCATCTTGAGACAGTCGTCGGATTCTTGCCAAGCTTCTCAGCAAGCCATCTATTAGTTCTGCCCTGCTCAACAAGAACAATTTTGATTCGATTAATTGCTTTTTTCGCCATTTGGGTGCTCTTATAGGAAATTTTAATATCGTAAAACGATAAATGTATTACCTGATAATCAATTAGTTATGTATCGAATTAAGCTACACAATAAGCGTAAAACACTACCAAAATAGCGTTAAACGAATCTTGAATGTATTTTTACACTATAAATCACTTATGTGAAACGCTATTGATTAATTCGATGAAAAAGCCAAAGAAGAAATTCGCCGCAACCAACCTATCTAAGGAACCCGATTTTACAATTAGCCCCCGCTTGCAAGAAGCGTTTGTCAGATTCTTGGAATATCATCCTGCCAAGCGTCTCAGCTTGAATCTCCGAAGTTGGCTTCTCGAATTTCTTATGTATGATGGATCAGCCGAAGCGGAGTATCTGTATCACCTGGTAACAGACCTCTCAGGCTTGTTCGATCTATTGGAAGTCATTCAGGAAGAATGGAAAGGTGGGCGGTTCGAGAATGAATCCTCAAACTAACTATCGCCTTATTCCTTTCCTCTTCTTACGCTTCAATCTCATTGCAACCTCTGGCTCAATGTAAGGCTGTTGCTCTGCGCGCATGACGTCTGAGATCAAAGTCTCAATCTGGGTTGATAAAGTTGATCCCTCAAAGTGCTTCTTCGATTCCCGATACGCTTGACCAAGCATCTTAGAATAATTCATCACGACTCGAAGTAGTCGAAAACTCTCCCGTTTTCATTCTTGCATTCATCACCTGGATCAGTGTGCGATCCCGGTCTTGCTCGTAGTCAATGTTTGCCTTTATCGTCGCCCATTTAAAATCAGTGCCGAGCTTCGATCCGGTAATCGTCACTCCTCGATAAGAATACGATATACCACTAACATACCCGGTCAATGCCTGATTGAACAAAACATTAACACCTTTACTTTGCAGGCGATATGCGAATTCCAGGCACGTCGGCTTTGGATCCGAATTGAGAGCATCCGCAATTATAGACTGTATCTTCATCTTACTCGAAGGTGTTTCGGTCCGCTTCACCATTTCGAGCTCATTCTTCGTAACCGCCCGCTTGTGAGCGTTCTTACTTGAAACTACCTCGGCCAAACCATGTCTCTTTTCCAAACCACGAAGAATGATTTCACATTTCGCGAAGTCATTACTGTCACTGATCACCTTGCCGTCATACCCTATCCGGCTAACGAGGATGTGCAAATGAGGATGCTCCGCATCATGATGTCGAAACATAATAAACATATGCTGCGTGAACCCACTTTCCCCGAGGTACTCACGTCCGATCTCTCTCATCTTTTCATTGGAAAGATTCTCTGACGGAGGAAAGTTGATCGACGTGTGATAAAAATGTTTCTGGAGATTAGGCCGAAGCATCTTCACCATCTGCATTTCCTTCATGATCGATTTATATGAATCGCCGGCAAAGGACAGATCGAGTATTTCCGCTACTCCTTTCTCAACTTTCTCAAGGTTATAACGCAACGCTCCTCCGAAACCTTTGCCCTTGATAATATTCGCCGTCATGACACTAAAGATTTACAGACTCTATTCAGCAATTCCATAAGGGCAGAATGTGACTCTGAAAAGCCGATGGGAGGTTCACCCTGGTTGACCTTATGAGCAATCTGATTCAGGTTGACGCCGATCTTTCTCAGTTCCTGGTATATTGAGGCATTCAACGGAGATGCCTTGACCGGCGGATTCTGACCAATGAATATTTTATGTCGGATCCAATTGGCCGGACTGATCCCACTTGCCGCCGCGTAGTTATTAAGTTGTTCATTTTCTGTAGTGGTAAGCCTGATATTCACTTGCACCACTCTCTTCTTATCTTCACTTGCCTTTGGTCTTGCCATAACTTTAAAAAATCGAACGAAGTGATAGTTAATTTTTAATCTGTCTTCTGCTTCAAGCGTTTCCGCCCGCCTGGCCGGCGGACAGGCGTAGCGGAAACATTGCTTGCTCCGAACTTTCAACGCTCTGAACTTACTTGAACTTCCGTCACTCTTAACTGAACCTGTCTGGATCTAATTGAACTTAACTGACCTTAGTTGGACTTAACTTAACCAGCTTGAACATAATTGAACCAAACTCACCGCTTGTTCGAGAGCGTGAAACTTCCGGGCAACTTTTGTGTATTCGGCAGTTCATGAGCGTCCTTAAAATCCCATTTAACTTTTGCCTTGTCAGTCGGGACTATCGCACCTGCCTTCTTTGCTTTTTTAATTGCCTTCAGCAAACTGAAGTAGTTAAGTTCAATCGGATCGGTCGAAGCATTTTGAAGATCTTGCCTAATAACTTCAAGAGCCATTGGCGTTGACATTGGTGTCGAAAGGACATCTGAATAAACCTCTGTCAAAAGAGCATAGACACCTCTCTTACGTTGTTTAAGGAAACTTATGAGCTGCTTCTTATCCATTTATTTGAAGGAATTGCCGCCTGATTGTTCTTTGCCCAGATATACCCTCACGACACGAGCATTTAGCCGTTGAAACTCGCTGAAGGGTTTAATCGAATCCTTTTGCGCGGCCACAAAGTCGATCACATAGAAATCATCAATCTTCTTCACCCGCTTCGCCAACTCGCCGATGTTGCCGGCACTATTAATGATCACTCTTGCCTGCTGCACATCACTTTGAATTGAATACCACCATGTTCCGATGCAACACAAAAAGAGTACCGGTGCCGAAATGATCAGCCATTTGAGTCCGATGCCGACTTGAAATGCTTTTGCTTCACCGTGAGTATTAAAGTTGAATACGTTGGGATTGATCCTTGAAGCGGCGGACTTGATCTCGGATGTTAGCTCCCTGTTTGCATCAATAGTCGCCTCCAGGTCCTTGTGGATGACGTACATAATAGGAGTGGTCGGATCAGTTGTTGTGAACTTGAATCCGTACTTGTCCAGCAGGCTTGCGCAATAGGAGCGGAAGTCGCGCTGTTCTCGTTCAGTCATCGCCATACATTAGAGATTTAGCTCCGCCATTCCTCTTCTGAAATAGATAGCTGAAAACGGACTTAGCCCATCTAGGCCTTTTCCTTCTCTCATCACATTCTCCGCTGTTCGAATTGCGTTCTCACCTTTGTCATGTATTAGGTCGAATGTTGCGAGGGTAAGATTATTCGCGCGAGCATACTGCTGAACCATGCGCTCTTGTTCCGGTGAAAAGGGAAAGAATCCATTTGATGCTACAGTGATCTCCAGCTTATTGTCGACGGACCTAACAAGCTCCGCCAGATATTCCATTGTCGCCTTGAAGATGTTTCCGCCACCGACGACACAAATGAGTTGCAGTTGAATGCCGTTTGCGTCAAGAATGTTGGATATAACCTCAACTCCAGTTAGCGAGAAATACTTCGGTAGCTGTTCGGCGACACTGGCACCAAGATCTGAGATAAAGAGATCACTGTCTGCAGCCATAACGCTCTCGAAAAGCCCGTTAAAAGCTCCGCGATCAATTCGCATTGTAGTTGGATCGAGAAACGAAACCTGTACGGGTTCGCGGTACGCGAGCTGTTTCATCGACGTCGTGGTTGCATCGTCGAGATCCAGGATTGCTGCATTCTTATACTTTTCGGCAAGCATGAACGCCAACACTGATTTACCCGAACCACCTTTGGCCTGGGTAATGAATACGATTTTCTTTTTCATGATTGTTCTGTTACGTGATTTGAAACTCCTTTCAATGTAATCGTGCTCCCATCCTTCGGATGATAAGAAGGGTTGTATTCGATGTATCCAAGGTCTTGTAACTGCCGGATTGCGATGTGATAGGTTACTTGCGAATTGATCTTCGCGGCGTTCATCAACCGCCGGCGTGAGGTGTGATAACCGTTCTGAAGATTGTTATCTATCCAGGCATCACACAACGCCATAAGCACAGCAAGATGCATCGGTCTCAATCTATGATCTGAAACCGCGTGTTGAATAAAACGTGAAAGCTGTTGAAACTCCTCCATCACAATCGCTCTGCACTGTAGATACAGTACAAATAAACGGAGGCAATGAACACGGGGCTAGATGTTCATTTTATTTGAAGCTGGTTGTGTCCATTTGACTAAATATCTAATAAGTTGACTAACTAGACGGTGAATTTTCGAGTAAGTTGATCTCCTTTTTTACCTTGAAAAATCCAGTGAAGGTATCATCCAAGTGATTGAGTTGAGCTGACACTAGTCTGGGATTGTTTTCTCGGTTACGTCCGTTTTTCTATATTTAGGGGAGCCCATGTATGATTATAGCATACACTGGGCTTCTTTTGTTTTGCACGTACCAATTTTCGAGTCCATAATTACAACACCCTAAATACAACTGTCTTTATATGGCTAAGAATGACAAAATATTACTAGATGGTATTTTGGATCATCGACTTCAACTAAGGTTGCCATCCGACAAACGTGATGAAGTGTTCGAATACTTCGCATTCGAACAAATTCTAAAAGACTATGATTTTTCAAATGATGAGTTAATGCAGGGCATTGTCGATGGCAGGAATGACGGAGGCATTGATGGATTCTACATTACCGTGAACGGGCATCTGTTAGCTGACCCTCTTTCTTTCGTCTGGCCGAAGAGCGGAGCAATGTTGGAGGTGTGGATAATTACAAGCAAGCTACATGATACTTTTAAACAAGCCCCTGTGGACAATTTGGTGGCTAGTGTTCACGAGCTTTTTGACTTCGCCATCGCTAGCGTCGATTTGAAGGGCGATTACTCAGAGCGAATTATTCAACTTCGAGAAAATCTTAAATATGCATATCGCAAGGTATCCCATTCCTTAAATGAGTTTTCAATCACCTTTTGTTACGCATCGAGGGGCAACGTCGTGGAACTTGGTGAGTCGATCCAATCAAGGGCATCTCAATTGGTTCACATTGTCAATGACGCATTTGGCAATTGTGATTGCCAGTTCAAGTTCATAGGGGCAACCGAGCTTGTTGAGTTAAGTCGTAAGGTTCCAAATTTCACCTTGGAGCTGCCAATACAAAAAGAATTGTCAAATTCAGGAAACTATGTCTTATTGGTTCGGTTGATCGATTATTTCAACTTTATTCAAGATAGCGGAAAATTGAGGCGATATCTCTTCGATTCAAATGTCCGCGATTTCATGGGGCTAAACCGAGTAAACCAGGATATCCGTGCCACACTATCAAATGTGGAGTCACCTGACTTTTGGTGGCTAAACAATGGTATAACAATTTTGGTGACGCATGCCTTCATCATTTCTGATGTTATCCATCTCAGAGATATTCAAATTGTAAATGGGTTGCAAACATCCGAATCAATTTTCAGGTACTTTGAAGGAGGCAAGAGAGATCCTAATAACCGATGCTTATTAATTAAGGTATTGGTTTCTGACAATGAAGCAACTCGAGATACTATAATTCGAGCAACAAACAACCAGACTGCGGTAGAGTTAGCATCATTACATGCAACTGATAAAATTCAAAAGGATATTGAAGACATTTTGCGGCAGAATGACTATTTCTATGAAAGGAGAATTAATTTTTACAAGAATCAAGGCATTGCTTCAGACAAAATTGTCACTCCCTTGTATATGGCTTCGGCTTATTTAAATCTGGTTCTAAAAAATCCGACTCAGGCAAGTAGACTAAAGTCTAAGTTCATGAAGTCATCGAGTTCTTACGCGCGAGTGTTTTCAACGGAAGATGATTTAAGTATTTGGCCAAAAATCGCCTTAATTCTTAGGAAGACTGATTCCTTTCTGGAGTCAGTCCGGCCAGTAGGTCGTGCGTCAGAGAATTTTCTGAAGCGCCGTCGTCAAATATTGAGCTTTCTTACGGTCGCCAAAATTCTGAGAACATTTAATTTTTCTCTTGGTGAACTGTTGGCGTTAGATCCACTAAAGTTCACGATTGAAGAGTTACGGTTGCTTTGGGAACCGGTTGATAAGTTGGTAGCTCAATCCAAAGGATCTATTGTGAAAAAAGGGAATTTTATCCTGCTATGTAAGAGCCTTTCACAACAGTTTGGAATAACAGGAATTGAGCGTCTGCTGAACAATCGCGAATCTATAGACGACGGCGAATCCTCAGAACCGGAGGAACCGACCGCCAGAATGAAAGAACCAGTTACTCTTGAGTTTGCAATGAAAGTGCATGCGTTGTTACCTAGTCAGCCCTGGAAACCAGGTGTTCATGTAGAAATTTGTGAAAAATTAGGTTGCAGTAGGCGTGATTATTTTGATGCTGTTAAATTATTGATCGAAGAAGGGATAAGGTTCAGGCAAAAAGATGGAGTAGTATATGATGAGGATGGAAACGTTATTGCTTTTGATAATGACCGTGTTAACATAGGTAAGCTAAGTTCCGACAATGGCTTCGATGGTCCGGCTTTTAAAGCAAATCCATAGCTAAGATTCGGCATGACGTAAAGTTTAATTCTTACGTCTTACGTTTAAACGCAGCTACTACAAATACCGACTATTCAAATCAATGAGTTGAAGGACCCTGGACGAATTGTCAATATCCTATCCGCTCTCATCCCAAAAAACCTTAAAAAATCTTCCACAACTCCGGCAGGAGTCCTGAATTTTAGTTTGCCGGTTTTCTTCTCTTTGAGGGACAGCAATGGATTGGAATCTGCGATAAATCTTTCCCAGCTACCTAGGTACTACCGAAACACTGTTGGTCTTTTGATTCAATTTGTTTTAAAAAAACGAAAAACGGTTATGCCTGCAACAGTTATGACTTTAGAGGATTTCCAAAATCTGAAACAGGAGTTTCGTGATGAGATCCGTTTGGCGCTCAAAGAAAATCTGGCCGCCGCACCCCGAGAATTACTTAAGTCGAAAGAAGTGCTTCGCCTCTTAAAGATTTCAGCAGGGACGCTGCAAACTTTACGCATCAATGGA
The DNA here is from genome assembly GCA_035656375.1 of Cyclobacteriaceae bacterium. Classification (GTDB taxonomy): domain Bacteria; phylum Bacteroidota; class Bacteroidia; order Cytophagales; family Cyclobacteriaceae; genus ELB16-189. The sequence continues at coordinate 5,990 of DASRSO010000072.1, read as the reverse complement.
ACGCTGCCGTTTGTAAAGATTGGTGGCGTCATATACTATGATCCGGAAGATATAAATAAGATGATTCAAAAACACAAACACGTAGGCTACAAGCAATTGGATGTTTGAGTGGTGGTCCTTAACCTGGACCACCTTGATTCATTTTCTCGTATTCATTAGCAACGATTCTAATGAAGTCGTCTGGAGCTTTGCCAAGTGATATGGCAATCTTGATGAAGTTATAAAGTCTCACTCCAGTTTCGCCTCTTTCGAGAACTCCAATGGTAGGTTGACGAAGATCTACAATGTAACTGAGTTCACGTTGGCTAAGCCTCAAGCGTTCTCTCAATCTCCTCATCACGATTCCGAATGCTTTCTGAACGACAAGCTCAGTAGGAGTGACATCAAGTCTTTCACTTTGTTCAAGATCAACTTCCAAGATCGTCGGTTCAAACCAGGTTGAGGGCGCGTCCTCAGCTTGAGCTTCTTCTTTTACTCTCATGATCAGTTCATTACCGTCATAAGTGCCCTTACGAGCTTCCATCGGTTGAGCTGCAATCATTTCCTTAACTGCGGCCTTTGCCGCAAGTTGATTCGTGGCTTCAACTACAAACTTTCTGCTGAAGCGGTTTAACTGTGTCACCAACACTTCGAATTTCTTTCTCTTTTCCATATTCATTTGAATTAATTATGGTGCCCGTCGAGGCTTGAGGCGCGAATTCGCGCAAGGAGCAACGGAATAAATGGGGGTGCCTGGAATCGAAGATGTAAGGGGGGAAACCGTTTATGCCGGAATTCCTTGCAAGCGTAATTCCGACACAAGCCTAAATTTGAACCAATGATTAATGAATGATCGAAAAATATCTTTAGCGTGTCCCGGCTGTGTGTTGGGAGTCACACGAGCTACGTTGTATTTACCAGACAATCAATTACTATCTTTGACATTCAATCGACATGAAAGGTCTCAACAAGCACAACCTTAAAGGAGCTCTGCATTAGGTTTTAACCTAATCAAGCTTCTTATGAAACATCAAAAACGAATGAGGAAAGCATTCGGCTCCAATGAATTTGGACACGTTGACTTTCCAACCAAGATCTCAAACGTTCAAATTTCACGGACCAGCTACGGCAATGAAATGGGATGCTCTCGTTGCTTCCCGCACGGATGGGAGACCGTGAATTCAACCAGGTTTCGGAACAAACAACGAAACTGGAAATGCTTTAGAAAAACGCGATGGAAGGCCGGAAATAGTCCGGCCTTTGTTTTTGCTATTAATGTCAGTCGTGTTTCCACGACCGTGTATTGACTTTCTGATCTATTCCCCTGAAATTCATTCAACAACAAACCCCAATGGCTACATTCATCGCAGGTGGCACCGCCGTTAACAACGAACTTGAGAAAATAGTTAACGAAGCAAAGGATCAACTAATCCTCATCTCGCCATATATCAGACTTCATCACCGACTTGCGTCGGCATTAAAAGGAAAGCTCAATAAGCCGTTTATGGAACTGATCGTAGTCTTCGGAAAAAATGAATTCGACAAATCTAGAAGCCTAAATGAATCTGACTTGGCCATTTTTAAATCATTTCCAGACGTAAAGATCTATTATGAAAAACATCTGCACGCCAAGTACTACGCCAACGAATCCACCGCCATCCTGTGTTCAATGAATTTGTACGATTACTCTCAGAACAATAACATTGAAGCCGGAGTCCTAATGAAGAATTCTATTTGGAAGAATTTGGCCAACAATCTTGTTACAAGCGTTACCAAAACTGAGAGTCTTGATGCACAGTCTCAAGAGTTCTTTTTTAAGGTCATGGATGAAGCAGAACTTGTATTTCACAATGAACCTCAATTCAAACCCACGTTCCTTCATCTGCAAACAGAATATGTTCGCTCGGAAGTTCGTGTTGACAGGCTTGAAGAGTTCTTTGGCGCTAAGAAAGATTTCGGTGCGTTAGCTATCAAAGCAGAAGAAAGCAAATTTGGCTACTGTATTCGAACGGGGAAACAAATTCCATTTAACATAGCGCAGCCATTTTGCGAAGAAGCCTTTTCAAGCTGGAACAAGTATAAGGTCAAGGATTTTGCCGAGAAATATTGTCACTTCAGTGGCGAAGCATCAAATGGTCAGACATCCTTCGCGAAGCCAATACTTCTAAAGAATTGGGGAAAGGCAAAAGAGTTGCATAAGTTCTAGGCGCGTTGACTCAACCATAAGCGCTTTCGGGATAACTGATAATAACAGATTTAGAAGACAGGTCATTCGATCAATCCTGCACGTCTTAGATTATTGCGAGCACGTTCTGTCTTTTCTTCAAAGATTTTAACTCTGCCAGTCTTCAGCTGCTTTATGAATTTTTGCAACGGATCTAGATTTCCATTCGTAACTCGAACTAAACGCTTATTTGTTTTCACGGTACTCGCTTGATAGAATATGATAACTTAATTACACGCTGACTCACAGCATTCAAGAAAAAATATTTACTACTGCGATCACTTAGTCCTCAAAGACACTTTTTGTATCGTTGCATTATAGTATTCCCGTTGGCCTCTGAAGCAATTCAAGCCTGCGGGTTTTGTTTTTGATGCAGACCTATTTGTTCAATTGGGAAGCAGGTTGCTGCCCTATCTAACGTTCGAAGTTAAATGAATGGAAACCTTGAGAGTCGAATTTCTAAGAGAATAGCCAGAGCTAAACGGGGCACTCTATTTTTTACCAGCGACTTTATGACTTATGGTAAGCCTGCATCTGTAAGAAGGGCTCTTCTCCGTTTAACGCAAGCAGGAAAATTCAGCACCATAGACGGTCGGATATACTACCGCCCACAAATCGACAGTGTGATTGGAGCCTTAACGCCAACAATTGAAGAAATAGTGAAGGTGATTGCAAAGAGAAAGGGCTTTAGAATTGCACCAACAGGATACTACGCGCTAAATGAGATTGGACTGTCAACCCAAGTAGTGATGCATGTGATATATCTCACCGATGGCAATAGCAGAACACTAAGGATTGGAAACCGCACTGTTAAGTTTATTAGAACTACGTCCAAGAATGTTTCTGCGAAAGGAAGTGCAAGTCATTTGGTAATCCAGGCTTTGAGAGTTATTGGAAAAGGCAACGCCACTGCGGAGCAGATAAAGCACATACATCACGTTCTGACATTTGAGAAGCAAGAGAATCTCAAGCATGACATAAAGCTTGCACCTATCTGGATCCAAAAGATCATTCAACCTGCGATTAGGTGACATCCGTCACGGTTTAAATTTCCGCAATCCTCTTTGTACTTCCCTCTCGACTTTCGCAAACTCCGGGAGGTCGTGGATTTGGTCTGCTAGTGATGTTTCCCAGCGACCTTTATAAGAAGGAATTCTCTCAGCCAGTTTTTTATAGAAGTCTTCAGGTTTTAGCTTTTTGGAGACGCACTTATTCCTAAACTCAGTAACGTAAAACTCTGGCTCTACCTCGTGCACTTCCAGTAAGTACCAGATGTCATAGTAATCCCTAGCTTGCATTCGCTGCATTACGGCCCTAAGTTTTTCAACAATAATTTCCTCCAAGGGGTAACATAAAAGTTGGTGCGGACTTGAATCCGAATATTTCGTAATCGCTGGACGAAGAACCGGTGCGAATTCTAACTTTTCATTTCTCGCAATGTCAATTTTAATTCTTTTGTTAGCCCGCAACCCGCCCATCGGTCCGATGTAGCTGACATAGAAATTAATTCCGCCGTCGTCATGCTCATTATCATCGACAATTTCAAGAGATATGTTTGCTTCCTCACGTATATACTCGAACGCTTCCTTGAACCATGAGTAGATCTGTTCATTGGTAGTTTCTTCCAGCAATGTGAAGTCGAGGTCTTCCGAAAAGCGATAGTCTTCGAAATATACCTTCTTAAGCACCGTGCCACCTTTGAAGACAATCCTAGTCGAGAGGATCTTGTGATTCGCGATTCCTTGTAATATCCATGAGAGGATATAATCTTTCTCGATTTGCGAATCGCGCACTCCGGCCTCCCTCGCCGCGGCTTGAATTTCTGAAGCCTTGATCATGTTACAATCGCTGAATAAATTGTGTCGCTATCTACATTTTGTTGAATGCTCCATCGGGTCACAAACTTTCCGGTGCTGGGAAGTTTTGTATCCAATGAAACGAACGAAGCAGTTTTTATCTTTTGAAGATCTGGTATGATATGGGTACGGATGTCAAGAAGCTCGAGAAGGAACCCGAGCCTTTTGACAACTGCTTGAGATTCGAAACGAATCGCATAAGAAAGAAGCACGTCAAACTTCAGTTCATCTTTGGATTGCAGAAGGGCTCTTGAGATCTCGACGATTCCCCCTGCATAATCCGGTTTGAAAAGACAATCAATAAACGTTTTCTCCAGGTCGGAGCATTGAACTTTATTGTAGCTATCGATCCATATTTTCTTTGAGCCAAAGAAATGTTTTGGATTGTGGTAAATGAATTGAAATGGAACTCCTTTTACTCTTAGAGTTGACGGCCGGATTTGCTCGGCTACAACTATTTGCTCTTTTAATGATGGCTGTATGATTAAGTTATGAGCTTGTAGCGCAGAGTAATAGCCAATGTAATGATCGACATCACCGGCGAGAGGCCCTGCTATCAGATGCCAGTCAGGCATAAATGAAACCGGATCGGCTTCATAGGGGATGATGTAATATAAACCTTCCTTCAGTCTCATTAAGAGTCCGCGTTTGGTCATGTCACTTAACAGCTCTTTCACTGCGCTTTCGCCAGAGCCGGGGAGCGCTTTAAAGGCCTCGGCATATTGAAAGCTCGACTTTCCCTTATTGTTGAAGTAGGACAGCAACTGACCAGATTCGTTTGATATATTCTTATGTTTCATAGCATAATAGTCAGGTTCAACCTGACTAAAGTGATATGAAAGATAAGGAAAATTATGATTCATAGTAGAATAGTCAGGTTAAACCTGACTAAAGTGATATAAAACATCATTTTGGCTCTGGAAATTAGATTTCCTGGGTTCTCTTGAATTTCGCCCGTAATACACTCATGTCCTCGCTGACCTTCTTGTCCAGGATCTTCGCATAATGCTGCGTCGTCTTCAAGTTTCGATGCCCCAACATTTTCGAAACAGTCTCAATCGGAACACCATTTGTCAGAGTCACTGTCGTCGCGAACGTATGCCTCGCTGTATGAAAAGTCATCTTCTTAGTAATATCACAAGCATCAGCGATCTCTTTTAAGTATGTGTTCATCTTTTGATTGCTGAGAACCGGGAGTAATCTCCCCTTCACCACACACTGCGGATCATCTTTGTACCTGTCGAGGATCTCAAGAGCCGGTGGCAGGAGAGGTACGCGAGTAGCGGAATCTGTTTTCTGCCTACTAGTCCAAATCCACTTCTCTCCATCAATCCCAATCGTAACTTCTTCTCTTGTCAACTTCTCCACATCCGCATAAGCGAGCCCGGTATAACAACAGAATATAAATATGTCCCTCACCTGGCGCGTCCTCGCCATTGCAAACTCTTTATTAATAATCCTGTTCAGCTCTTCTTCAACAAGAAACGTCTTCTCGACCTCCCTCTTCGCCAACTTAAACCCAACGAACGGATCTCTATTCAACCAACCATTCTTAATACATATATGAACGATCTTCTTGAAATTAGATAAGTATTTCATCGAAGTATTGTGATCGCAGTTCCTAACGGACTTCAACCAAAACTCATAATCAGCAATGAACTCGTATTTCAACTGCTGCACATCAATATCATCGATCTTATACTTCCACCTCATGAACGCTTGCGTGTGACGAAACGATGTCTCATATCTCTCCATCGTAAGCGGAGCAAATTCTTTGTTGATCAACGCCTTCATCTGCGCATTGTGATTTGCAAACACCTCCATTAGCATCACCTTCTTCTCCGTTGAAACACCAAACCACTTCGCCTTAATATTCTCAAGTGTTATTGGCTTGCCTTCGTTCATCAACTCCCTTTGACATTCAAATGCTT
>DASRSO010000071.1:0-11624 GCA_035656375.1 Cyclobacteriaceae bacterium | reverse complement strand
CGATCCTTCAGAAATGAATATGGGTAAGCAATGGGAGTTACGTACATAGCCAACTGTATCGCAAACGTGAGAAGGATCGACATGTCCCGATATTTTGTTGTCAATGCAGACACAATGATACCCAAGCCAAGACCGATGCCCGCCATTAACACAACAAGAACAGGCAACAACAACCAGTTCACATTTGGTTGAATTGGGAAGTCATGAAATTGATACCATATCATCGTAGCAACAACCAGCGTGAATTGTATTCCCAGGCGGATGAGGTTTGAAGCTGTGACCGAGATCGGCATAACGAGCCTCGGAAAATACACTTTACCAAATATGTTTGCGTTAGTCACGAAAGTCGTGGACGTGGTGGTCATCACCTGTGAAAAATAATTCCATAAAGTTATCCCTGTGATGTAGAACAGAACCGGTGGTATACCATCGCTCGGGATTCCTGCAATTCGTCCGAAGACAAGGAGAAAAATAGCGGTTGTGAAAATGGGTTGGATCAGGTGCCAGAGTGGGCCAAGCACTGTTTGCTTGTATTGGGCCACGAAATCACGCCTTACGAATAAACCGATCAGGAATCGATAGTTCCAGAGGCTTGCGAGATCGATATCGAGCAAATTCCTCTTCCGTTTAATTTCCAGATCCCAATTCTCTTTACTCATGACGGTAGCAACTAGCTGTTCTTATCTGATCCCTCTTTCGAATCCGAATAATATCCGTAACCATTGCCGCTTCCGTAACCATACCCGTAGCCATAACCATAGCCATACCCATAACCATATCCATACCCGTATCCCGGACCCGAACGGTAGATGTCGTTAAACACCACGCTAATGTTAGAGAGTTGCCTTGATTGATGGAAGTCTTCAGCAGTCCGCAGCAAAGTCTTCGGGGTATAGTTCTGTCTTACCACGAAGAGTGTGTGATCGGCATAAGGCGAAAGGGTGAACGCATCGGTAACCAGTCCAAGTGGCGGACTGTCGACAATGATATATTCGTAGTTGTCTCTCGCCAACTTAATGAAGTCTTTCATTCTTTCTGTAAGCAGAAGCTCCGAAGGATTTGGTGGCACGGGCCCACCCGAAATCATATGAAGATTTGGGAAACTTGTTGGTTGAATAGTCGAATTGAAATCGGCGATGCCGGCGAGGTAACTGCTGAGGCCCACCTCATTTGTAAGACCGAAGTCATTATAAAGTCGGGGTCGTCTCATATCCGCACCTACAATCAGCGTTGCTTTACCAGATAATGCCAGCACGGAGGCGAGATTGATCGAGGTGAAAGTTTTCCCTTCACCGCTGATAGCGCTTGTGATAAGGAACAAGCCTTTCGTCTTTCCGCCGAGAAAATAGTTGAGGTTTGAACGAAGAGCCCGGAACGCTTCAGCTATCGCCGACTTGGGCGATTGCAATACCTCCAGTTTCCTGTCACCACTCATGTGACCGATACCACCGATGACAGGGATCGTCGTGAGTTTTTCGACATCCTCGCGTGACTGCACTTTTGTGTTTGTAAATTCCAGAAGGATAAACAATGTGACGGGCAATGCCAGGCCCAGCAATAAGGCGATCATGTAGTTTTGCCTCGTGTTCGGTGCGATCGGTCCTCCTGCAAGCATTGGGGGGTTTATCACAATAATATCGCTCGAGGTCGCAGCCTTCGAAATACTTGCTTCTGCACGCTTCTGTAGCAGGAACACGTAGAGGTTTTCCAACAAGCCGTAACCGCGCTCCATCGAAACCAATTGTCGCTCTGCCGAGGGCAGTCCATGCATCTGCTTGGTGATCGTCGCAATTTCTTTGTTCAGAAAATCCATTTTTATCTTCTCGATCTCTTTTTGATTCCTGATCGATTCGATCACATTTCTTTTGATGTCGTTGATAGCTGCCTGTCGTTCGCGAACAATAGGGTTTTCAACACTCTTGCGTCCAACATATGCTTTCAGTTTGGACTGCTCATCTACCAACTGGGTGATTAGCGAACCAAGGACCCCGTCACCGATACCGATCGAAGATGGGAAGATGATCTGATCGAGCTGGGTGTCCTCGCGAGATAGGTAGTCGGTGAGGTATTTGTAATAGTTGTCGCGAATGATCAGCTCAGTCTTCTGAACCTCCAATGCCTGCGTTCTTTCATACAACCGTTGAGCCTCGACGCTTATGTCTGTGATCACATTTTTGTGCTTGAAGGCTTCAAGCTGTCGCTCAGCCAGTTGCAGTGAGTCGGAAATAATTGTAAGCTGATCGCTAATGAAATCGATCGTTCTCGTAGCCGCCTGGTTCTTCTTCTCAAGGTCGTAATGCTGGTATTGTTTTATCAACCCGTTGATAAAGTCTATGTCTTTGGCGGGATTCGGGCCATTGGCCGAAAGCATCACAATGCCGGCACCTTCTTCTGCCCAGGTTACAGCAATCTTTCCCACGAATGCGCCGGTCAGTGCTTTGATTGGAGTGTAATTAAAAAGCAGAGCTTCGCCGACAAATGGAGTGATATCGACACCTTCATGTTTTTGAAAAACGAGCTTAAGGTGGTCAAACGTTATCGTGTCTTTGAAATTAAATTGAGTAGGTGTCACCTCGGTGTCGTCGACTACAGGTGAAAGCGAGAACTTATTTACATCAACGACCTGGAAGTTAAACTGTTTACCGCCAAGACCCCCGTCGTCGATCACATGAACGTCGATTGGTAAATAGTTATAAACTTCCGAAGTCAGAAACCTTCCCACTCTATAAAATGATGTTTCGAAATTCAGATCCCTGATCGTGTTTTCGATCACCGGATAAGATTTCATAATGTAAAGCTCATTGAGGTAGTTCCTGAACCCACTCACGATGGGGTTGTTGTACAACAACCTGCCTTCCGATGTTTGTTCTTTCTCCTGGATAACGATCGATGCGTTTACAGTGTAGATTCTTGTTGCGTACCTGTTCTGCAGGAATGCGATCAGCAAAGACACCGAAACGGTAATTACAACGACATACCAATATCGAAGACATTTATAAAGTATCCTCTTGATGTCAATGTTGATCCACTGAGGTTGGGATTCGTTGACTGTCCGAACGATGGGTTGTTGATCGGGATTCAATTGCTTGCCAGGTTAATAGTTAACAATAGCAGGGTAAGCGCTGATGCGACGAGAGCCAGGTTCTGTCCGAAATATTTCCTGAAAGGTCGTTGCCTCAGCGGTGGAACGATAATGATGTCGTTCTGATAAACATAGTAGTTGGGAGAGCTTATAAATTTCTCTTCGAGCAAATTCACATAAAGGACCGACGTGGAATCTCCTCTTTGGCGAATGATCTTGACGTTTGAACGATCGGCGAGTTCTGTGAAACCGCCACCACCTGCGATCGCTTCGAAAATATTGGCGCGGTTGTTCGAAAGCGGCACCGACGATTCGCGGTTGACTTCGCCCAGCAGAGTAATACGATAATTCAACAGCCTGACTTTTACTACTGGCGATTCCAGGTACCTATTGGCAAGTTGCTGCAACGTATCCTGTATTTGAAATATGGTGAGGCCCGCCACTTTAACTTTTCCAACAACCGGGAAAGGCACCTGTCCCTGCGGATCGACGAGTTCACCATAAATAAGGGCTCCCGGGCCACCAGCGCCAAGGTTGAAACCCTGTTGATTTCCGGTGGGAGTAAAAAAGTCGAATTCCTCGGGGGTAAGGCTGGTAAAACGGACCGAAAGGAGGTCGTTAGGTTGGATCTTGTAGTCGAACGTGGTAAGTGCATATTCACGCAACACAGAGTCCTTCGGAACATTGTCCTTATTGGCGTCGTTCTTCTGAAGGTACTGTACCTGCCGGTTAGATATACACCCCGAAAGTAAAACTACACTTGCAATAAATATGAGAAGTCGCTGCATCTGTGTCTGTTTATGAAATGGTCTGCTGAGTTGTTCTCGCCAGATCCCAATGGCTCTTAATGTTCTTTACAAATTGCGACATGTCGCTCAACCGCACCATGTTGGGGCCATCGCTCAATGCCTTTTCAGGATTTGGGTGAGTTTCAATGAAGAATCCATCCACACCCACCGCGGCAGCTGCCTTCGAAAGAAATCCTGCGTATTGTCGGTCGCCGCCGCTGGTTCCTCCCAGTCCTCCCGGGCGTTGAATGCTGTGCGTTACGTCAAAAACAACGGGTGTATACTGACGCATGATTGGAAGTGACCGAAAGTCGACAACCAAATTATGATAGCCGAAGCTCGTACCGCGCTCGGTCAGGAAGACGCTGTTATTACCCTCGCCCCTCACCTTATCGACGGCAAATTTCATGTCTTCGGGTGCCATGAACTGGCCTTTTTTGATCTTTACGGGCTTGCCTGTTTTACCTGCTGCAACGAGAAGATCCGTTTGACGGCACAAAAATGCCGGAATCTGCAATACGTCCACCACCGATGCCACCTCCTCGCACTGACTGCTTTCGTGAACATCCGTAACGATTGGCACATTCAATTCTTTTCTAACCCTTCGTAATATTTCGAGGCCGGAATCAATCGATGGTCCGCGATAAGATGACGACGAAGTACGATTAGCTTTATCGAATGATGATTTGAACACATACCCAATACCAAGATCAGCACATATTTTCTTTACTGCGGTACCTGTTTCCATACAGATGTCGAAACTCTCCGCAGCGCATGGTCCGGCGAAAAGTACCATCTGGCTTCCGCCAAGCTCTATCCCATCGGCAATCCTGACAATATCTTTAAAACGCTCCATAAAAAACCTCTAAATGCTTTTTAACATCTTCGACAGGTATCCGCTTGCTGCCAGCAGAAAATCAGCAAAGTCCCTGACAACGCCTTGCCCACCTGCGACTGTTGATACGAACTCAACTTCACTTTTGACATACAGTGGCGCATCGCTCGGGCAAACGCCAATACCCACCTGTCGAAGTATTGCCAGGTCATTGATATCGTCACCGATGTACGCGACTTCTTTCCGTTTCAGGTTGTAATGCTCAATAAGCTTCGTGAAGACTGACAGTTTATCGACAATTCCCTGGTGGCAAAAATCTAACCTGAGTTCAGACGCTCGTCGGCTTACGGCTTCTGATTCCCTACCTGAAATCACACCGACAATGATGCCCGCCTTACGAAGATGGGCGATGATCAAGCCGTCTTTTACGTTGAAGCTTTTGGTTTCCCTACCCGAGTCATCGTAGATGATCTTTCCATCGGTTAGAACACCATCGACGTCAAAAATCAGCGCTTTTATATGACTCGCCTTTTTAACAAGGCTCCTGGGGCGCTTTTCGAGGATTTCTTTCACAGCAAATTACTCGGAAAATTAAGGAAATTCTCACAATTCAGCGCGTTTACTGGCGATGACCGTGCTAAAAATCAGGTTTTTCAGCAGAGCGCGCCGGATTGTTCTCACGCAAGAGCTCGATCAAGTGTCGATGAAACTGAGGTCGGTCTTGATCGAGGCGAGATAAGGCGCATGAAGATAAAATGACTAAGTCTTGGCTCCTGGCATATCGAGGGTGACAACCCCGGTGCCCCACAGGATCGAGAGGAACGGAAGCGGATTGGTCGGATCGAATCCGTCGAAAGCGCCGAGAGATTGAAGTTGATATATACACCGGGATAAAAGCCATGTAGAAGTAACACTGCTAAGGAACAGAAGATCGTGCGTGTCGTTGCGAAAACCTGAAATACACGACTCAGGGCCGAGAATTGGGGAAATCCTTTTAATTTAAAGGCAATAACCGCCATAAACCTTGCTTTGGCGGCCTACCCCCGTATGAAGACTTTCAAGGTAATCCTGTCATTTTTGATCACTGTTTCCCTGGTGTATGCTTTAAACCGGAGTTGGTCGGGCGTACCCGGCGTCGACAGTCTTCCGGCGCTCGGCAGGTTTCTCGATCCCTTCCATGGCTTCTGGGCAAACGCCGAAGATCAACCCGCTATCCCGGAAACACTCAGTCTCCCCGGACTTAAGGGCGAGGTAAAGGTTGTGTACGACAGCATGCTGATCCCGCACATCTACGCAACGAATGATGATGACCTGTACTTTGCTCAAGGATACATAACTGCTTCGTTCCGGCTGTGGCAGATGGAGACGCAGATACGTGGCGGTGCCGGCCGGCTGTCGGAAGTTTTGGGCAAGCGACTACTCGACTATGATCGTTCGCAACGCAGACTGGGTATGGTGTACGCGGCTGAGAATGCTCTACAGGCAATGGAAGGCGACCCGGTGATGAGCAAAGTGCTTGCGAGTTATACCGCAGGCGTCAACGCATACATCGAGACTTTGAACGCCGGCAACCTGCCGATGGAATACAAGTTACTCGACTATCAACCGGAGCGGTGGAAGAATTTCAATAGTGCGATGTTGCTGAAGAACATGGCGCAAACGTTGAACATTGGCGAGAAGGATAAAGAGATGACGGTGGCACTCACTATGTTCGGCAAACCGATGATCGATTTGTTATGGCCCGATAATGAAATGCCCGGCGACCCGATCGTCGACAAGACCGGCCAGTGGAAATTCAACGCGATAAAGTTCGATAGCATTCCCCTTGTGGTTCCTGAAGGAGTTGCGGCGAACAGGCACACAGCCGATGATCCGGGTAAGGATGTGGGCAGTAACAATTGGGCAGTAAGTGGAAGCAAGACTGCGACGGGCTCTCCTATTCTTTGCAATGATCCTCACCTTAATCTTTCGTTGCCTTCGTTGTGGTTTGCAATTCATTTGAATGCGCCGGGTGTGAATACGATGGGAAGCTCGTTACCGGGAGCGCCGGGTGTGATCATAGGGTTCAATGATTCAATTGCTTGGGGACTGACTAATGCGCAACGCGACCTGGTCGATTATTACAAGCTGCGTTTCAAAGACAACTCGATGAACGAGTATTTCAGCGATGGTTCATGGAAGGCGACGCGTAAAGTGGTTGAGAAATATGACGTTAAAGGGCAAGAACCGGTTTACGACACGATCACATTCACGCATCATGGCCCTGTGACGAAGGATAATCTTTACGCGTTTCGTTGGGTGTCGCATGATGCATCGAACGAGCTAAGAACATTCTATGAGCTCAATCGCGGCAAGAATCATTCCGATTACATGAATGCTTTGAACAGCTTCAGTGCTCCCGCACAGAACTTCGTGTTCGCATCTGTTGGTGGCGATATCGCAATGCGCATACAGGGAAAATATCCCGTGCGCAGAAAAGATGAAGGTAAGTTTGTTCTCGACGGGACAAAGACATCACAGGAATGGCAGGCGTTTATTCCTTTCGATCAGAACGTGATGGACAAAAATCCGCCCACGGGTTTTGTAAGCAGTGCAAATCAATACCCGGTAGACGCAACGTATCCGTACTATGTAACCGGTTCGAGCTTCGAAGCGTATCGCAATCGCCGGATCAACCAGGTGCTTTCATCGCTTACGAAAGCGACGGTACAAGACATGATGAATCTGCAGCTGGACAATTACAACCTGAAGGCCGCGGAGAGTCTGCCTTATTTTTTGAGCAACCTTGATTCAACTTCGTTCACAGAACCGGAAAAGAAAGCATGGCAGGTACTGAAGTCATGGGACTACATCAACAATATAGAATCACAAGCCGCATCGTATTATGAAGCATGGTGGGATGCATTGCTTCCTCTTACGTGGGATGAGATGGATGTCGACGGGAACTTTATCGACTTCCCGACCACATTCAACACGATAAGAATATTAAAAGAGCAACCAACGTTGTCGTTCCTGGATATCAAGTCAACCTCTGAAGTTGAAACGGCGCGTGAGCTTTTGCTCAAGTCGTTCAAGCTTGGTGTGGAAGCTGTCGAGAAATGGAAGCTTGAACGAAAGATGGATCCGGCGTGGGCCGACTTCAAAGGGACGATCATTCGTCACTTGTTGCAACTCGATCCGTTGAGTGTCCGGGTGAAGCACGGTGGGAATCACGACATTGTTAACGCGACGACGAGAACGCATGGCCCGAGTTGGAGAATGATCGTGAGCCTGGAGAAAACTGGTGTGAAGGCGTGGGGAGTATATCCCGGCGGTCAGTCGGGCAACGCGGGTAGCAAGTATTTTTCGAACATGATCCCGTTGTGGGGAAATGGCAAGTACATATCATTACAGTTCACCGGTGCCGATAATATCCCTAACGCACTTGGAACGACAACATTTAAACCGGAAGAGAAATGAGATTCCTGGCACATATAATAGCAGTATTGTTGTTGAGCTGGATGTTGCAGGCATTCCTGCCGTGGTGGACGATGGCAATTGGAGCATTTGCGACAGGCTTGTTCTTCAGGCAAGGCGGGTTTATGTCGTTCCTTGCGGGACTGATTGGTGTGGGATTGTTGTGGTATGGAATGATGTGGTACATCGATGCATCGACGGATTCTATACTAAGTGCGAAGGTGGCGATGATCTTCCCGGTGAAGACAGTTGGAGTGTTGATGATGGTGACGGCATTCATCGGTGGACTGGTGGGAGGATTAGCGAGCATGACGGGCGGTATTATCAGTTACAGGAAAAAAAATAAGTATTGATCTTATTTTTCGACTATCACTGTGGCGCCCGTGTGCCTGGTGATCGCATGTTCACGGGCAACAAATGAAGCGACTAAGGAGGCGACAGGCGATTCGATGGCCGTTACAACTGAAAAAGCGCGGATCTTTTCGATCAACGATGATTACGGGTTTATGTCGTTCTACTTCGATGGTGAAGGAACGTGCATTTACGTGAGTTACGAAGAGCGAGAATGATGCTACTTGCGGACGTAGCGAAGGGCTACGGCTCCTGAATTAAATGTCTTTGATTCGACGAGTTTCAGATCCTGGCCTTTGGCGAGGTTGGCTCCTTCAGAAACCCGTCGCCCCTCTCCTACTACGATTGGTTGAATAACGAAACGAAACTCGTCGACCAGGCCGAGTTCGATAAGTTGTGCGGGAACGTCGACGCCGCCGGCGAGGATGGGTTTGCCTGGTTGCTGCTTCAGTTTGAGTATTTCTTCTTTGAGATTTGTTCGAATGATCGTCGTATTCTTTTCGTCGACTTTGTTTAATGTCTTTGACACGACGACGATATTTTTCACAGCCACGAAAGCTTTACCAAAGTCGACCAGGTCTTTGGGCCCGGATTCATTTTTAGCCATGTCGGGCCAGAATGGTACCATGAGCTCATAGGTTTTACGGCCGTAGAGTAGCGTGTCGCCGTCGCGTAGCTGTTGTACATAGAACTCGTGCAGTTCTTCGTCGGCGCCCATTTTGGTGTGATCGCAGCAGCCGTCGAGGCTTACGTTGATCGAGTAGATTAGTTTTCTCATGATGTTGGGGTAAATTAGCGAAATGAGATCATTGTTACCTGTTCTATTTATTGTTTTCGTGTTTGCTGCGTGTGCAGATGAAAATAAAACTCACAGTGCGATAGCCGGAAATTTCATAGATACTTTTTATTCGTTCGACGCGGATTCATTGAGATCGGTACTTGCCGATGCGCCGGGATCTCATCCGGAGATACTTTTCTATCAGAAGTGGGCGGAGTGCGCACATTACCATGTGGTAAAACGTGGTGAGTTCATTGAGAAAAATGATTCGACTGTTGTTTGCCCGATGACGGTGAGGGATGATCTGATGAAAGCGTTGCAGATCGACTTCAACGTGACAGATTCATTTCATGTGGTGATAAGGGACGGGCGGATCCGTTCGGTGCGAACGTCTTCGAACGACCTGGATGAGTATTACAAGGCGAAGGAATGGGTAAAGCAGTCGCGGCCGGAGTATGTTGAAAAGGCTTGTGAGGGAATTTGGGAAGGTGGGCCGACGCCGTGTGAGTGCGTGCAGGGAATGGTGAAGGGGTTTGAAGAATATGTGGCAGGCAAATGATACTTGTATGACTGTAAGATCGTGTATCGGTTCAACGAACGGGATAGAACGGCGAAGGAGCCTGAGGATTTCGACAGCATCAGGCTTTATTGGACACCTGAAGATATTTGTGGGATAAGGAATTTTTATGATGGATGATGATGGTTATTCGCATGTTTTTGGCGTGCCGACGGATTCAATCAGGTAAGAAATGAGGGGTATGGTTTGGTAGGCAGCCGATTTGGCTTTCAGTATCTTAGAGTTCAAATCCCCATCACATGAGATCTGGTGTCCGACTTCTGCTGTTGGCTGCGCTGCTGGCTTTTGCGGCTGGTTGTAATCCAAAGAAGGAAGAAGAGCCCGTGCCTAACAATCAGAATCAGAATAACAGCAACGCGAATAACAATAACAATAATAACAACAATAACACAAACAACCAGGGGAATACGAATTCGAATGAACCGGATCCGAGCAAGATCGAGCTTCCTGGTGA
This sequence comes from Cyclobacteriaceae bacterium, assembly GCA_035656375.1. Taxonomy (GTDB): domain Bacteria; phylum Bacteroidota; class Bacteroidia; order Cytophagales; family Cyclobacteriaceae; genus ELB16-189. The sequence continues at coordinate 1,303 of DASRSO010000071.1, read as the reverse complement.
CAACATAAAAATTGCCGACCTGCTAACGAGTGAAGTTTATAAGAATCTTGTAGTTGAAATCGTGGGGACTCCTCCGTCGAGCAGGGCAATCGGCAACCTGACGTTCTTCCTTCAACAGCGTATTCAAAAGTCAAAAGTTATCATAAGGTTGATCAAGGGGCCGGCGTTGAAGGTCGACTCTGTTGGTTTGGGGCATCTTAAGCAGTACGAGAAAGACAATCGGAAAAAGTCGGTTGTTGGTGATACTGTATTTGTCTGGGTTGAGTTTCTCAATGCGCGGTCGAACAATAAGACTGCGAACTTTAAGCTTTCCGATACGTATGGGAAGTCGTCGATTGCGGTGTATGCGAAAACACTTAACGATCTGACCTTACCGGATATGATAACGAGGTTCACGTTGGAGACATATCTTCTTGAGCATGAGTTTGGTCATTTGCTGGGATTGGTGAATGGTGGTACGTCGATGAAGACGCCGCACCAGGATGAGGCTCATGGCAACCATTGCACGAATAAGCAATGTTTGATGTACTGGATTGCGGATGAGAATATCAGGCTTGAAGATCTCCTGTCGGGAATGAATTTGGGGAGCACTGAAGTGCTTCCGATACTGGATGCGAATTGCGTGCAGGATTTGCAGGCAGCGGGTGGGAAGTGATGAGTGGGTGCTATCTGTATTTTTTTCTGATGGTAATGTAGACTAATGTGGGGACGAGCAACGGCACGATTATAATGATCGCGTTTGTGGTTGCCATGTTGCCGATGTAATCCAGGTATTTCACGCTGGTTATAAACCACCAATTCACAACTCCGAGAGTTACCAAATAACTGGCGATGAGAATTAGTCGCCCTTTATCGGTTATGTTCACTCTTAGGGCGACGAGGCAAAAGATGATAAGACTTCCAAAGTCAATTAGGAAAGGGATAAAACTTTCTTCACCGTGGGCAAAGGCTGTGGATGGTGCCAGTAAGAATACGATTAAAAGACGGAAGAGCAGCTTTTTGTATTTCATAAGGGTCAGTTTACAGGGCGCGGCGTGGTTCAACCCAGATCGCATGGGTTAGTGTGACACAGGCACCCCTCAATATAGCATGTGGGCCTTAGACCCACCCGTGAAAAATTTGTGATGAAAATAGAATATCGCATGGTGATTCGTTGTTTGTCTGATCTTGAATCGCCGGCGAGGGGAAGACCTGCGTTGAAGATAACCAACGAGCTGTTATTCGGACGTGGCGTTTGATTTCGCTTGAAAAGAAATATGCGCCACTTGATGAGGGTTGGTTGTCGTTTAAAGCGGCAGGGAAT
>DASRSO010000070.1:0-51852 GCA_035656375.1 Cyclobacteriaceae bacterium | reverse complement strand
TACCCCGCTTGATGAATACAAGAAAGGTTTTTACGTGGTCAGTGGTTATTGCGCTTGGAGGTTTCCTCTTTGGGTTGGACACGGCGGTTATTTCCGGGGCTGAACAGAAAATTCAGCAGCTCTGGAATCTTTCATCGGTCGAACATGGTCTTACAGTTTCGATCGCGCTCTTCGGTACGGTGATCGGCGCAATGCTCGGTGGCATTCCGTCTGATCGCATTGGCAGAAAGAAGACATTATTCTGGATCGCTGTTGTCTTCCTCGTGTCTGCAATCGGCTCTGCACTTGCGATCGACTGGGTAACATTCCTGTTATTCCGGTTCATTGGTGGTCTCGGCGTCGGATGTTCTTCGGTAACAGCACCCATGTATATCAGCGAGCTGTCGCCCGCATCGCATCGCGGACGGTTAGTCGCAATGTTCCAGTTCAACGTTGTGCTCGGAATACTCATCGCATACCTGTCGAACTATCTTTTGAAAGATGTTGGTGAGAACGCGTGGCGATGGATGCTTGGTGTACAGGCGATCCCGTCGGCGGTGTTTCTCGCTGCGATACTTTTTATTCCCGAAAGTCCACGCTGGCTCGTCGTGAAGCGTGGACTGATCGAAGAAGCGAGCAAGATCCTTACGGAGATCAACCCCTCAACTGCCGTACAGGAGTTGCAGGCGATACTGTTGACCGGCAGCACGAATGGACATGCTGCCAAAGTAAAACTCTTCAGCCCAACGTACCGGTTCCCCGTTACCCTCGCGATCCTGTTCGCAGTGTTCAACCAGGTGTCGGGCATAAACGCGATCATCTACTATGCACCGCGCATCTTCGAAATGACGGGGCTCGGAACCGACTCTGCGCTCTTATCGACCGCCGGCCTCGGTTTGATAAACTTCATCTTCACACTTATCGCCATGAATTTCATCGATCGCTATGGCCGCAGGAGGCTCATGCTCATCGGCTCTGTTGGCGTGATCATCACGCTCGCGCTCGTTGCCTTTTCATTCTACACGCAAAACTTCAACGGCTACCTCGTACCGATATACCTGTTCGTATATATCGGCTTCTTCGCGTTCTCACAGGGTGCTGTGATCTGGGTATTCATCTCGGAGATCTTCCCAACGGAAGTTCGCGCGAAAGGACAGGCGCTCGGAAGTTTTACACACTGGTTTATGGCAACCGTCATTGCGTTCACCTTCCCGGTGATCACAGAGAGAATGGGTGGCGGAAATTCCTTCATGCTGTTCACGGTAATGATGGTCTTCCAGCTATTGTTCGTCGTGCGGATGATGCCGGAAACCAAAGGGAAATCGCTTGAGCAAATGGATACTGCCGCACCAGTGAAACAAAAGGAACAAGTAATAATTCAATAATTAAAAACCCTCCTATAAATAACAATTTATGAAACCAGGATCTTTACAAATCAGAAGGCCGCTTCTGGGATTCGTTCTGGCGACAATGCTGTTGGTGTTTCACCAGGCAGCTGCGCAAGACCGGACTGTCTCCGGAACGGTAAAAGATGAAAAAGGCGAAGTTGTTCCCGGTGCCAACATCGTCGAGAAAGGAACTAACCGGGGTACTGTTACCGACATGAACGGAAAGTACACCATCGCGGCGCCAACGGGTGCTACGCTGCTGTTCTCGTTTGTAGGTTACAGGACGACGGAAGTAGTGTTGGCAAATCAAACCGAGATCAATGTTGATCTCGAGCCCGATGTTACTTCGTTGAATGAGGTCGTCGTTACCGGCTACCAGACACAACGCAAGTCGGATCTTACCGGCAGCGTTGCAGTCGTGAACATGTCGGAAGCGAAAGACATACCTTCAGGTAGCGCGCTTCAGAACATCCAGGGTCGTGTGCCCGGGTTGTACATCCAGTCCGACGGATCGCCTAGCGGTGCCGCCCGGTCGGTAAACATCCGTGGTGTCAACACGCTTGGTAATACCAACCCGCTTTACATCATCGACGGTGTTCCAACTACCGATCCAAACGTGTTCCAGTTCATGGATCCCAACTCGATCGAATCAATGCAGGTATTGAAAGATGCATCTGCTGCGTCAATCTACGGATCACGTGCATCGAACGGTGTGATCATTGTAACAACAAAGCAAGGTAAAGACCGCGTGAGCATCAGCGTAAACTCGAGCCTCACGTTCGCGAACTACACTCGCAGGATCCCCATGATGAACACAGACGAGATGGGAAGAACATTGTGGCAGGCCTCTGTGAATGACGGTACACCGACATCTGCCCACAGCGCACGTTATACTTTCGAAGAACATACCGATGCCAACGGCGTTCGTGTTCTCGATCGCGTGATCCCGACACCTTTCGTGAACGGCGACCCTAACATTCCTTCAGGCGATACCGACTGGCAGAACGAAGTCTTCAAGACTGCAATGATATCGCAGAACAATATGACGATCACTTCGGGCGGCCCCCGCAGTTCGTCGTTGGTTAGCTTGACGTATTTCACCAACAGCGGTCTTGTTGTCAACAACGACTACCAGAGGTACAACGCCCGCATCAACAACTCCATGAATTTCTTCGAAGGACGTTTGAAGATCGGTGAGAACCTCCAGATCATGAAGGCCCGTGAACATCCGATGGGCAACGACCAGGGTGCCGTTGCTACATGGAACGCCGACGGTACACAGCGTGCAGGTGCGGTAGGTGGTGCAACACCACTCGTTCTCGCAACAACGATCCAGCCCTTGCTCCCCGTTCGTAAACTCGACGGAACATATGCTGGTCCGATCGGTCCCGGTTTCTCCGATCGTATGAACCCGGTGTTCCTCGCCGACCTCGATAAGGACGACGTGAATAACGACATGCAGACATTCGGTAATATTTACGCCGACGTTTCTATACTCGATAACCTTGTGTTCCGTACGAGCTTCGGTGTCGATTACACCAGCAACTATGATCTCAACTACGAGAAGAAATTCTCGCACGGCTTCCTCAACCGCACCATCAACAACATGTCGGTTGCCCAACGTCACAAGATCAACTGGACATGGTCGAACACCGTGAACTACAATCTTGAAGTTGGAAAGTCACGTCTCGACCTCCTCGGTGGTATCGAAGCCGTAAAGAACTACACGCAGGTACTGTCGGTTGTTAAGCAAGGATATGCAGTGGAGGATAAAGAATACTTCCAACTCGGATCTGGTACCGGCATTACGACAGCAAACGGTTTTGCTACCGGCAACCAGTTGCTCTCATACTTCGGCAAAGCGAACTATGTTTACGACGACAAGTATCTCATGTCTGTAACCGTTCGTTACGATGGCTCGTCACGATTTGGTGAAAACAACAAGTTTGGTCTGTTCCCTGCGGTATCGTTGGGATGGACGCTGAGCAACGAGAACTTCATCAAGAACAACGTACAGGCAATATCGAACCTGAAGCTGAGGGCAAGTACAGGCCGCGTCGGTAACCAGGAGATCGGTGACTTCTCAAGATTCCAGCAATTCTCTACAAACTACGGAACGATCGACGGAACGAGTACACGTGCTACCGGCTCGGCATACGACATCAGCGGTGCAAATACCGGCACATTGCTTTCCGGATATGTTGCGACGCGTACTGCCAACCCGAACCTCAGGTGGGAGACCACAGACGAAGTGAACGTTGGTGTTGACTTCGGTTTCCTTAACCAGAAGTTCACCGGTTCATTCGACTACTTCAACCGTAACACCAAAGACATCCTTATCACACCCACCACAGTTGGTGCGATAGGTGAAGGCGCCACACAAACAGTGAACGGTGCAACAATGGCCAACCGCGGTTTCGAATTAACCTTTGGCTATCATGACACTCGCGGAAATTTTACATGGTCTGTCGACGGAAACGTGTCGAGATTCATGGATGAGATCACATACCTGCCTTCAAGTGTTGTGCGCTCGTATGCCGGTAACGTGGAGAAGACAATTCTCGGTCACTCGAGAACTGCCGTGTTCGGTTACGTAGCCGACGGTCTCTTCCAGAACGCAGAAGAAGTTGCAGCCCATGCCACACAGCCCGGTAAAGGTGTTGGTCGTATCCGTTACAAAGATCTGAATGGCGACGGCGTGATTGATGCACTCGACCAGGATTGGCTCGGCACTGAATTGCCCGGCGCTATCTACGGTTTGAACGTGCAGGTTGGTTACAAAGCATGGTCACTCGCAATCTTCATGCGCGGCGTGGCAAACATCAACGTGAATGACGCCAATAAGTCATTCACCGACTTCCTCGGAACTAACGTCGGTGTCGGCAAAGGAACACGACTCATGGATGCGTGGACGCCGCAAAATCCTTCTGCCACCATTCCCGCCGTATCGAACGTGAACACAAATACCGAGACCAGGGTTTCTACCTATCTCAGGACCAGCGGCGACTATTTCAAAGTGCAGACGATGCAGTTGAGCTACACAGTTCCTCAATCATTCGCCGAGCGACTGAAGATGACCTCGTTCCGTATCTACGGACTTGCCGACAACGCGATACTGATCTTCAAGAAGAAAGGTGAGAACGCGTTCACCGGTCCAGATCCCGAAACACCCGGAACGATCTATCCTCGTCCCGTGAGATACACATTTGGTATTGACTTGAAATTTTAATTAACGGATCATGAAAAATTACAGAATGTTGATATCGCTGACCACCGTACTGGTATTCTCAGTGGTATTCTCCTGCAAAGATTTTCTCGACACCAAACCTTACGGTGTCGTTACAGCCGATGCACTCGATACTCCTCTGAAAACCGAGGAACTGGTGATCTCGGCTTATGCCGGCCTCGGCAACTCTACATGGAACAGCACTTACACCAGCGATTGGGTTTGGGGCAGCGTTCGTTCCGACGATGCATACAAGGGCGGCAGCGGTGTTGCCGACCAGGGCGATGTGCACAACCTGGAGGTGTATAACCTCGTGCAGTCTGCAATCCCGGGTTATCAGCAAAACACATGGATCGCCGTTTACCAGGCGCTCTCTCGCGTGAACAACGTGCTTCGCCAGCTCGACAAGTTTAGCGATACCGATTACGTTGTGACAGGACTCACCAACGCGCGGGTAGTTCGCCAGGCAGAGATGCGTTTCCTCCGCGGTCACTTTATGTTTGTTCTGAAGCGTCTGTTCAAATATCCCGTATGGATCGAACCCACAGCCACACAGGATGAGATAAAGCTGATCTCTAACCGTGTACTGACCAGCGACCAGCTTTGGGATAAGATCGCAGCTGACTTCCAGTTCGCATACGACAACCTGCCCGCCACCCAAACACAGAAGGGAAGGGCAAACAAGTTTGCAGCAGCTGCCTACCTGGCAAAGACCAGGCTGTACCAGGCTTACACCCAGGACGACAAACATAACGTAACAGGCATCAGCCCGGAGAAGCTTCAGCAGGTTGTAACGATGACCGACGCTGTGATCAATTCTGGTCGCTACAGCCTTGTCGACAACTATGGAAAGAAGTGGACCTTCACCAACGAGAACAACAGCGAGTCGATCTTTGCAGTACAGTATTCGTACGACGACGGAACAACGTGGGGTCGTGTTGATTTCGAGCACGGTTTGAACTACAACATGGCGTCGGTTTATGGTTGCTGCTCATTCCACCATGCCAGCCAGAACCTTGTGAACGCTTTCAGAACCGATATAGCAACCGGTCTTCCTTTGTTCGATTCGTTCAACAACGGTGAGATGAAGAATCCCGAAGACTTCGCTCTCCCGAAGAACACTGTAGACCCAAGATTGGATCACACGGTTGGCATTCCTTCGCATCCGTTCAAGTACGACGTAAACTTCGTTGCACAGACGTCGTGGTCCAGAACACCAGCGGTTTATGGAACCTTCCTCCCTATGAAAGAGATACAGCATACGAGCTGTAACTGTATACGCAAGGGCGGAGCGTTCTTTGGCACCGCACAGAACTGGGATATCCTTCAGTACAACGATGTGTTGCTCATGAAAGCAGAAGCATTGATCGAGCTTGGACAACACGCCGATGCAATGCCTCTCATCAACCAGGTTCGCCAGCGCGCGAAGAACTCAACGCAGTGGATCACGTATCCCGCGGGCCACGCAAAAGCGGGTCAGGGTTTCTCGAGCTACAACGTTTCATTGTACAACGGGATCAACCTTGCATGGACACAGGCAAATGCACGTAAGGCGTTGCAGTGGGAACGTCGACTTGAATTTGCAATGGAGAGCCCTCGTTTCCACGACCTCGTTCGTTGGGGAATTGCTGCCGAAACTCTTAATGGTTATCTGAATATTGAGAAGGGAAGGGGCCACGCTTATATGAACACAGCTGTGTTCACAAAAGGGCGCGATGAGTATCTCCCGATCCCACAGGCGCAGATAAACCTTGTTGATGGATTGTACACACAAAACCCAGGATATTGATATGAAGTTTGGTTTGGTTCATTTGGTTTGGACGAAGGCGGGGTCATTGGCCCCGACCTTCTTTTCCGCTGTTATTTTGAGTTTGCTCTTCAATGAAGTATTGGCGCAGCCTGATAAGCCGCCATACACATCGCCCGTTCCAAAATTCTCGTATCCTACAACACTACAGGAACAGGAAGAAGCTCTTAAGAAAGATGAGTTGATGCAGCGCTTCGCCGCTTCACGCAAAAAGCTGTCTACCGACAAATACCGTCCTATCTATCACTTCATCAGCCCCGAGAGCACGATGAATGATCCGAACGGTTTATGTTACTGGCAGGGCAACTGGCATCTTTTTTACCAGGCATATCCCCCCGAAGATAAACGTCAGCACTGGGGACACGCCATCAGTAAAGATCTCATTCACTGGAAAGATCTTCCTTATGCGATCTACCCCAGTCCCGAACGTGCAGTGTTCTCAGGAACAACACTCGTTGAAGATAATCGCGTGATCGCAATGTACCACGGGCCAATGGTTGGAAATATGGTTGCAACTTCGACCGACCCGTTACTATTGAATTGGGAAAAGACCACGAAGGATAGAGCAGCGATTCCTCTGCTCGATCCTTCTGGTTACCCATTGCCTTACAGCGTTTTCGATCCATCTATCTGGAAGAAAGGCGACACTTATTATGCGCTGTCGGCCGGTCGTGCACCGAAAGGCCCCGGCGACAGGCAGATACCGATCGCATATTTATTCCGCTCGAAAGATCTGGCCAACTGGCAATACATGCACGAGTTTGTCGAGAACGACCGCTTCACATTGATCGGCGACGACTATGCGTGCCCTTACTTCTGGCCCATCGGCAACCGCTGGATAATGCCGTTCTTCAGTCATATGAGCGGAGGACAATATTTATTAGGCGATTATGACAAGGAACGCGACAAGTTGATCGTAACCGACGGAAAGAAATTCAACTTCGGTCCCGCGTCGCCTTCCGGAGTTCACGCGCCTTCTGCAACACCGGACGGTAAAGGAAACGTAGTGATCATTTTTAACATGAACCCCGGCAAACCGACCGGTGAGTGGAACCAGATCATGACGCTGCCCAGGACGCTGAAGCTGGGCGATGGCCCGAACGAGATATTGCAAGAGCCTGCAGGCGACATAGAATCATTGCGCACCAACAAACAAACTGTGGCCGCAATGACATTGCCTGCCAATAAGGAAACAGTATTGAAGAACATCAAAGGCAATGCAATGGAGATCATCATGGAGATCGATCCTAAAGATGCAACCTCGCTATCGATCGACGTGCTTCGTTCGCCCGGAAGGGAAGAGTATACACGGATCAATTTCATGGAAGGCCGTGGGATGAGCCCCGGACGCGACTACCGCTGGAACCAGGTGGCAAACACAACTCCGCCGCCTGCTACAACCGGTACATCAACTCCGCCCACACCTCCTTTAAGAGAAAGCCTGATCACGCTCGAGACTTCAATGTCGTCGCTGCATCCAGACGTGCGCCCCCGCGGACCGGAAACAGGCTCTTTTATTATGAAGCCTGATGAGAACCTGAAACTTCGGATATTTATAGACAAGAGTGTTGTGGAGGTTTTTGTGAACGGTAAGCAATGTGTGGCTGCGCGTGTGTATCCTAGCCGCGAAGATGCTGTGGGAGTTTCAATCCGTTCGCAAGGAAAAGACAGCGAGCTCAAGTCTCTCGAATCGTGGCAAATGAAAAGCATATACTAATCCGACAGAATTATGAAAGCAGTTATGTCATGTTTACTGTTGTCTTTGTTGATAACGGTAGGCTATTCACAAAAGATCGATACCGTCAGGCAGATCAAGATCAAGAAAGGTGATCGCTACCTGAACCTGCCGGTAAAGGAATCTGAACCCCTGCAGCGTGCAACGATCTCATTGAATGGAAAACCGTTGGACAGGTTTACCATCAAACTTTCCGACCAACCCGATTACTGGGTGTTCTTCGATGTAACTCCTTACCAGGGAAAAACACTGACGTTCACTTTGTCGAAAGTTCCTGTAACAATGCCACAGCAAGCGCAGGTTACCCCGGTCGCAAATGTGTCGAACGATAAACGAACAACTCTTTTGAACATGGTGGTCAGCGCTCCGACCTATCCTGGCCTGGAGAATCTTTATAAAGAGAAGGATCGTCCGCAAGCACACTTTACGGCGAATCGCGGTTGGCTGAACGATCCTAATGGACTGATCTATTACGGTGGACAGTACCATCTTTACTTTCAGCACAATCCTTATGGCTGGCCCTGGGGTAACATGCATTGGGGACACGCTGTGAGCAAAGACCTGGTTTCGTGGCAACAGCTTCCCGAAGCGATCTATCCTTATCTCGAGGCCGATCTTGCAAGACCTGATGCTGCGTTCTCCGGTTCTGCGATCACCGATCCACAGAACACTTCGGGTTTCAGAAAGAATGGTATTGACCCACTGATCGCATTCTACACAAGCACAGGTCGTGGTGAGTGTATCAAGTTAAGTTACGACAATGGCAATACATTCGAGGAGTATGCAGGCAATCCGATCCTGAAACACAATGGCCGCGATCCCAAAATACTTTGGTATGCACCGGGAAAACACTGGGTGATGGTTGTTTGGGAACAAGGCAAGCCAAAGAAGTTAAGCATGGGGCAGGAAGCAATGATCCGCGAGCACTCTATATATACGTCGCCCAACATGAAAGACTGGACATATCAATCAGGCGTGCAGGGCTTCTTCGAATGCCCGGATCTTTTTGAGTTGCCAGTAGAAGGTACAAACACTTCGAAGTGGGTAATGTATGATGCACACGGAAGATACGTGGTTGGAACATTCGATGGAAAGAACTTCAACGTTGAGCAACCATTCAAAGTCTTCGCACATGGCGGCGGATACTTTTATGCATCGCAGACCTACAACGACGCTCCCGATGGCAAACGGATCCAGATAGGATGGGGGAGGAACATTACGCATCCGGGTATGCCCTTCAACCAACCCATGCTTTTCCCGACGGAGTTGAAACTTCGCAATACTTTCGATGGGATAAGATTGACTCCCACGCCCATTCCTGCGATCTCGAAACTGCACAAGAATTCAAAAGTAATTGAGAACAAAGTTGTGTCTGACGAGAAAGTTGTGGTCGAGCCGAACGGTCGCGCATTCCATGTTATTGCAAATATCGAAAGGGGAGATGCCCCGATCTCGCTGAACGTGAACGGCTACGAACTGAAGTTCGACAATGAATGGGTGTTCTCAACGGCTTCGAATGAAGAAGTGAAACCTACGCAAGCCCCGGCAGGTCCATTCCCGCCGCCCTCGGCAAGCGTTCCCGTAACTTATGTTCCTTCGGGCGATAATCTGAAACTCGAAGTGATCATGGATGGAAATACACTCGAAGCTTTCGTGAACGACGGAGAGTTGTACTACGTGACAGCTTTCAATGGACAACCAACCGGCAAAGTAGAACTCGGTATTGCCGGAAGTGGAAATCGCAGCCGCGTTACACGCAAATTCATTTTGAAAAAATTAGAAGTCCACGAACTTTCGAGCATCTGGGAAAGTAAATGAAAGTACTCGCTTTTGGTGAGATCCTGTGGGATCTCATCGACGGACAACCTTACCTCGGTGGCGCGCCATTCAATTTTGCGGCCCACTTCGCACGATGCGGCAACCAGTCGTTTCTCGTGTCGAGTGTAGGCAACGACAATCTTGGGTGGCGCGCGCTGAGTGAAGCGGGCCGCCTGGGTGTCGACTGCACCTATGTGAACATGCATACTAAGGCCCCAACAGGAACTGTTGATGTTTATTTAAATAAGGGAGAGCCCGACTACACGATCATAGAGAATGTTGCTTTCGACGAGATCCGCCCGTTGGAGGAGTTATACGGACAACCAAAAGCATTCGACATTTTGTATATGGGAACATTGTGTCAGCGAAATGCTGTTTCGGCTGGCGCCCTGCGGCGGATAATCGACACGATGAAATTCAAACACGTGTTCTACGATGTCAATCTGCGCAAGAACACATGGACCACGAAGATCCTTCACGACACCCTCGGATCATGCACGATACTGAAGTTGAATAAAGACGAAGTGCCGGTGGTTGGCTCGCGCCTGATCGGCGAGAAGCTCGATACCGAATCGTTCTGCCGTAAGGTCGTTGCCCGCTACGAGAACATTTCTTTGGTGATAGTCACCGCTGCCGCCGACGGTTGTTTTTTGTTCGACACTAATAATTATAGTCACGTCCCGGGTTTCCAGGTCGAGACCGTGGATGCGATCGGGGCTGGCGATGCGTTCAGTGCCGTTTTCATGCACACCTATAGTCTAACCGGCGATCCCATGCATGCGGCAAGGGTGGCAAATCGCATCGGCGCGTTCGTTGCGTCGAGCCGCGGTGCCATTCCCGACTATCCCGACGAAATACTGGATGTTCTGAAAACCGCGAAATTGCGCTGATTTCGCATAAAATTGACCGTAATGTTAAGTTTTGTTTTCGGTGCTTAACGTTCGGATAACATCCGATAGATTTGAATTGAGACATCATTCAAACACTCTCGTATGAAAAAAGTATCAAAGTCAGAAATCAAACAGGCAGTAAAAGAAGCAATCACTGGCGTTCTCGAAAAACTGGAGATTGCAAAACCATCGAAGAAAACTCAGAAAAGCATCGGTAAAATATCGAAGCAGATCAAAGTTGACTGGAAAAAAGCGGCCCGTAAAAATGTGAAAGCAGGCAAGCATATCAAGAACGGCAAGAGCCATTCGAAAGCAGATGCTCAAACTGCAGCCTAGATTCCTAAACCTAACCTAAACCTAAACCTAACTTCTCGTTTCATTCCACCGTAACCGGTCTGTTATGAAGCGATTGTATTTTTTGTGAAACCACCAGGCTGAGCACCGTAAACGAGGTGAACAAATAAAACCCGAATTGCAGGGCCGACTTATTCGTGGTCAGTATGTCGATATTACCTGAGATTCCCTGGAGCTGCCGGAGCTGGTCGGAGATAATGCCACCAAACCCGATGTATGCCATAAAGATTGCTACCACCATTACGTCGGCCATCGACCACTTGCCTGTTTTGAAGACCATGAAGTTCAACACCGGCATGCTGCGCTTCGATGGAGCGTAGATGTAAATAATGGAGCACACCAGCTTCATCACCGGGAAGAGTACACTGAACAACAGAACCAGCACGCCCACCAGCAACACGTCGATGCGGCCATTCGTGAGCATCAATTTTACAACTTCCAGGATACTCTTGCTCTTATAATAAAGTACCTGGTCGCGGAACACGATGGGTTCACCCAATAAGGTGAAGCTGATCGACGAGATACGGGCATCGATCTCGATCATAGGCAACAGCACACCAAACATCAGCAGTGAGAAGCAAACAAGGATAAAAAACAGGTACTCGATGTTCTTTATGTTTTTAGAGAAAAGTATGAGGGCAAGGAAGACAATTATCACACCTATCAATGAATATTTAAGAAGATCGAGGTTCCTTGTTTGGAGCTGCTCCTCCAGGCCTGCAATGGCGTTCTCACGGGTGTCATACTTATACTTCGCAAGGATCTCATTCACCAGGGTATAATCAACCTCCGCAAAAGTCTTCGATGTATACTCGTCCAGTTTTTGAATAACAAACCCTTTCACTTTGTCGCGATTGGCGGGGTTATTCATGAAGTTTAGAACATCGTCGGTGAGACGAGGGATATAGGCGCGGATCTTTCCGAACATATCGACTTGTTGGACAAGCATGCTTCCCAAAGTACCGCTGATCGACCGCTGGCTTTCTTCGTGAAAAAATCTCTCAAAGTCACTGATTGCCTGCTCTAAAAACCTCGTTATGTCTGCCCTCATCTCCTCCCTGCTTCCGCCCTGGACATCCAATTCATCCACCTTCTTGCGTATCAGGTCGGTTAGTATCTTCTTCCACTCGTCGACATTGAACAACCCGTACCGGATTTTCAGCAACTCAACGAGATCTTCCTTCATAGCTCTCGTCTCCGACTCCGACCGGTAGATAGCGACACTCAACACAATAGACACGACGAGAACGATTAGACTTACGACAGAACGCATTAGAAAAAGTGGTTGTATGAAATAGACTTTGCCTGTTGTAACAAGTTAGTTTAAATAATAACAAGTTAATTTTTTGGAAATCCGGCACATTTTTCCATAACTTAAATTTATAAACCCATTGGGCCCGGATAACTCATCGTTCGGGCGGCTTTAATCCTACCTACGCCTAACATCAAAACGATGTGATGCAACTGTTTTGTACCACATGCTCAGGTATTGTTTGTATAAAATATTTACTAACTCAACGTGTGCCTATGATAGAATAACTACAATAATCTACGCCTTCGATTTGCGCAAATCTGTGCAAGTCGATTTCTCTGCCGCCGGAGCTTTTTGCGAAGGAGGCTTTTTTTCCAAACAAAAAACCAATCAATCAATCTCTTATGCAAGTAAAACTACCTAAGAGGAGTTTGCCGGGTATGACTTTGCTCATACTGGCAGCTCTTGGATTAGCGATTCCGCCGGTGACCAGCTTTGCCTCCACGGCAAGTGCTGCGTACAAATCAGCCTTCTTCCAATCGATCACAGTTACAGGTACGATCAAAGACGAAAAAGGCGACCCGCTCCCCGGAGCAAACGTCCTCGTAAAAGGAACAACCCTCGGTACCACGTCCGACGCTTCGGGAGCATACTCTCTTAACGTTCCCGATGGAAGTACCGTGCTCGTGTTCTCTTTCATTGGCTACACCAGCAAGGAAGTCGCGATCAATTCGCAGAGCCGGATCGACGTATCACTCGACCCGGATATCGTTTCCCTGTCGGAAGTTGTCGTAACCGGTTATGGCTCGCAGTCCAAGCGCGACATCACTGGCTCTGTAGCGACGATCGACAGCCGCCTGTTGTTACAGACGCCATCAACTAACCTCGGCCAGGCCCTCCAGGGCAAGATCGCCGGTGTTACGGTGGGTAACGAAAACAGCCCTGGTGGTGGTGTCATGGTCCGTATCCGTGGTTTCGGTACCATCAACGACAACTCGCCGCTCTATGTGATCGACGGCGTGCCCACCAAAGGCGACCTCAACACATTGAACCTGAACGACATCGAGTCGATGCAGATCCTGAAAGACGCATCTTCCGCTTCGATCTACGGTTCGCGCGCTGGTAACGGTGTTGTGATCGTAACAACAAAAAGAGGAAAGCCCGGCAAGCCGGTCCTCACTTACGACACATACTTCGGTACACAACGTCCGGGTAAACTGCTCGACCTGCTGAATACCCAGCAGTATGCAGACCTCACCTGGGAAGCACGTAAGAACGCAGGTGCTGTAGGTTCCAACGGAAATCCCGTACACGCACAGTTCGGTAACGGCGCTACTCCCACCATTCCCGATTACATCTTCCCGGCCGGTGCTGCCGCAAACGATCCGCGTGTAGCTCAGAACCCCGATGGATCTTATGTGAACTACTCCAACAACATCGACGGAGCAGATTTCAACAAGACCAAGTGGATGATCACAAAAGCAAACAAGACAGGGACAAACTGGCTCGACGAGATCTTCGATCCCGCTCCAATCCAGAATCATCAGATCGGTGCTTCAGGTGGTACAGAGGCCGGCCGCTATGCACTTAGCCTTAACTACTTCGACCAGAAGGGTACAATGATCTACACCAACTTCAAACGCTATGCGCTCCGTGCCAACACCGAGTTCAATATCAACAAGCGTGTAAGGATAGGTGAGAACTTCCAGGTAGCTTACTCCGAACGCGTTGCACAACCTAACGGCAACAGCCAGGAAAGCAACCCGACCTCGTTCGCATTCCGTATCCAGCCGATCGTTCCGATCTACGACGTTTCGGGTCAAACATTCGGTGGTACACGCGGTACCGACCTCGACAACTCCCGCAATCCCGTTGCCGACCTGTGGAGAAATAAAGACAACCGTCAGAAGAACGTTCGTCTCTTCGGTAACGCGTATGCAGAAGTCGACATCCTCGACAACCTGACTGCACGTACCAGCATCGGTATGGACTACAACAACTACAACTTCCGCAACTACACAATTCGCGATATCGAATCTGCGGAATCACGTGGTTCAAACAGCCTTCAAACTACAAACAGCTACGACTGGACATGGACATGGTACAACACGTTAACTTACAACGTTGAGTTGACTGGCGGCCATCGTTTGAATATCCTCGGTGGTGTTGAGTCGATCGGCAGCTACTTCGAAACATTCGACGCTTCGAGAACAAACTTCGCATCGGATGATATCGAAAACAGGTATCTCAGTGGTGGTACTGGTGTTCAAACCAACAACGGTAACGCCTCGAACTGGAAACTCGCTTCAGAGTTTGCTAAACTGAACTACGCATTCCAGGACAAATACCTGTTGGAAGGTACTATTCGTCGCGACCGTTCTTCACGTTTTGCACAGGAATTCCGTGCAGCTGTTTTCCCTGCATTCAGCGCAGGATGGGTGTTCTCGGATGAAGCATTCCTTTCGAGCACCGACAACTGGCTGAGCCGCGCGAAACTTCGCTTCGGCTGGGGACAAACCGGTAACCAGGAGATTGGTAACTACAACCCTCTCACTATTTACACGCTTAACCCTGCTACTTCGTTCTATGACCTAAACGGTACAAGGACATCTGCGCTTCCTGGCTACGAGATCACCCAGTTCGGTAACGCAAAAGCCAAGTGGGAAACTACAACTTCGACCAACGTTGGTCTCGATGCAAACCTGTTGAACAGCAAGATCGAGTTCTCGGTAGACTGGTACATCCGTAATACATCAGACATGTTGTTCCCTGTTCAGGCTCCGCTAACAGCAGGTGTAGCAACTGTACCCTTCCAGAACATCGGTTCGATGAGAAACAAAGGTCTCGACTTCGGTGGTCAGTACAACGGATCAGCTATGGGCAACCAGTTGACATTCACAGTTGGTGGTAACTTCAGTATGTACCGTAACGTGGTTACCGGAACTACAGGCGACCCTGCAACACAATACTTCGGTCTTAACGACGAACGTATCCAGAACTTCGTAGTAACCCAGCAGGATTACCCGATCTCTTCATTCTTTGGATATACCATCGACGGTATCTTCCAGACACAGGAAGAAGCAAACGCCGCAGCTGTTAACCAACTTGGTGTAAACCAGAACAGGGCAGGCCGTTTCCACTTCAGGGATATCAACGGCGATGGTGTGATCAATACCAACGACCTGTCGATCATCGGCAACCCGCACCCTAAATTCTCTTATGGTCTTAACGTCAACGTTAACTATAAGGATTTCGGACTGGTACTCTTCGGACAAGGCGTTAACGGTAACGACATCTTCAACTATGTGAAGTACTGGACCGACTTCCCGACGTTTGCCGGTAACCGCAGCGTGCGTATGCTCGAGCAATCATGGAGACCTGGTATGACAGATGCAGTTCTTCCCCAGTTGACTTCATCTGACCAGGTAAGTATCCTTCCTTCGACATATTACCTCGAAAAAGGAACATACTTCCGTATGAAGAACATCCAGTTGACTTACAACCTTCCCAAGACTCTCATCAGCAAGATGGGAATGACGACGTTCCGCGTGTATGTACAGGCACAGAACCTGTTTACGATCACCAAGTACTCTGGTATGGATCCTGAGATCAACCTGCGTACCTACTCAGCTGGTAACGACCGTCAGCTTGGTGTTGATGGTGGTGCGTATCCTACTGCGAAGCAGTTCATCGCCGGTGTCAACTTAAGCTTCTAATTTTTTAACTGACTAAGAATTATGAAACATTTCAAATACATATCTGTAGCGATAATCCTCAGTGTGATCACGTCATGCTCGGATTCATTTCTTGATGTGAAGCCAAAAGCGGCGCTGAGTAATGCAGCCTTGCAAAATGGCAAGGGTGTTAACTCACTCCTCGTGGCGGCGTATTCCCTCCTCGACGGATGGGCGACTGCCGAAGGTGCCTACAGGTCTTACCAGGTAGGTGCCGACAACTGGGTGTACGGTAGCGTGGCTTCCGACGATGCCTACAAAGGCACTATCGCTGGTGACCAGCCTCCGATCTCGTTGATCGAACAGCACAACATCACTGCCGATAACGTTTACTTCCGTGGAAAGTGGAGAGGCATGTACGACGGTATCGCGCGTTGCAACGACGTGCTGCAGATACTGAAGAACGTGACCGACATCACTGACGCAGAGAAGGCACAGATCGTAGCCGAAGCAAGGTTCCTGCGCGGTCACTATCACTTCGAGCTCAAGAAGATGTACAACAAAGTTCCGTACATCGACGAGAACATCTACGACCCGAACAACCTCGAAAGCACGAAGGTGAAGAACGATGTGGATATCTGGCCGAAGATCGTTGAAGATCTCCAGGCAGCATACACCGCGCTCCCCACAACACAAGCTTCGAAAGGACGTGCAACCAAGTGGGCAGCCGGCGCTACGTTGGCAAAAGCCTACATGTTCATGGGTGGTGCAGCAAACCTCGCAAGTGCTAAAACACTTCTCGACGCGATCGTTGCCAGCAACCAGTATCGACTGATGGAAAACTACCACGATAACTTCAAAGCAACGACCAACAACAATGCTGAGTCGATCTTCGAAGTTCAGTACTCAGTAAACGACGGCGCTCCCGGCGGTGAGAACGGTAACATCGGTTCTACCCTCAACTACCCTTACGGTGGTGGTGGTGTAACAACTTGCTGCGGTTTCTTCCAGCCCTCGCAAAACCTCGTAAATGCATTCAAGACTGACGCCCTCGGGCTTCCGTTGCTCGACACATTCAACGATTCTGACGTGACAAGCGATCAGGGTATCGAAGCAACAGCTCCGTTCACTCCGTACGCCGGTAACGTAGACCCTCGCCTCGACTGGACAGTTGGTCGCAGGGGCATCCCTTACCTCGACTGGGGTGTACACCCTGGCAAGACCTATGTACGCGACCAGGCTTATGGTGGACCCTATTCACCCAAGAAGCACGTAATGTATCGTTCGGATGTTGGTACAAACACATTCGCAGGTAACCCTCGTTTGAATGCGAACAACTACCGTATGATCCGCTACTCTCACGTTCTGCTGTGGCTCGCAGAGATCGCAGTTGAACAAGGTGACCTGGAAACAGCGCGTAGCCTCGTAAACCAGATCAGAACACGTGCTGCAAGACCCGCAGGTTTCGTGAAGAAAGCCGACGGTTCAAACGCAGCAAATTATGTGATCAACAACTACCTGTTGCCATGGACAGATGCTGCTACGGCAAGGAAGGCTGTCATCTTCGAACAACGTCTCGAGTTCGCGATGGAAGGCCATCGTCGTTTCGACCTCGTTCGTTGGGGCATTGCAGACCAGGTGCTCAACGCTTACTACGCGAAAGAAGGAGATAAGCGCAGCTACCTGAAGGGTGTGCTCTTCGTTAAAGGCAAGCACGAGTATTTCCCCATACCGCTGCAGGAGATCCTGAACAGCCAGGTTGAAGGAAAACCGACGCTGACCCAGAATCCTCAGTATCAATAATATAGTGTTGTAGAAAAAAGCCGTCCCGGTGGGACGGCTTTTTTCTTAACTTTATGTTCCAAGCGAAGTTTTGTGAGACGCCTGACCGCCGCTGTGTTGCTTTCTCTTATCCTCTTCAACGTAATAGGATACTACGGCGTCTACCTTGGCCTCAGAGCCAAAGCAAATAGCGACCTCCGCCAGCAACTCGATGCTAATAATTTCGACGAGAGCGAAACGATAACCATCCGCGTACCGCTCGCCCTTCCATACCAGTCCGATTGGTCGTCGTTCCAAAGGGTCGACGGCGATTTTGAAAAGGATGGTGAATTTTACAACCTCGTAAAACAAAAAATTGAACGCGACACACTGATAATCATTGCAGTGAAAGACCACAGGGAAGCCACCTTGTTCGAGTCGCTTACCAACTACGTCCAGTCGCACACCGACACTCCGCTATCGGAGAAGGCCGGCA
The DNA here is from genome assembly GCA_035656375.1 of Cyclobacteriaceae bacterium. Classification (GTDB taxonomy): domain Bacteria; phylum Bacteroidota; class Bacteroidia; order Cytophagales; family Cyclobacteriaceae; genus ELB16-189. Next base: position 33,472 of record DASRSO010000070.1, on the reverse strand, counting down.
AGATGATCGATAACCTTGCAAAAGACTTCCTCTTTAATAAAAGTGAACTTACCGTTGATTGCATCGGGTGGTTTTTAGAAACCTCCTTTGAAGCAGTGGACTACTCGGTATTGACTGCAGCGACCGACGTCCACAGCCCGCCACCCCGCGCGTAATCCACCCCTCATTCTTTTCAAGTTTGGTTCCCGGCAGACACAGCAGCCTTGTCGGGTATCCGCTATTTTATTAATAAACCAACATGAGATATCTCTTAAAAACGAAAATATTCGTGTTTCGGAATATTCTCCCATGCCTGGCGTTGCTCGCCCTTGGTACATGTGAGAAATACCGTTGCCACGAGGAAATGTTGTCGTTGCTTCGTGAGGTCACCCGGAACGTAGCAGTAGCAGACAACTCTTTTAGTCCCAGCTCAAAACTGATCTTTATGGATTCGTTGCTCTCTATCGAGCACAGCACGCCGGGACAAATAGCTTATTGTAAGTACCTGAAGGCCAACATTCTTTTGGAACTCGGCCGTGAAGGCGAGGCCACAACCCTTTTTGAAGAGCTTACCGCCAATGCCAATCAAACACAGTTGTCGATGATCCATCGCGACCTCGGCATCTCGTATCTCCGCCAGGGAGAACGATCCAATTGCATTGCCGGTCACAGCGCCGCTTCATGTGTGTTGCCAATCAAAGGCCTGGGCATTCACCAGGACTTTACCGGCTCCCGAAAGGCGATAGATACTTACACCGACATGGTAACAGCTAACCCAAATGATATTGAATCAATGTGGCTTCTCAACCTTGCATACATGACACTCGGTGAATATCCGCAGAACGTACCCAAATCGATGCTGATCCCTGACATGGGCGGCGATACGATCGTAAAAGTGAAAGCGTTCAACGACATCGCCGGGGGACTCGGTATCGACGTCAATAACATGGCCGGTGGTAGTGTTGTGGACGACTTCGACAACGACGGTTATCTCGACATCATAACCTCGAGCATGGACCTGATGGAGACTATGCACTATTTTCATAACAACGCCGACGGCACTTTTTCAGAACTCTCTGATCAATCGGGAATGGTTAAAATAACCGGTGGCTTGAATATGGTGCAGGCCGATTACGACAACGACGGCGATCGCGACATCCTGGTCTTACGCGGTGCATGGAAGGGTAAATACGGTGACGAACCGAACTCACTTCTCGAGAACAACGGCGACGGCACATTCACAGATGTTACCACGATCAGCGGATTGCTTTCGTTTCATCCAACACAGACCGCATCGTGGAACGATTTCAATAATGACGGATGGCTTGATATTATCATTGGTAACGAATCGGGAATAAACCAGGAAGACAAGACTCATGAAAGCGAATTGTACCTGAACAACGCCGACGGTACGTTCACCGAAGTTGCTGTCAAATGTGGAATTGATGTGAAACTGTTCGTGAAAGGCGTAACATCGGGCGACTATGATAATGACGGCTGGCAGGATATCTTCATGTCGACCATGAGTGGAAGAAGATTGCTCTACAAGAACATGGGAGTGCACAACGGTTTTCCTGTGTTCACCAATGTGACAAGCGAAGCCCACCTTGAGCGTGAAGTAAACCGAACGTTTACAACATGGTTCTTCGATTACGACAACGACGGCTGGCTCGACATTTTCGCTTGCGACTACACATTTCAAAAGTCGCTTTCATTTTATGCAGCTGCCGAGAAACTTGGCCGCGAAGAAGGAAGCCCCGACAAGATCCTTTTGTATCACAATAATCACGACGGCACCTTTACCAGTGTTGCGAAAGAGTTGGGCTTGAACAAAGTAACTTTTTCAATGGGTGGAAATTTCGGTGACATCGACAACGACGGGTACCTCGATATGTACCTCGGAACCGGTAATCCCCAATACCAGTCTCTTGTACCCAATAAAATGTATAAGAACATGGGAGGGAAGGCTTTTGCCGATGTAACAAATTCGGCAAGGGTAGGGCATTTGCAAAAAGGCCATGGAGTTTCGTTTGCAGATCTTGACAACGACGGCGACCAGGATATTCACATCGAGATGGGAGGAGCGTTTGCTGGCGACGCGTATCCCAATTCCTTTTTCCTGAACCCGGGACAGAATGATAACAACTGGATTGCGATATCACTCGAAGGCAAGGACTCGAACCGCGATGGAATTGGTGCCCGCATAAAGGTGACCATCATCGAGGACGGACTGCGTCGAACAATTTTCCGGGACCTTAATTCCGGGGGAAGCTTCGGTGCATCTCCACTGAGAAGAGAGATCGGGCTCGGTAAGGCCACAAGGATCGAAGATCTTGAGATCATCTGGCCGGGAACAAACGTCATTCAGAGGTTCAAATATTTAAAGCCCAACCAGTTCATCAAGATCAGGGAGGGCAGCACGACGGTAGAACAAATTCCTTTAAAAAAGATCGAATGGAGGGTTATTGACCCATTGTGTTTGCCGTACTAACCGCACCCTGAACAAAATATCTTGCTTCACGTATTAATACTAACCATTTCTTCTACTAAATTTGAAGAAATAATTCGCGAATGAGAAAAACATATTTAGGGGAGCTGGAAGAGATCATACTTCTCACGGTGGCCCTTCTCTATAAAGATGAAGCCTACGGCGTAGCCATTACACAAAAGCTGATCGAACTGACATCCCGCGAGATCAGCATCAGCGCGGTACACGCAACGTTGCATCGGCTCGAAGAGAAGGGATTCTTGAAATCGCACACAGGTGGAGCCACAGCAGAGAGAGGAGGAAGGAGCAAGCGATTCTTTACACTTACGGTCTCGGGAACGAAGGCCATTAAAGAGATCAAAGAGCTTCGTGAAACATTCTGGAGCCAGATCCCGAAGTCGCTGCAAACAAAGCCGCTATGAGTCACCCCCGCTGGCCTTTACAATTCCTGAAAATGTTTTGTGATCCATCGCTCGTCGATGAGATCGAGGGCGATATGGAGGAGATGTATTGGAAATGGCTGAGCAAATACGGGCGGGCGAAGGCGAGGAGGCTGTATGTTTTTCATACCCTGAAATTTCTGCGGCCTTTCATATTCAAGAAAAGATCTACGTATCCATCAAATTCGTTCGATATGGTATTGAATTATTTCAAGATTGCGTGGAGGAACATCAGCCGCAACACATCATTTGCTTTCATCAACGTTCTTGGATTGACGTTGGGCGTTGCGTGTGTTGTAATGATCTACACACTGGTATCGTACCACACGAGTTTCGATACGTATCATTCGAAGGCCGACCGGGTGTATCGGGTAGTGACGGAAATTCACCGCGACGAGGTTTCTTATCGCGCAGGCGTTCCACAACCGTTGGGTAAGGCATTCGCGAATGATTTCAGCTTCTCGGAAAAGGTGGCAAGGATGAAGGCATACTGGTCGGTTATCGTTTCGTTGCCCGACGAAAAAGATGTTCCGAAGTTCAAGGAGCCGGGCACTGTGGCATTTGCCGAGCCGGCGCTCTTTGAAATACTGGACATACCATTGGTGATCGGTTCGATCTCCGAAACAAACGGAGCCCTGATCACGAAGAAGTACGCAAGAAAATACTTTGGTACCGAGGATGCACTCGACAAGACGGTGAAAGTGAGCTTCGCCGGCACGTCACACGACTTTAAAGTGACCGGGATCATTGAAGACACGAGACCCAACACCGACATCCGCTATGAGGTCTTCCTTTCATACGCCGATCTTAAACACCTTGTTCCGTGGTTTGTTGCCGACGATGCGTGGGGCAGTATTCATTCCGACATGTATTGTTATGTTTTATTGAAGCCCGGCGTTTCACCGGCCGATGTCGACAACGCGTTCCCGGCATTTGAGCGGAAATATTTTCCGAAAGAGGATGCAGAAGCGTATGCGTTCAAACTGCAGCCACTGACCGACATTCATTCCGATCCCAATTACGGTGGTGAGTTCAAGAAGAGTAACCTGTGGGCATTCGTGTTGGCCGGGGTTTTCATACTGGCGATCGCCTCATTTAACTTTATAAATCTTGCGGCAGCACAGATCCTCAATCGTGCAAAGGAAGTCGGTGTACGAAAAGTGCTTGGTTGTATGAAGTCGCATTTGTTTAGCCAGTTCATTGTTGAAACCGGTTTGATCGCCATAGTGGCCGTGATTGCCGGGTACGCATTGGCCAGGCTAACGCTGCCCGCGATCAATACATTGATCAACACACGTCTGGAGCTCTCGTTGACCGCCCATTGGGAATTGCCTGTATTCATCGCGTCGACGTGGTTAATACTGGTGTTTATATCGGGAACGTACCCTGCGCTTATGCTTACACGGTTCCAACCTGCGACTGTGCTAAAGTCGAAGCTGACTGACGGCACCAGGGGAGGCTTCACCATCCGTCGCACTCTTATCGTCACCCAGTTTGTTATTGCTCAGTTGTTGATCGTATGCATGCTCGTGATCGGTGACCAGGTTCGCTATTCCATAAATTCTGACATGGGATTTGACAAGGAGGCGATCGTGTTGTTGCCCATACCGATGTGGGATATTACGCGTGCAAGAACGTTGGGCAATCGTATTTCGGAAATGCCGGGCGTTCGCAACACGACACTTTGCTTCGAATCGCCTGCTGGAAATTCAAACTCTTTTACTGGTGTCAGTTTCGATAACACTAATAAGATCGAGCCCTGGAGCATAAATCTAAAGGATGCCGATGAAAATTACCTTGCAACGTTTGGCGTGCAGCTTGTCGCCGGCCGGAACTTGCTACCCTCAGATACAGCAAGGGAATTTCTTGTGAATGAAACAGTAGTGAAGAGACTGGGCCTTGCCTCACCACAGGAAATGATTGGCAAGAGGATCAACGTCGATGAAGGAACGTTCGTCGGGGAGATCGTAGGTGTCGTGAAGGATTTTTATAACCTCTCGTTCCATGAGAACATTTCGCCTATCGTACTAACCACCAATCCTGAGCGCTATCGTACACTCGCTGTAAAGCTCGACCTTGCAAACTCTAACGAACCCATTGCAGCTTTCAACAGGCTGTGGACGGAGACTTACCCTGATCACGTTTTCAGCTATGAGTTTCTCGACGACCGTATTGCAGCATTCTACAATCACGACAAGGCGATGCTGAATATGGTTGAAGGAATTTCCGTTATCGCGATCATCATCAGTTGTCTTGGTCTTTACGGGCTTGTATCGTTCATGGCCGTACGCAAGACCAAAGAGATCGGCGTGAGGAAAGTACTCGGTGCCGAGGTGAAACATATTCTTTGGTTGTTTGCCAGCGAGTTTGTCTTGTTGATATCAGTCGCCTTTGTGATCGCCGCACCGCTCGCATGGCTGGTAATGGATGGATGGCTTGAACAGTTTATCTACAGGATCGACTTGTTGCCCATGAATTTTGTACTGGCCCTCACAGGCACATTGCTGGTCGCTGCTGTCACCGTAAGCTATCATTCGCTGAAATCTGCCGTGGCAAACCCGGTCAATAGTCTGCGCGCCGAATAATTTACCGAGTGATGGTTCCCCCGCGTTGGCCGTTGAGATTGTTGAGGTGGGTTTGCGACCCGTCCGTCATCGACGAGATCGAAGGCGACATGGAGGAAATGTACGCGCAATGGCTTAAAGCTTATGGACCCGCAAGAGCCAGGCGGCTTTACATTTTCCACACACTGAAGTTCCTGCGGCCGTTTATTTTCAAAAAGAGAACGCAATCTTATCCTATGACATTAAATTATTTCAAGATCGCCTGGCGCAATATTGCCCGGAACAAAGCATTTGCTTTGATCAATGTTACAGGCCTCGCATTGGGAGTTGCCTGCGTGATACTCATCTACACGCTTGTTACCTATCATCTCAGCTTCGATAATTTCCATAAGGATTCAAACCGGTTGTATCGTCTCGTTACCGAGTTCCACAACGAGTCGGTGGACTACGCACAATGGGTGCCGCAACCGTTGGGCAAAGCCTTCGCCAACGATTTTTCTTTTTCTGAAAAGGTCGCCCGTGCCAAGCATTACCGGTTCGCACTCGTAACCCTTCCGGAAGAACCGGATGCTCCGAAGTTCCAGGAAGAATCGAAAGTCGCCTTTGCCGAACCAGCATTCTTCGAATTGCTAAATATCCCAACGTCGGCCGGTCCGGCCAAAGACATCCTCTCACAACCAAATACAGCAGTCATCACAAAGTCATACGCCCGGAAATATTTCGGCACCGAGGCAGTACTCGACAAGCTCATCCGTGTAAGCATCGGCGACCCGCGACAGGACTTCAAGATCGTTGGTGTGCTCGACGACGTGAGGCCCAACACCGACATTAAATATGAAGTGTATTTGTCGTATTCAAACCTAAAGGACTTCAATGCATACTACGCCAGCGACGAAAGTTGGGGCAGCGTCAACACCGGTATGCAATGTTTTGTCTTACTGAAACCCGGGGTGTCGGCCGAAGACGTGAATGCCGCAATGCCTGCGCTTGTCAGGAAATACTACGATGAGGAGGATGCAGCTTTATACGTATTTCGCCTCCAGCACCTGTCAGACATTCACTTCAACCAGGACTTTGGGGGCTCATTCAATAAGAAATACCTGTGGGTGTTCGTGCTCACCGGGTTCTTTATGTTGGTGATCGCTTCGTTCAACTTCATAAATCTCGCTGCTGCGCAGATCCTGAACCGGTCGAAGGAAGTCGGCATACGGAAGGTGATGGGAAGCATGAAAGGACACCTGTTCCTGCAATTTATTGTAGAGACAGGTTTCATTGCTGCGTTCTCGGTCGCGATGGCATACGTTATTTCATTGCTTGCCTTGCCGGCTATCAATCAATTGCTTGACGAACGACTCGTACTTTCCCTCACCACGCACTGGCAGTTGCCTGTGTTTATCGTGTCTATCTGGATTGTATTGATCTTTGTTTCCGGAACTTATCCTGCAATTCTGCTCACCCGGTTCCAGCCTGCGACTGTTTTGAAAGGCAAACTTTCAGGAATGGCTGCAGGAGGATTTTCATTGCGACGGGTGTTGATCGTTACACAGTTCGTGATCTCCCAGATCCTCATAGTGTGTATGATCGTGATCAGTGAGCAGATGAGTTACTCCCGCAACGCCGACATGGGCTTCGATAAAGATGCTGTTATGCTGATCCCGATTCCCGCAAGAGATGTTACCAAAATGAGAACCTTGAAGGCGCGGTTCGATGCTGTGCCCGGCGTGATCGAGACAACACTCTGCTTCGATTCGCCCGCATCCAATTCGAATGCTTTCACCAGCGCCGTGTTCGACGACCACGCGCGTGAAGAACCTTGGGAGATCAACTTGAAAGAATCCGACGAGAACTACCTGTCAACCTTTGGGTTGACACTCGTAGCCGGTCGCAATCTATTGAAAGCCGACAGTGTTCGTGAGTTTCTTGTCAATGAAACATTCGTTAGAAAACTCGGCTTCGCTTCGCCCAACGACGTGATCGGGCGAAAGCTTGCAATCAACGGCCGCACCCTGAACGGCACGATCGAAGGCGTCGTGAAAGATTTTTACAACATGTCGTTCCATGAAACCATATCGCCCGTGGTAATGGCTACGGACTGGCGTCGCTTTCGGACGATCGGCATCAAGCTCGACATGACGCAGGCAAGCCAGGCAATCGACGCGTTCAACCGTGCGTGGTCGGAAGCTTACCCCGACCAGATCTTCACCTACCAGTTCCTCGACGATCGTATTGCTGAGTTTTATGAGAAAGACCAGGCCATGCTGAAAATGGTCCAGGGAGTTTCCATCGTAGCCATACTGATCAGTTGCCTGGGACTGTTCGGTCTCGTGTCGTTCATGGCAATCCGCAAGACGAAAGAGATCGGTATCCGGAAGGTGCTCGGTGCAGGCATTCGCAGTATCCTGTGGTTGTTTGCAAAAGAGTTTGCCTTGTTGATCTCGATCGCGTTTGTAATTGCAACCCCGCTTGCATGGATGATCATGAGCGACTGGCTACAGGGATTCGTCTATAAGATCGACATGTCGCCAATGAGCTTCATCCTTGCCATTGTGTTCACTATGATCATTGCGGCAATAACCGTTAGTTACCATGCAATTACATCGGCGGTTGCCGACCCGGTAAAAAGTTTGCGAACGGAGTAGTACCTTTCGCCAATGGCGACCGCAAGCAAAGGCAGGTACGAGATCTCACTTGCGCAATTTTCCCTGGCATCGGAGTTCTTTGCGGGCAAGCATGACATTCTCGAATTCCCCGGTCGCGCCCGGAAGGAGTTTGATATCAACATCGTCGAATACGTTTCGATGTTTTTCGCAGGCCGCGAGAAGGACCAATCATTTCTTGAAGAACTTCGAAAACGCTCCGACGATGCCGGTGTACGAAATCACCTCATCATGGTCGACGACGAGAATATTTCAGACGTCGATGCCAGCAGACGCAATCATGCCGTGGAAGCACACTACCGCTGGGTCGATGCTGCAAAGATCCTGGGATGCACTTCGATCCGTGTTAACCTCGGCAGTATGACCGATACCGCGCCTGCGGCCGAGATCGCCAAAGCGGCTATCGAAGGTTACGGCAAGTTGCTCGATTACGGCGATAAGAACGATCTCAACATCATCGTGGAAAACCACATGGGTGCCTCTTGTGATGGCAAGTGGTTGGCTGGCGTAATGAAAGCTGTGGATCACAAACGCGCAGGCACTCTTCCCGACTTCGGAAATTTTTGCGTGAAGCGAACAACTCCCGTTACCAATGATATCGCCGGCCTCATGGCTACGAAATGCCTCGAGGAATACGATAAATACCTCGGTGTCGAAGAACTGATGCCGTATGCAAAAGGCGTTAGCGCGAAAACCAATAGATTCGATGCTCATGGAAACGACGTCGAAATAGATTTTGACCGTATGTTTGAGATCGTCCGGAAATCGGGATTCAGTGGAGTGATAGGCATCGAATATTCAGGTGGCTATATGCACGCACAAGGCCAGGCAGGCTTCTTAACAAACGAAGAAGGAATTCGCGCCACGAAGAAACTTATCGAACGCGTCGCTTAATCGTCTCTCAACGAATCTACCGGGTTTGCGATAGCCGCCCTGAACGACCGGAACCCAATTGTCGTAATACTGATCGCCAGCGACAATCCAATGGCAATTGCAAACGTCCATGTTTTAATGTCGACGCGGTTCGCAAAACCATTCAGCCAATCCGAGATTAAATACCACGCAACAGGCGCCGCTGCCGCGAAGGCGATCAGCACCAGCACCACAAACTCCTTGCTGAACAAGATAACAATGTCGGCAACGTTGGCGCCCAGTACTTTCCTGATGCCGATCTCTTTTGTTTTCTGCACCGCCATGAACGAGATCAATCCATACAACCCAAGACAGCTAATGAAGATCGCCAGCCCTGTAAAGATGCGCGTCATCCCCGCAAGTCTCTCTTCCTGCCTGTACTGATTGGTGATTGACTCTTCAAGGAAACGGAATTGAAAATAACTTTCCGGGAAAAACGAAGCATAGATCTTTCTAACGTTTTCGATCGCAGACTCCGGGCGCGCTGGGTCTATTCGAAGGCTCACAGTACGGTACTCACGACTATCGCACATGATCACCAGAGGTTCGATGGCCAGCTTCAACGACAGTCCATGGAAATCGTTCACCACGCCAACGATCGGAAGCGTTACATTATTAATAGTGATCGTATGTCCCAATCCCTTTTCGGGATCCGTGATCCCCAGCTTGTTTAGAAACGTTTCGTTCACCACATACTCACGAACGGTGTCCGACAGTTGATGAGATCTTCCCGCTGCGAGCGTTAGGCCAAAGGTCTTGTAGTAATCTGGGTCGGCATACTTCATGTTAACTTCAAACGGTGCTTCATTCACAGCTCCATCGAACCGGAAGTCAGACCTGCGATTGTTAGACGATTGCGGTGCACCGAAACCAAAGGCCACGTCGGTAACTTCTACCAGGTTCGATAGTTCGTTCCGGAGCGCTCCGACCTTTGTTCTCGAAACACTATCGGTAGGGACCGGTACCATCATTATCGATTCTTTGTTGAATCCGAGCGGTGCGGTTCGAAAGTACTCCAGTTGATCGATCACGATCAGCGTACCGATGATCAACACCTGCGCGATAAAGAACTGTACGACCACCAACCCTTTTCGTATCGACATTCCGCCTGCAGTCTGCGTAACTATCTTGCTTTTCAGCGCGTGCACGGCCTTAAAGTTCGACATGACCAACGCGGGGTATGATCCCGAAAGGAACGTTAACCCCAAACACAGCAGCAACAGGAACACCGGTACTTCGATCGTAACAGGATCATAACCCGCCGGCAGGTTGACGTACGGCCGCAACATCGGCAGCATAGCTTCCGTCATCGTAAATGCAACTCCCGATGCGATGAGCAGCACTAAAAAAGTTTCACTAAAGAACCTTACGGACAACTGCCAGCGGCGACTTCCCAATACTTTCCGTATCCCGATATCGCGCGTCTTCTTCAGCACTTGTGCTACCGCGAGGTTCACAAAGTTGATCGAGGCAGTAATGATCAGCAGCAGACCGATGATTCCCATCGCCATCAGTGACTCCTTGCTCACGCGTTTTCCATAGTTCCCATACCTGGTATCGAAGTGAAGATCGGACAATGGCTGCAGCGAGTAATGAGCAGCGTAATCGCTCTCATCACGAACATGCTTCTTCTCCCACGCCGGTAGCTGGGCCTCAAACTCCTCCTCCGAAGTATGTTCATCAAGTTTAATGTAACACTGGAGCCTGCTCGTAACATCCGTCCAGCTGTTGCCCCACTCGCGACTCTCGCGCGACAGGATGACTTTTAACGGGAAGTCGCTATTGGCCGGAACCGTTTTAATAATGCCTGTTACCTTAAGCATCGTGGTATTCCGGTATTCGATACTTTTGCCAATCGCATTGTGCCAGTCGCCAAAATACTTGTCGGCAGTTTGCTGATCGAGCACCACGCTGTTAGGTTCGGCAAGTGCCTGTTGCGGTGTGCCGTGCAACCATTCGAAGCTGAAGATCTGGAAGAAGGACGGCTCGGTGTAGAACACCCCCTGGTCTTCACGATACATAGTTTCTTCGTTCGTCTTTTCGTCGCGTATGTCTATCTGACTATTAGGATTACTAAGGATGGCAGCAACAGTGTGTGTAGGGAAGTTGAGCTTCATAGCTTCCGACAGAGCTTCAGGAGCGCCTTCGTCGTGTTCCACACCTTCCGGGCGTTCAACGAAGGTCACAACGCGATAGATCCTTTCCCTGTCTTTGTGGAATGCATCGAAGCTTAGCTCGAACCTGATCACGTAAAACAAAACGAGGCAGGCAGAGATACTGATGGCTAAGCCGAGTATGTTGATGAGCGCGTATTCCCTGCTGCGAATAAGGCTGCGGGTGATTTCTTTTAGCATGGGTTAAGTGTTCCAACAGGTATGCCACTAAAAAAGGCGCAAAATACAGTCAGTATCCGGGGTCAGGGATCCAATCCTGTTCACGGTTGGAATTGCTTTGTTCGCATGCGGTCAAGCATAACAACTCCATCATAATTTTTTTGCTTAAACAATGACCTGTGTGGCACGAATTTTCCCCACATCTCGCTTCCATAGCAGTGAGGAAAGTTAAAGCATGATAAAATTCAACGAAAACGCCACCTAATCCAGCAAACACCCCAGATATGTCCGTAAAAGTACTGATGCTCGGTTGGGAATATCCTCCACATATCGCGGGGGGTTTGGGTATCGCATGCCACGGACTTTCAGAGAGCCTTCATGAGGAGGGCGTACAGATCACCTTCGTTGTTCCACATCTTAACGGAGAGGAAGACGCATCACGGATAAAACTAATGTCGGCAAGTGATGTAAACGTAACTTTGGCATCTCCCAAAGAAGAAAAGTATTCATCGACACATTCAGGCCCTGGCGCAAAACAGACTTTCGAAACTGTTGCCGTGGAGTCTACGCTCTTACCATACGATTTTGCCCACCTAACAGAACCGATGACGTCGTTCCAGCATTGGAACAACGAGATACTTACATCGGAAAAGCATTCGGGCACCGTTAGTGCTCCTTACAAATTCAAAGGCGGATATGGCAAAGAGCTTCTCGAAGAAGTTGGTCGCTATTCATTTGTTGTCGAAGAAATTGCCCGCAACTCGAACTTCGACATTATTCATGCTCATGACTGGATGACGTACCTGGCCGGTCTTAGGGCCAGTCGCGCAACCGGCAAGCCTTTGATCATTCATGTTCACGCAACGGAGTTCGACAGGGCAGGAGAGGGCGGCAGCCAGGCAGTTTACGACATCGAACGGATGGCTGTGGAACAGGCCGATCACATCGTAGCAGTCAGCAACTGGACTGCCGACATACTGGTTTCAAAATACAACGCAGACCGTTCGAAGATCCATGTGGTTCACAACGGCGTGTTCCCCAACAAGGCCGATGCCTCGAGAGACAGCAACCCGATTGGCGACAAGATCGTGACGTTCCTCGGGAGGGTAACTTTTCAAAAAGGGCCAGAGTATTTCGTGGATGCCGCGAGGAAAGTATTAAAGGAATTCCCCGACAGTCATTTCGTGATGGCTGGCTCGGGCGACGCACTACCACAGATGATACATCGCGTAGCTCGCGCGGGTATGTCATCGAATTTTCATTTCACGGGTTTTCTAAAAAAGAAAGATATCGATCGCCTTTTATCATTCACTAATGTGTATGTGATGCCTTCTGTATCCGAACCGTTTGGGATTACACCCCTGGAGGCGATCCAGGCAGGTGTGCCGGTCATCATCTCCAAACAGTCGGGAGTGTCGGAAGTAATACCACATGCATTGAAGGTAGATTTCTGGGATACCGATGCACTGGCAAGGGCAGTATGCAGCTTACTGAAGCATAAGAGCCTTGCCAGCACGATGCAGAAAAATGCAAAGGAGAGCATCAAGTCCATTTCATGGAATTCGGCAGCAAAAAAGATCAAGCGCTTATATTATGAAACAATCCACGCAGAGTCCTAAGAAAGAAAGGCAAGTGATCCTCTACTTCCAGGTTCACCAGCCAAGGCGATTGAGGAAGTTGGGTTTTTTGGACGTTGGTAACAACGGCGGTTACTTCGATGATCACCTGAACAGTCAGATCATTGAAAGGGTTTCGGACAATTGTTATATCCCTGTGAATGAAAAGCTGCGCAAGCTGGCCGAGAAATATCCCGGCCTGAAGTTTTGCTTTTCACTGTCGGGTGTTGCAATCGATCAATTGGAAAAGTACAAGCCGAAGGCGTTGCGAAGTTTTATGAATCTCGCGAATACAGGTGCCGTAGAGTTCCTGTCGGAGACATATTACCATTCGCTCAGCAGTCTTACGCCGAACGATGAGTTCATCATCCAGGTGAATGCACATCGCAAGCTCATGCAGCATCATTTCAATGTGGTTCCGGAAGTTTTCAGGAACACAGAGTTGATCTACAGCAACAGCATCGGTTCGAAAGTTAAGGGCCTTGGTTTCAAAGGCATGCTTTGCGATGGAATTGGCCGTACGCTCGAAGGAAGAAGCCCTTACCAGCTCTTCAGGCATCCATCACAGGAAAATTTCAACATATTGTTGAGAAGCAATAGCCTGAGCGATGATATCGCCTTCCGCTTCGAACAGGATCAGAAGTTCTCTGTGAGTGAATTCGCCCAGTGGATATACAACATTCCCGGCGACGACAGTATCGTAACTCTTGGAATGGACTATGAAACATTCGGAGAGCACCACAAGGCTTCGACAGGCATTATTACTTTCCTGGAAAAGCTGATCGAGAAACTTCACACCGACAATGTCGTTACGCTTACCGATCCGTCGACCGCGTTCAAATCGCGGGTGGCGAAAGAGAAACTTGACATACACGATTTTGTGTCGTGGGCCGATGAATCGAAAGATATTTCAGCATGGCTTGGAAACGATATCCAGTGTGATGCTTTCAAAACTCTTCAGTCGCTTGAGGATAGCATTATGAAAACTCACAACAGCGAGATCATTGAAACGTGGAGAAATCTTCAGACCAGCGACCACTTTTATTATATGAGTACAAAGGTGGCGCAGGACGGAAATGTTCATTCGTACTTTAGTCACTATGGTTCGCCCTATGAGGCGTTCATTAATTATATGAACACGTTGACAGACCTGGCGGTGCGGGCCAAGAACCCGGTGCCGGCGGTGTTGGCGTCGCGTGAGGAGGTTAACGCTGGTTTTGAGCACTCGGCTGCTCAAGTGTAGCGATAATCGGTGCAGATTCTGTTCGTGTCTTGGGCAGGCTTTCGGGGTATTCGCTTTTAATGAATGAGATCAGTTTTTCGCGGATATAACACCGTAAATCGAAGGCATCCGAAGAGTTACGTGCGCTCATGAGTGCACGTAACTCGAGGGTCCTTTCGTTCAGGTTAGTTACCTGTAGCGCTTTTACTTTTCCATCCCATAAGCTGTTCTCTTGCAGAAGCTCGAAGAACTTCGCCCGTACTTCATCGATCGGCAAGGTATAATCCACATAAAAGAATACAGTTCCCAGAAGATCCGAATTCACCCGCGTCCAGTTCTGGAACGGCTTCGTGATAAAATAATTGATGGGCAGCACGAGTCGTCGTTCGTCCCAGATCTTTACGACAACATAAGTGAGATTGATGTCTTCGACGCGACCCCATTCACCTTCCACAACTACCACATCGTCGATACGGATAGGTTGAGTAAAGGCGATCTGGAACCCCGCAAGCACATTGCTCAATGTATTCTGGGCAGCAAAGCCTATAATGATACTGCCCACGCCGACACCGGCGAGTAAACCGGTGCCCACCTTGCGGAGACTTTCGAAACTGAGTAACATAGCTGCGATAGCCAGGACCACGACTATCACAGTCAGCATTCGACCCACAAACTTCATTTGCGTTCTGATCTTCCTCGCCCGCAGGTTATCCGCAACAGTAATGTCATTCCGGTTGTAGATCAGATCTTCGAAGACGTTTACGACGCGGATAAGCAGGAATGCAAACGAACCGATCAGTGCGAGCTCGAGAGTTTTTTTGATTGCCGGATGTTCGGGAATGTCAAAGAGCTGCAGCGCAATGTTGAGGGTCAATAGCGGGATCAGGATACTGGCTGGTGCCTGTAAATATTTTGTTACTGACTTAAAAAGGTAGTAGTCCGAACGTTTCGTGTAATACGAAAATATCCAGTGAACGATTGTTTTGATGATGAAGCCGGCAAAAAGGGCACCGGCGATAACTATGACTGCCTCCCACATAGGAGCGTGGTAGCAAAATGCGTTCCCTTTCGATGGAATCGCCACACTTGATTAATGTTTTTTTTCATTAAATTCACCTGAGCCTAATTGCCGCGACGTACGGCACTTTCTTTTTAAAGCATTTTTTTAGAAACCCAGCATTTTTAAAACGGCCGGGCAATGAAGCTTTTGTTCAAAAAAAGGCAGGTCACTTTCCTTATACTTCCTGGAACGGCAGTTCTTGTTTCAATCCTTTACTTGTCGTATCGGAAAACGCAGGATTTGATCGAGGCATCACGCTGGATCGAGCATACCCAGGAAGTTCTTATAAGATCTGACCAGCTTTCGAAAGCTGTTAAGGACATCCAGGTGCACGGTCGTGTATATCTCTTTACCAGGGACGAAAATTTTCTGAGCAGAATTGAGCAGGATGAGAAGTCGGCACGCATACATCTGGATACCCTTCGTAAGCTAATCATCGATAACCCATCGCAGATCGTTCGTGTCGACACACTGGCATTGCTGCTGCGACGGCATACCAATGTGGGGCAGCTTGTGCTGGCGGCTGCGAGCGACAAGTATGACGATTGGCTCACACGAAAACTGTTCATCGAGAGTAAAGGTTACGAGGATCAATTTCAGCGAACCATAATGGAGTTCCAGGATGAAGAACACCGCTTGTTGAAGATCAGGAAGCAGGTGAGTGAGGATAGTGTGGCAAGTTTTGAAATGTTCCTCGCCGGGCTTGTGATCACTCTTGTGTTGTTAATTATTTCTATCCTTCTCACTATCCGCGAAAGCGAGCGCCTCAAGGTGAAAGTCACAGACGATAACATCAATCTTGAAAAGACGCTTAAAGAAGTCAGCGCGTATCGGCATGCGCTCGATGAATCTTCAATTGTGGCTATCACAGATCATCATGGGATCATAAAACATGTGAACGATAATTTCTGCAGGATATCTAAATACAGTCGCGAAGAATTGATCGGCAAAGATCATCGGATCATCAACTCTGGCTATCATCCGAAGGAATACATTAAGGAACTCTGGCAGACAATCTCGTCCGGGAATGTCTGGAAAGGGGAACTTCGGAATCGAGCGAAGGATGGATCGATCTACTGGGTGGATACGAGTATCGTTCCCTTTCTGAACGACCATGGCAAACCTTATCAATACGTGGCTATCCGTTCGGAGATCACAGACCGCAAGCTCTCGGACGAGATCAGGGTAGCCAATCGAAGACTCGAAAGGGAGGTGAGTGAGAAGCAGGCAGAACTGGCCGACGTACTCGAGAAGATGTCGGATGCATTTGTTATGCTCGACGCGGATTTGTGTTACAGGTACGCAAATAAAAGGTTTGGTGAGCTCGCAAGAAAAGACACTGAAAAGATTATCGGGAAATGGATATGGGATGAATTCCCCGATGCGGTCGGAACCCCTTCATACAATGCGATCAACGACGCATTCAATGAGCAACGAAATATTAGTCAGATGGACTACTATCCGCCGCTTGACATCTGGCATCAGAATAACATCTACCCAACCCCGAAAGGTTTATCGATAATCATTCGAGACGTCACCGCCGAGATGCGGGCGGAGCGAAAGCTTCTTGAAAGCGAGAGATTGTATCGCACGATCGCTTCGAGTATACCCGGTTGTGTGATCCTGCTTATAGACCGGGATTTAAAGTACTTCCTGGTAGAGGGAAATATGCTCGAAACTTTCGGCTACACAAAAGATGAATTATTAGGACATAAAGTCCAGGATGTTTTGACGAAAGAACGATTTGAGGCTCTTGAGCCGAACTTTGAAAGGGTGTTCAAAGGCGAGTCGTTTAGCATGAGCTTCCGCAGAGATCAGTATGACCTGCTAACTCGCTATGTTCCGTTACGTGATCAGCATGATCAGATTTATGCTGCAATGTTGGTGGCGCTGGATATTACTGAACTCAAGCAGGCCGAGCGAAAAATAGCCGATCTCAATACCAGCCTTGAGAAGAAAGTGGCAGAACGCACTTCCCAACTGGAAGTGGCCAACCAGGAGCTGGAGTCTTTTTCCTACTCAGTAGCACATGACCTTCGCGCACCTTTGAGAGGGGTTGCTGGATACTCGAACATGCTTTCGGAGGACTACAAAGATAAGCTCGATGACGAAGGAAAGCGGATACTGGATCAGATTGGTCACAACGCGCACAGGATGGGGGTGCTCATCGACGATCTTTTGACCTTCTCACGACTTGGAAGAAAGGAAGTCAGGAAGGCTCCGGTCGACATGGAAGCGCTTATCGAGGATGTGTTGCGCGAAATGCCGAAGGGACCTGCAACGATCAGGCGGAGGGACATAAAGCCGGCGTATGGTGATTTCTCATTGATAAAACACGTCGTTACTAATCTCCTGTCGAATGCGGTCAAGTATTCATCGAAGAAAGAGAACCCGGTGGTCACGATCGCTTCATGGGAAGAGGGCGGTAAGATCCAATATTCGATAAATGACAACGGGGTTGGCTTCGACATGAAGTATGCCGACAAGCTTTTCGGGGTGTTTCAAAGACTGCATTCAAGTGAAGATTTTGAAGGGACCGGTGTTGGGTTAGCTATTGTTAAAAGAATAATAGGCAGGCATGGGGGCGAAGTGCGGGCGGAGGGAAAGCCGGACCACGGCGCCACGTTCTATTTCACCCTGCCTGCAGTTCCGGTTGAACAGGTACATGAACGGCTATGACAACAGAAGTTGAAATATTGCTTGTAGAAGATACGCGGAGTGATGCCGAGATGACTATCCGGGCAATCAGGAAGGCCAACATCTCAAATAACATCGTGCACCTTAAGGACGGGCAGGAGGCACTTGACTTTCTTTTTGGCAACGGCGAATACGAAGGCCGCAACACCAATATGAAACCGAAGGTGATCATGCTCGACCTGAAAATGCCAAAGGTCGACGGACTTGAACTACTGGAAAGACTGAAGAACGATTTAAGCACGAAGAACATTCCTGTAGTCGTACTTACCTCTTCCAAAGAAAATCCGGACATCGACAAGTGTTATCAGCTCGGTGTGAATAGTTATATCGTGAAGCCAGTGGCATCTATCGATTTTATGGAGACCGTCGCTAACCTCGGATTGTATTGGGTTTTGCATAACCAGGTTCCTGATAAATAAATATGTCTAAAGCCATTCGAATCATTCACCTTGAGGATATCCGGTCGGATGCTGATATCGTTAGAAGGGAGTTAACAAAGGGCGGGCTGTCGTTCGAATACAAGTGGGTGACGTCTAAAGAATCGTACGAGCAAGCACTTAAAGAGTTTTCGGCGGATATCATTCTGTCCGACCACTCGCTACCGGGGTTCTCATCGGCGGAAGCGTTCCATATTTTAAAAGAGTCCGGGCAGGATATTCCTTTCATCCTCGTTACAGCAACAGTTTCAGAAGAATTTGCAGTGACGATGATGCAGGAGGGTGTGGCTGACTATCTCTTAAAGGACAGGCTTCAACGCTTACCGGCGGCCATAACGAATGCACTGGAGAAATGGGAGGCAGAGAGGGCAAGAGCAAGTTCTCATGAAAGGCTGGTGCAGAATGAAAAGCGGTTTAGAAGTCTTATCGAAAACAGCGCCGATATGATCGGGCTCAGCGACTCGAAATTGCAGCCTTTGTTTGTAAGCTCGAGTTATACACGGATTACCGGTCGAACATTGGAAGAGCGCCGCCAGTCCGAGATAGATTTCATACACCCGGACGACCGAAGGGATTATTACCAGGTGCTCGAAAAGGTAATGAGGAAGCCCAGGGAGTACATCCCTGTTCGCTACCGGATGCTCCACAAGAATGGCCACTATATTTGGGTTGAGGGAACAATCATTAATATGTTGCAGGAGGAAGCTATTGGTGGAATACTCTTTAACCTCCGCGACGTGACTGACCGGGTTACCGCGGAAGAGTCGCTCAAGAAATCACAAGCCAATATCTCGGCCATCATTGAGAACTCCAACGCAAGTATCTATTCGATCGACCGCCAGTTTCGATACATCTCTTTCAACAGCTTGCTGAAGGACAGTCTGAAACAAGTATACGGACTCGAGATCAAGGTTGGCGACCATGTATTCGACTTCCTGAAAAAGCTGGATCCTGCCGAACAGGACCAGTGGAGAAGAAGGTACACAGAGGCATTGAGTGGTAATCGTGTTGAATTCGAAAAAGAGATCAAATTCGGCGATCATCATTCGTTCCAGAGTTTTTCGATAAATCCTATTATTGAAGGCCATTATGTTACCGGACTTTCGTGTTTTGCGTGGGACATTACCCCTCAAAAAACAGCGGCGTTAAAGGTGGCACGCAGTGAAGCCCGCTTTCGTGCACTGATAGAGAATAACCACGAGGCGATCACGCTAAGAGATATAGGCGGGCAACTATTGTATGCCAGCCCTTCCGTGTATCGCATGCTTGGCCATCGTCAAGGAGAAGATTTCGACGAACTGGCAAAGCAGGAAATTCATCCCGACGATATGGAGGTCATCAGGCATCTTTATCAAAATGTTAAGAGCAGCCACGGTATTGCATACCCGGCCACGTTTAGATTGCGGCGGAAAAGTGGCGATTATATCTGGCTGGAGGGTGTGATCACCAACCTGATGAATGACGAGCATGTGAAAGGTGTGATCTCGAATTTCAGGGACGTCACCGAACGAAAAGCGAACGAGCATCAGCGGGAGAAGATCACACTTGATCTCGTGGAACGGAACAAGAACCTGGAACAGTATGCCTACATAGTTTCTCATAACCTTAGAGCCCCGGTTGCCAATATTCTCGGGATATCGAATTTGTTAGAAATGTCTGAGTTAACTGACACGGATCGTCAGCAGTCGCTGGAACATCTCTTCTCCTCCGCACGAAAGCTTGACGAAGTCATTCGGGACCTTAACCTCATCCTGCAAATGCGACAAAACATAGGCGAGAAAAAACAGGAGGTTAACCTTGAGGCAATGGTTGGTGAGGTGATGTCGGGCATGACGTCTATAGATATCAACAAGGTTACAATATCCACAGACTTTAAAGTGCCGTTGGTTTCGACGGTGAAATCATATCTCTACAGTATTTTTTATAATCTTATCTCGAACAGCATAAAGTATTCGCGGGAGGGCGTGGGAGCAATAATCAGGATCAGTAGTGATCTGGCGGGTGATCGTGTACGTCTCTGCTTTGCGGATAATGGGATGGGCATCGACCTTGACGCACACGGCGAAAGTATCTTCGGTTTATATAAACGGTTTCACCATGGTCATGCGGAAGGCAAGGGGATTGGGCTGTTCATGACCAAAACACAGGTAGAGACCCTGGGTGGCAGAATTTCGATCAAAAGCGAGGTCAACCAGGGCACGGAATTCATCGTTGAATTGTGAGGTCGCTGCGATATATTTGTTTATATGCAAAAACGTCGCGACTTCCTCCAAAAAAGCGGCTCTCTCGCAGCAGCTGCAATATTTTCTCCCTTCATTATGAATGGAGGTGTTTCACCTGCCGGTAAGATCACGATCGCTCTGATCGGCTGCAACGGCATGGGTTGGTATAACCTCACCGATCACTTGAAATTTCCGGAAGTGGAATGTGCTGCGCTGTGCGACGTCGACGAGAATGTGCTCAATAAACGAGCGGCCGAACTGGAGAAGCTTACCAGCAAGAAACCGAAATTATATAAAGACTATCGCCAGGTACTCGACGATAAAAACATCAATGCGGTGATCATCGGAACCCCGGATCACTGGCATTGCCTGATGGCGGTAAATGCATGTGAAGCTGGTAAAGATGTGTATGTTGAAAAGCCTTTAGCTAATTCGATCGCCGAGTGCGACGCAATGGTGAAGGCTGCGAGAAAACACAAACGTGTCGTGCAGGTCGGTCAGCAACAACGAAGCGGGCAACACTGGCAGGATGTCGTGGGCATTGTGAAGTCGGGCAAGCTTGGATTGATCCGAAAGATCAAGACGTGGGCATACTTCGAATACGGAGCGGGTTCACCCCGTGTACCCGATTCACCGACTCCAGCTGGTGTCGACTATGATATGTGGCTCGGGCCGGCGCCGAGTCATCCATTCAACAAGAACAGGTTTCACGGCAGCTGGCGACATTACTGGGAACAGGGTGGAGGATTACTGACGGACTGGGGTGTTCACCTTCTCGATATTCCGTTGCTCGCGATGGATGTCAGTGCTCCGAAATCAGTTTCGGCAGCCGGCGGAATTTTTGCGTATCCAAACAATGCGATCGAGACATCGGACACGTTAGCTGTAACTTATGACTT
Organism: Cyclobacteriaceae bacterium; assembly: GCA_035656375.1. Taxonomy (GTDB): domain Bacteria; phylum Bacteroidota; class Bacteroidia; order Cytophagales; family Cyclobacteriaceae; genus ELB16-189. The sequence goes on along the minus strand of DASRSO010000070.1, from coordinate 11,946 downwards.
CGGAAATTTCCTTCTCGAATGGGACCACGCAGGCGGCATTAACAATGGCCAGTACGGGAGAAATTACGGTGTCGCATTTATTGGTAACAACGGAACGTTGGTCGTGAACCGTGAAGGATGGGAGATCATCCCGGAAAAAGATAACGACAAACCCAGGATGGAGACAACATCGCCGCAATTGCCAGACAAGAAAGATCATGAGAAACACGTGAAGAACTTTCTCGATTGTTTGAAGAGTCGCCAACAGCCGATCTGTGATGTGGAATTCGGCAGGAATTCAGCCGTGCTCGCACACATGGGCAATATTGCCTATCGTACCGGGAATAAATTGTGGTGGGATGATGCTTCGGGAAGGTTCAAAGGCGACGACAAAGCTAACGCACTGATAACACCGGCGTATCGTTCACCCTGGAAATTTCCAGCTTAATTTGCCTAATGGAATCAAGAAGAGAATTCATCAGGAAGGCTACACTCCTCACAGGACTTGGCGGCCTGGCTACCGTTCTTCCCCCTTCGATCGAGCGTGCGTTCGCGATCAACCCGCAGGCAGGCACAACATTCCTCGACGCCGAACACGTCGTGATCCTGATGCAGGAAAACCGATCGTTCGATCATTGCTTCGGAACGCTGAATGGGGTGCGTGGTTTCAACGACCCGCGTGCATTCACCCTTCCCGATAAAAAACCAGTCTGGTTCCAGACCAACGAGAGCGGGGAAACTTATGCTCCCTTCCGACTCAATATTAAAGAGACCAATGCCACGTGGATGGGATCGCTTCCCCACGGCTGGACCGACCAGGTCGACGCACGCAACAACGGGCGCTACGACAAATGGCTGATCGCCAAAAGATCTGACCGGAAAGACTACAAGAACATGCCACTTACCCTGGGCTATTATAATAGAGAGGACATCCCGTTTTATTATTCCCTTGCCGATGCCTTCACGGTTTGCGACCAGAACTTTTGTTCATCATTAACCGGCACTACACCGAACCGCCTCCACCTGTGGACTGGCACCATTCGTGAAGATGCAAAATCACAGGCACGTATCAGGAATGAAGAGACCGACTACGATGCGGAAGCACAATGGAAAACATTTCCCGAGCGACTGGAAGAGAACGGCGTGTCGTGGAAGATCTATCAGAATGAGATTAGCGTAGGCGTTGGCTTTGAGAGTGAGGAAGACGACTGGCTCGCGAACTTTACCGACAACCCTATCGAGTGGTTCAGTCAATATAATGTGAAGTTTCACCCGGCGTATATCGATTACATCCCGAAGAAGATCGAGAAGTTAAAGAAGAAGGTAGAGGCTGGAGAAGAACGATATAGAAAAGAGCTTGAGATGACTCTTAATGATCAAAAAATATATACCAGGGAAAACTGGAACAAGCTGTCTCAGCGTGAAAAAGATCTTCACCTCAAAGCTTTCACCACAAATATCGACGATCCGGATTACCATTCACTGGTATCAGTCAGTTACGATGACAACGGAACGAAGCGCGAGATGAAAGTTCCGAAAGGCGACGTGCTTCACCAGTTCAGGAAGGATGTGAATGAAGGTAAGCTTCCGACTGTGTCGTGGCTTGTTGCACCGTCGAATTTTTCTGACCACCCTGGTTCACCGTGGTACGGTGCCTGGTATTTGTCTGAGTCGATCGACATCCTCACGAAAAATCCCGAAGTGTGGAAGAAGACGATCTTTATTCTCTGCTACGATGAGAACGACGGCTACTTCGATCACGTGCCCCCGTTCATTCCCCCGGTGCCTGGTAAACCCGGCACGGGTTCGGTTTCAAAAGGCATCGACACCGCACTCGAAGAAGTGAAGTTGGAGATGGACCTGCAGCGCAAGCCGGCAAGTCACGCACGCGGCAGCTCGGTAGGACTTGGCTATCGTGTTCCCATGGTGATCGCATCGCCGTGGAGCCGTGGCGGCGCAGTGAACTCGCAGGTTTGTGACCATACGTCTATACTGATGTTTCTCGAGAAGTTCCTCAGTCACAAAACGGGGAAGAAGATCGAGGAGACAAATATCAATACATGGCGTCGTGCGGTATGCGGTGACCTCACGTCGGCATTCAGGCCATACAATGGCGAAACCGTAAAGATGCCTGTGCCAGTTAAAAAGAATGATTTCTACGAGACCATACATAAAGCGCAGTTCAGGCAACTTCCGGTGATGCCGGCACCACTCACACAAGATGAGATAAAGCTGGCATCCGAAGGAAAGTTTGTTGCTGGCCGTATGCCTCAGCAGGAAAAAGGCGCTCGTCCTTCGAACGCCCTTCCGTATGAATTGTTTGTTTCAGGTTCTGTTAGCCCGGACCGAAAGTCATTCAAGTTCACCTTCGAAGCAAAGAAGGACATCTTCAAGGAGAAAGCCGCAGGTGCACCGTTTCATGTGTATGCTTATGGAAAAGATTTCAGTACCCGGACATACGCGGTAGCCGCCGGACAATCACTCAGTGATTCGTGGCCGGTGGATATCTTCGACAACGGCAACTATCATTTCCGTGTCGACGGGCCAAACGGATTTATGAGAGAATATAAAGGAAACGTTGCCGAAACAGTTTTGGTCGATCTTGGTTATGAAGAGGCGGCCGACAAGAACAAATTCTTGACGGGAAATGTAATGGTGAATATCGTTGCCACCTCATCGAAGCCTGTTAAAATAGAGATCACCGACAATGCCTACCGGCAAAAGAAGATCTCTGCCGAAGCTGGAAAGACGTCGTTGATCTCGCTGAAGCTCGACCTTTCGAAAAGTTTTGGGTGGTATGATTCCACGGTGAGGATAGTTGGAACAAACTTCGAAGTAAGATTTGCAGGAAGGGTAGAGACGGGGAAGGATACTATGACTGACCCGGCCCTTGAGCGTCCGTTGGCTTAGCTTCCGGGCGGCGATTCCTTATGATTTTTACAACCTGCACCATTGCTATCAGCACGAGTGCAATTCCGAAGGTCCATTGAAACAGGCTTTCCTGCCCATCGATCCAGGCGGCTATTCCGCGACCGCCAAGAATGAACAACAGGCTGGCGGCAATCGACCCGACCGCGATACCTAATATATATAGTGCGTTGTCTTTCCCATCGACAGGCAAGCGCTTGCTTTCGATAAGTATGGTGGTCCAGCCGACCCAGAAAGGGATCTGGACGGGATTTATCGCCATTAACAGGAACCCGAATATTACAGGCGGCATGTTCTTCGGGATAGGTACTTCCTTTACACTCGAGAACGATGAGATGACGAGCCACACAATTACAAGCAACGAAACCCATTCCAGCGATTTTATGAACAGCCGCGACTGGCTGATACGATCCATCACCTTTACACACACGTAAACGCACACGACCTCCGCCACCATGCATCCAACTGCAAACCACCCTGCGATAGTATAACCTTTTGTAGCCGACAACTGCATCATGATCACATTCGTCGTGCCGGGTGGTAACGAACCCAGGAAGCTTATCACGAAGCCCCAGACAAGTATTTTAACTTTACTTGTTTTCGATCCTATAGCCGATAGGTTTGAATGCATAGTTGTTTGATTTCTCGGCCGAACATGCGGTCATCCCGATCACCAGATCCATGTTCGATTCGAGCAATACGTAATCTCCCGCCTTGCTTTTTGGCGGCCTCACGTCGATCCGGCCTGTGTCGCCATCGACGGTAACGTTCATAAAAATGTTAAAGCACACAGGAATATCATCTCCTGAGATCCCATACTCGCCCAGGGCTTCAGTTAAATTTCCATGGCAGCCCCTGTGCGGATCTTTATGTCCATAGATGATCCTGAATGTGTCCTTGCTGCAAGGGGTAAGAAGAAAGTCGTGCCTGCCAACGGTATCTTCTATCATGCGAAACATCACGTTGCTTCTGTTCGAATAAAAGTCATGACCTTTCGTTAGAAAAATAGTATCAGAATAGTCTATTGTCCGGCCTGAGGATAAATACTCCTGTTTGTCGTGAAGGTTGTAGCAAACAAAATCGCAAACCTGTTCCCCTTCGATGTCGGTAACGAACAGGCGATCACCTTTTTTTAAAGTGAAGGCAACCCCGCTACGTGGTGGAATGATGTTGATCTGTTTCATGATGCGATACAAATGGACACTTCCATTCTTTATTGTAAACCCGGCCGCTATATTGAAATGCTTCCGATGATTCGCCGAAATCGGCAAGCATGGGATTAACTGATCCCGAATATTCTTTGTCTCTTTTCCTTACGGATTCTTTCATAACTGCGTAGCGCCCATCTTCACGTAGTTTTTCGAACTGACTGAGCGGGTTAAACACAAGGGCTGGATACTGAAACCGTCGTGCTTTTCGACTGCTGCCTGGATGAAGCCCGATCACATAAAATGCTTCTGCTTTGATGCTGAAGCTGAAATCCGGGTGGGAGGGATCGCTGCTCACGCGCTTGTCCCAGGGATGTTGTAAAGCATCCCGATCGGAAATCGACTGTAGTCGTTGCCACATCAGTTGGTCAAATTGCTCTTCGGAGCAAAGTGATGGGCCTTTGAAGATCACGACGGCGCTGTTATAGAGTTTTGTTGCCTGCCGGTAGTGATCGGTAAAGTCATAGAGAAAGTCTATGATGGCTGAATCGTCTTTAGGACACGCGATGTGATCACAAACGAGAACCTGGATCTGCTCGCGCGAGAGCGCAGCCTTTGCAGCGATACACGGAAAACCCTTATCAGCTATGAATGCAAAATATTCTTCTGGAATGCCCATTCTGATACGGGTGGAAAAATTGTTCTTGAAATACTTTTTTCTTTTTCTGTTTTGAAGGTGAATGTATGATCGAGTCTTTTCAGTTCTTCAAAATGAGCAAGTGCCTTGCGCATGTGTGCAGCGCCCTCTGCATGGCTCCATACTTTGATCCCCTTGTCGCGATTTAGCTTCGAAATACGATAGAGCGCATGCCAGTGGCTTGCCAGTACCCAGCAAGCCCTGAAGAAGGAACTCCCATCGCCATACACGTGATGAGGTTCTCCGCCGCACCCGTTGTATTCAAGTATCGTGAAGTTCTTCCCCTGCTTTAGATCATCAAGTGAAGTACACTTGATGTCGTACCGACCGTAATAAAATTGATCACTAAGGTTGTCGAACACTCTGATCAACTGGTCATCGATTTCGCGTTCAAGGCTTACCAGTCTTCCGCCGCGACTGAGATTCAATGCATCCGACAGGACAAACTCCTGGTCCTTTTCAAGGATATCGTCGAGCCTTCCGCTGTGCTTACTGAATAGTTCTTTTGTGCGGAACCGGGCTCTCGGATAGTTGATGATAAGTTGTCGTAATGTACTTGTTCCATCGCCAATAACCGACATGCATTCTTTTCTAACGACACCCGAGATATGCCCTTTGGCTTCACCCGGAAAACGATAATAGAACACACTGATCTCGACAGGATACTCCGAGTACTCCTGCACGATATAGTCCGATCGCATCGCAGCGTGATACTGCCTAAGCTGATCGAACGATTCGATCTTGCGGAACATGAAGCCCATCATACCCACATCTGGCTTCACAACAAATGGAAAACGAAAGCCATTCGCCGCAACATCGCTCTTCACGTCCGGGAACGTGGACCGAGGTGATATATAAATGCTTTTTGGATAAGAGCCCGGCGGCAGGTGACGATAAGAGTCGCGCTTCGTTTCACCTAAAAAGCCACCGAATGTTATTCCTGGATTGGAGGGTGTAAAGAACCAAAGGGACTTCGATCTAAAGCAAAACCACAACCACGCAGGACCAATAATGATGTATTTGACAAACCAATGCCAGACCTCCCAATGAGTCAGGTAATAAATGCCTCTCCCTACTATCCCCATGTGGGCTCACATCCAAAGGATATGCCAGTCGACTTAGACAAGCCACTGGCATTCCCGCCCACTTCCCCTGTGGACTTCTCTACACAAGTTTGTTAACTCATTAACAGCATTTACTCCCCAATAGTCCTGGTGGTTGTAACCCCATTTACCGTCATCGTAATGGTCCGGTTTGTACACGAACCATCGCCGAAGTCGATCGAAATATTATCGTTTCTATAGGTTGTTTCAACAACTCCCCTAACAGGTGCAGGCCTTCTTCCCTTGCATGCAATATTCTCCGTAAGCGGGGATGTGGTCTTATGAGAATAGATCACTTCGCCATTTGCAGTCACGTTGGTGTCAACTACGGTCGTGATCACGCCATCGTCAATATTCGAGGTACGCGATCTATCGGACGTCCATGTCGCAACCGTTCCGTCCGTAAAGGTGATCTTTCCACCACTTACAGTTGTAGTCGAAGATCCTGCTCCGGTCTCCTCATCGAAGGTTGATGTTCTTTTCTTTGTGCCTTCTATCCTGATCCCATTCACTTCATAGTTCTCAAACACGGTTGTCTCGGTAATAGCTGTGCCATCACTAGTTCTGGTAATGATGATCTTTCCTTCACGAATGATCTCCACTGTATCGCGCCTGTAAGTAACTCCACTTCCGAAGTCGATCACCGTCTTCACGATCCTGGATAGCAATGAGTCAACTTCGGGGAACTGCTTTCCGCTGAAGCTGCAACCTTGCGGACCATTCTTGCCTTTTGCTGTGAGTGCTGCACCGGGTGTTACCTCGTTGCCATTAGCGTCGTAGTTTCGGATAGTAGCGCCACCATTCTTCGACATGCGAAGCCCGCGGATGTCGCTCGCGCTTTCGGCATCGGCAATCGCGAGAAGCTCATCGGTGGGAGCAAGGAGGTTCAGTCCATCGAGTACACCCGGATTTTTTCCGAAGGCTCCGGGACCTCCCATGCCGTGCTTACCGTGCGGCCCCTTGCCTGGCCTGTGGTCGAGGGTGCTGTCGCTGCTGCTGCCTTCGATGGCGAAGCTTGCACCACTTGCCAACTGCCCGGATATCTGTGCAACGTCGATCGACAATTGCTCGATTGAATGAGATCCGGGGCTCAATTCCTGGTTGTTACACCCACCGGCAACTATTGCAAGGGCGATAATGAACCGGGAGATCTTAAGTCTGTTCATAGTCTGGGATTTTAACAACATTACGCTGTTTCATCCCCGAAATTGCGGGACACTGGCCACTAACAGACAAGCGGGCCAAATGTGCAGATGGTCCCTAAATTGTTATAGACGAATGAAACAATGGATTTATGATACGAAAACTCGCATCCGGAGGCTACAGGCTTTATTCACGGAAGAAGAATCCAAAAACAAACAAGCGCAGGAATTTAGGAACGTTTAAAACACGTGCTGCTGCAGAGAAGCATGAAAGAGAAGTGCAGTATTTTAAAAGGCACTAAAGAGACTTACCTCCAATCCATACGCTTTCAATGCTCCGTGTATTTTTTATATCCTGGAGAGGGTCAGCTTTTAAGATGACAAAGTCGGCCCACTTCCCGGCTTCCAGTGTTCCTACATCTTTCAATTCCATACAATCTGCTGCGGTCTTCGTGGCCGACACCAGTATCTGCATCGGGGTAAGCCCTGCCTCTGCCATCATCGCCATCTCGATATGTTCGAAGTAGCCCAGGAACCTCGTGGGTACTCCGGTATCAGTTCCGAAAGCGATGCGTATTCCCTGGTCTGAAAGCGTCTTCAGATTGGCCATCGCGACAGGCAGTTGTTTTTTATAGGTCTGACCATTCTTGTTGTTGCGAACTCCTTCCTGTCGCTTAGGGTCTTTCAGCGGCGCAATCGTCGCGCTGTCGTATTCTTTTGTGAAAAACGGATCGTTGAACCACTCTGGTGTTTCGCCGTAGACGAACGTCGAAAGCTCGCGGGTAAATGTTGCGCAATAGCAGACGTTTCTTTCTTTTATTAGTGTAATGAACTCTTCGTCGACCGGCTTGTCGCGAACACTATGGGCCATCATATCCGATCCAGCCCTGAGAAGCTTCTTCGCGTCGTCGAGATAGTACATGTGCGTGGCAATTTTGTAACCGACCTCGTGCGACCTTGCGATAATTGCCTTGTAAGAATCTTCACTCATTTTTTTACCGGTGCCCAGGTTATCGTCCACACGGATCTTCATCCAGTCTACGCCCATCGCCTTGTTGCTGTCCACAACCGCGACGTCGTTGATTACCTCTCCGGCGATGTACAGTCGTGCATGTTTATTGGGAAGGGTATCGTTTACCGCGCGAACATCTTCAGCTTCTTTTTTATCACCGCCCAGGCTAACAACGGTGGTTATTCCGTAGCGAGCGTAGATCGCCAGGTTGTCGATCACATTCTCTTTCGAATAATGACCGCCTTCAATTCCCTTTACTTCGCCAACGTGTCCGTGTGCGTTGATCAGCCCGGGAATGATGAACTTTCCCTGCATGTCGACTACAGTTGCGTTTCCAGGGACGGGTGTGCTGTCCTTCGGTCCAACAGCTTTGATGCGACTATTCTGAATGATTAACACCCCGTTTTGAATGGGGGAGGAGCCAGTGCCATCGATGATAGTAGCATTTACGAAAGCAGTAGACGATGGTTCGTCGGACTGCTTAGGTGCACTGCATGCTGTAATAAGAATGACAAGGGAGAGCAGGGTGAGTATCTTCATAATCGAAGATACTCACCCAACCTTAATTTTATACAGTCCTTACAGGAGTGGCCATTTCCGGGATATTATGCAACGCCACCTGTATTTGAGCGACCGCATCCTCAACGGCCTTTACGCAATCCTGGTCGTCAGGATATTTCTCCGCCAGCTTTTCTATGTTCTTGCTGATCTCATAGAGTGGGAGAGTCACCTCCTTTGAGGCAATGAGCTGAAGCCTCTTGAGATTCACGTTGGCTCTTTCAAGCTGGTCGATCTTTTCGATGAGCTGGAAGTTCATGTACCTTACTTTGTCCTCAGACGCCTTACGGTCTTTGATCTCCATGTTCAACGCTTCGTTCGCGACCTTCAGCTTACGCTCCTGTTCCTGGAGCATGGTCTTGGCGCGATAAAGGTTCACGAACACGGACACTTTCGCCCGGAGGATCTGGGGATTGATCGGCTTCAGAATGTAATCGATGCCACCAGCCTGGTAGCCTTTGTACACATTGTCGTCGCCATAGTTATTCGCCGTGATGAAGATGATCGGTATGCCTTTAAGGCGTTCCCGTTCATATATCATGGTGGCCGTTTCGAAACCGTTGAGCACGGGCATCTTGACGTCCATCAGGATCAGGGCGAAATCAGTCTCCCCCAGCAGTATTTTCAAGGCCTCCGTCCCTGAAAATGCGCGGTAGAACTCATACCCATCCTGGCCGAGTATCGCCTCAATCGACATCAAATTATCCTCACGGTCGTCTACAAGAAGGATCTTAGTTTGTTGCATGCATCATTTTATTTGTGGAACCATAGGCGCATCAGTGACAGTAACTGGTCGATCTTAATAGGTTTAACAATGTAGTCGGAAGCGCCTGCATCAATACATTTCTCACGATCACCTTTCATGGCTTTAGCTGTTACCGCGATGATCGGAAGGTCGGCATAACGTCGATCGCCCCGTATCCTCTGCGTGGTTTCATACCCATCCATTTCCGGCATCATGATATCCATCAAAACCATTTCGATTTTCGAGTTGTCCTTGATCATCTTGATCGCAACACCGCCGCTTTCCGCGGTGAGTACGTTAATTTGGAATCGTTCTAAAATGGTTGTCACTGCAAACAAGTTTCGCACATCATCATCGACCACAAGGACATTCTTACCAGCGAGAATATCATGCCGGTTATGAATGTTTTCAATCACAGATCGTTTTTCAGGCGAAAGTGACTTATGACGAATATGCAAATGGGAGATGGTTACTTCTAAAAGGCTTTCAACCGACTCGGTGTCTTCCACGGCGATGAGCAAAGGATCGAATTCATTGCTGTTTTGCTGAATTTCCTTCTGCGTTTTCTCGCTATAGATGAAAACAGGTATACCTGGCTTGCGTCGGGCTAATAAACTTTCAAGGAAAGCGTCGCCGTTTGGCTGCGACCACGGATGGTCAACGATAATACAGTCGTACGACATCGTTGTCAAAGCGTCAAGCTCACTTTCCACCTGCGGAATAACGGTGACTTTAAGCAATTCGTCGCGATGCACGTTGGCAATTCGGTTAGTTTCAATCTCATTATTACCGATCACGATAACGTTGCGCATCCTGTTGGCACCGTAAGAGACGATGTCCTGGAACAGCGTCTTTAGTGCGGCAGTGTTATCCGCATCCCTGGGAATAAAACTCCTCGCCCCACGCTTCAGTGCCATTTGACGATTCTGTTCGTTCGACACCACGTGGATCGGGATGTGGCGAAGCGCCAGGTCGTGAGTCAGCAAGCTGATAACCTTCCATGCACTTGAGTCGCGTCCCTTGAATTCGATAATTACTGCGATCGGATCGAACCTGTTGATAAAATCGAATACTTCGAGGTAGTTGGTCGCTATTATCGCTTTCAAACCAATCTCGTGAGCTTTTTCAACAAGAGTCTTGCTGAAATCAGGTTCCGATTCTACGATCAGCACGCAACGCTCATGCGATTGAATACTGTTCCTGTCGTCGCCCGTTTCATTGATCGAGTCGCCGTGATCGAACACGAGTTCTTTCACAGCAGGCACTTCGCCGTTCGTCTTCGCTAGCGCCTTCTTAACCTGTGCTTCAATAGCGGGTTTAAGCGCAAGCACGGCACCGGCTTGCAGGTACGGCCTGATCGGCAGGAAGAGCGTGAACACGCTACCCTTGCCTTCTTCGCTTTCTATCTCGATAGATCCGCCAAGCAACTCTGCGAGACCTTTACTGATCGAAAGCCCGAGACCTGTTCCGCCATACTTACGGCTGGTAGATCCTTCTGCTTGCTGGAATGCTTCAAAGATGATCTGCTGTTTCTCGACCGAGATACCTATACCGGTGTCGCTAATTGAGAATGCGATCACCTGGTCGGCTGTGTCGAGGTAAGGATTACCGCGCTTCCAGCCTTTCGACGCGATGAATATCCGGAGGATAACCTCGCCTTGTTCTGTAAACTTGAACGCGTTCGAAAGCAGGTTCTTGATGATCTGGTTGAGACGTTGCACGTCTGTCTCGATAATATCGGGAAGCGTGGTGTCTGTCTCGATCCTGTAACGAAGCTTTCTTGCTTCCGCAATTGGTTTGAAGGTAGTCTCTGCAAAGGATGTGATCTCTGCGATCGACGACTTCGAAATATGCGGAGTAATGTGACCCGACTCGATCTTCGAAAGGTCGAGGATGTTGTTGATGAGCTGAACCAGGTCGTCGCCGCAAGCGTGTATCGTGCGGGCGTATTGTACCTGTTTCGTTGTAAGATTGCCTTCCTGGTTCTCGAAGAGTTGCTGGGCCAGGATCAACAAGCTGTTCAAAGGAGTACGCAATTCGTGCGACATGTTCGCAAGGAACTCCGACTTGTATTTCGACGTCAGCGTCAACTGGTTTGCTTTCTCTTCGAGCGAGCTGCGGGCTTCTTCCACTTCGACGTTCTTCAACTCGAGCTCGTCTTTCTGTTTCACGAGGAGGAGCGCTTTGTCCTGGAGTTCGTCGTTTGTTCTTCTCAACTCTTCCTGCTGTACCTTCAATTCGCCAGCGAGCGATTGTGACTGGATCAGCAGCTCTTCTGTTCTTGAGTTCGCTTCAATAGTGTTCAACACTATACCGATAGATTCGGTCAACTGTCCGAGGAAGTCGATGTGTGTTTCGCTGAATGCATCGAGTGACGCGAGCTCTATCACACCTTTCACTTTTGCCTCGAATACAACCGGGAGAACGATAAGACTTGTAGGCTTTATCTTTCCGTGAGCCGTGTTGATCTTCACATAACGTGAGGGCACGTTCGTGAGCAATATCTTTTCTTTCTGTGCCGCGCACTGGCCGATAAGACCTTCGCCAACTCCGAACTCTTTCGGTATGTGCTGTTCTTCTTTGTATGCATACGATTCGAAGAGTTTGAGCTTTCCTTCTTTCGTTTCTTCGTCC
>DASRSO010000069.1:0-5910 GCA_035656375.1 Cyclobacteriaceae bacterium | reverse complement strand
AAATCAAAGTATTGATTCCAGTGTTTTTCAGCCGCAATGCCCAGGGCTTCAAGGTACCAGCGATCTTTCCCATCATATTGCTGCGCAAGCTTCGCCCACAAATGTGGATATGGTGTCCTGGCAGCTCTTTCCGATAAAAGTATTTCTCTTCGAACCTGTGGCGATGGATCTTCAGCGAGGTCTATGTCAGCATGCAATGTGCCTATAAGTTGCCCGACATCAAGTCCCACCAATTGTGCCGCCCTTATTCCGGCAACACGGAAGTTAGGATCTTTGTCAGTCAGCGCCATCATAATAGAACTTCTTCCCTTTTCTCCAGGCATTCTTGCCAACAGCCAAAATGCCATCGCCTTGTGCCTGGGGTTTGCCGAGTTCCAAAGGTTTTCAAGTGCCGGCTGTGCCGACTCGCCCAATTTCTCTAATGCCTTATAACCAAGATACCTCGTCGCAGGATTGGGGCTGATAAGCGCACCAATCGCACCTTCCGTGGTCGATACATCCGCCGCCTTCACCTCGTAACTTTTCTTATTAGTCGATACTCTATAGATCCTTCCCCTATCCAGATCTCCCACCTGGTGACCACCAACTCCCGGATCATACCAGTCCGCAACGAACAACGAACCATCCGGAGCTATCGTCACATCCGCAGGGCGGAACCACTGGTCTTTCTGACCTTCAAGTATGTTCACGATCGTTGCCTTGTAACCCGCGCCATCATTTTGCACCGGGTATGCGCGCACAACATTATGTCCCGGCTCTGCATGTATCAGTTGTCCATAAAATACCTGCGGCAGCATAGTGCCTTCGTACATGGTCAGGCCCGTGGGCGATCCTGATCCTGTAAGCAAAAGATTCGGCACAACTCCCGGGTCGTTCTGATGCCAGTGACGCTGCGGAATTTCTTTTTCCATGTTTGTTCTGCGCGCCGGCCACGAAGCACCAGTGATCTCATCTTTGTAGCCATAGTTGCCAAACTGCATCACATAATTTATACGAACGCTCTTGTTGCCATCGTCGTCGTTATCCGATTGCCACACGGTACCGTAAGGATCCATCGTGAGCTCGTAGTTGTTCCGGAAGTTATGACCAAGTACTTCCACGTTGCTGCCGTCTTCATTGCAGCGCAGCGCAAGTCCGTCGCGGAGAGGCTTGCCATTCGTTACAACAGTGCGGCCATGTATGTCGACAACCGTATCGCCTTTAGCGTCAAACATGATCTTGCCTTCGTTGCCCATGTTGAAGTACAGTCGTCCATCGTAACCGAAGTTGAATGAATGCACTGCGTGATCGAGGTCGAGCCCGCCGATCTTTTGGAACATGACTTCCTTGCTGTCTGGCTTATCGTCGCCGTTGGTATCGGTGAACACGAAAATATTCGGGCTGCACGATACGATCACTTTGTTGCCGAGGACTGCAATACCCAGTGCCGCGTTTACATCCGTTCCCTGGTAGAACACCGTGCTTTTGTCGGCTTTGCCATCGCCGTCGGTGTCTTCGAGGATCATGATGCGATCGCCTTCCGCTTTTTTAGGGTTCTTGGGATTCCACTGGTTGCGGTAGTTGTATGCTTCGGTAATCCACACACGGCCCCGTGAATCGACGTCCATGTTGGTGGGGTTGCTGAACATGGGTTCGGAGGCGAAGAGGCCTACTTCCAGGCCCTCGTGGACTTTCAGGTCAGCGAGGGAGGTTTCTGGCGAATGTTCGTCAGGCTCTTTTTTGGCGCATGAGGCGATAACGATTGTGAGGGCGAGGAGGAGGGCAAGTTTTTTCATCACAGAAATTTACTTAAAAATAATGCAGATAAAATAGACCGTTCGGTCCATTCTTCCGTATAATTGCAAACAATAAACGCGGTTACGCGGTGGCTCGCAGAGGGCGCGCTAAGGGCGCGGAGAACCAGTTCAGAAACACATGCTTACGAAATCAGAGCGAACCCGTCAGTTCATAATCGAGCAGGCAGCGCCCATCTTCAACAGGAAGGGCTTTGCCGGCACGTCGATGAGCGACATCCTGGAGGCCACCGGCCTGGCGAAGGGCGGTTTGTACGGAAATTTTGAAAGCAAGGAAGAGATCGCCCGCGAAGCATTCCGGTATTCGTTCGAAAAGGTTTATACCGAGATCGTAAAGGCAGTAACGAAGAAGAAAAGTCCCCTCGAAAAGCTTATTGCAGTCTGCGATTATCACAAAGACTACACGAAGAAAATGGACGGCGGCTGTCCTATTCTAAACTTCAGCATCGAAGTCGACGATACCATGCCCCGATTGAAGAAAGACGTGCGAATGGCGGTGGAGCTGATGCTGAGCGATCTGCATCGCATCATTGAAAAAGGAAAAAGACTGGGAGAAATAAAGAGAGAGATCAACAGCGAGAGATTTGCAGGAGTGATCTATGCGCAGATAGAGGGAGCCATCTTTATGGCCAAAGCGTTGGACGATCACAGGAAGTTGAATCAATCACTGGACTTCCTGAAGAACATGATACTAAGCGAGCTTAAAGCGTAATTTTTTTGCCACAAAAAGGACCGATCGGTCTTAAATAATATGGAAACTACCCCGGAAAGCAAAATGCTTATTCGTTTCTCTGATTGTGACCTCTACGGCCACCTGAGCAACATCGCCTACGTCAAGTATTTCCTCGACTCCCGCGAAGATCATCTTTCCGAATCCTATGGCCTTACACTCGCCGGCTTTGCCAAACAAGGTGTGGGCTGGGTGGTAAGCACCAATCAAATCTCTTACTTTCGTCCCGCCCGCGTAAACGAACAGGTGATCCTGCGCTCTGCTATCGTCGACCTTTCACTAAATCACATCATGGTCGAAATGCAGATGCTCGACGAGAAACGGACCCACGTAAAATCTTCGATGTGGTCGAAGTTCGTGCACGTAAGCCTGAAAGACGGTCGCAAGACCGAACATAGCCCCGACATGATGGATCTGTTCGGAAAAATAAAGCTCCAGGATATAACCATGGACTTCAATACCCGTATGTCTGAACTGAAAACTGCAACTATTATATAATTTCTATAAATGGATATCTACAAAGCTCCCCTTAACATCCGCTGGGCCGACATCGACGCAAACCGTCACCTGCGACATTCGGTGTACTACGACTTTGCCGCCGCCATGCGCATGAACATCCTGAACAGTAAAGGTCTCACCACCGAAAAACTGATCGAGTATCACATTGGACCGATCCTCTTTCGTGAGGAGGCGTTGTTCAAGAGAGAAGTGAAGCTCGAAGACAAGGTTGAGATCGACGTGCAGCTCTCGAAATGCATGCCCGACTATAGTCGCTGGTCGCTTCGTCACAACATCACGAAGCCGGATGGTTCGGTTTGCACGATCATCACGGTGGATGGGGCATGGATGGACCTGGAGAAGAGAAAACTTACGACACCCAATGAATTTATCCAGGGAATATTTGCGGGTTTTCCAAAATCGCCGGATTTTGAATGGCTGGTGCCCAAGCCAGCCAGAGCATGAAACGACTCATCGATCTAAGCCACACAATCGAGCATGGGATGATCACGTACA
Organism: Cyclobacteriaceae bacterium; assembly: GCA_035656375.1. Lineage (GTDB taxonomy): Bacteria > Bacteroidota > Bacteroidia > Cytophagales > Cyclobacteriaceae > ELB16-189. Next base: position 2,373 of record DASRSO010000069.1, on the reverse strand, counting down.
AAGGTCTTCCTGCGCCGATCATTTGCGACTATCTCTCACGTGAAGCCTCTAAATCTGTTTATGACGGCGGTGCCACATTCCAGATCGGGAAAATCGAGATGGTTGCGAATACCGGAACGTACCTCGATGTTCCGTTTCACAGGTATGAAGATGGTAAGGACCTGAGCCAGGTGGAACTGGAGAGATTTGTAAATATTCCTGCAGTAGTTGTTCATACGCACGAAAATCAGATCGGCACTAAGTTTTTTGAAAAGCAGGACGTCAGGGGCAAGGCGGTATTAGTTCATACCGGCTGGTCGAAACACTGGCGGACGGACCAGTATTTTGAACAGCATCCATCTCTTACCAAAGAGGCTGCGGAATATCTGAAACAACAAGGAGTTAACCTTGTTGGTATCGATTCTCACAACATCGACGACACACGTACGAAGCTAAGACCTGTTCACACAATATTGCTTGGCGCCGGGATATTGATCGTTGAACACCTTTGTAATCTCGATCAGCTTCCGGACAAAGAATTCTTATTTACCGCTGTTCCTCCCAAGTTTAAAGGAGTGGGAACATTTCCAGTGAGGGCATTCGCTACCGAGCTTTGATCCACGACTCGATCACGGCTGGATAGGTTTCGTATTCCAGCTTGTGAACTTTATCAGCAATATCAGCCGCAGTGTCGTCCGGATCGACATCTACTATTTTTTGTGACAGCACTTCCCCTTCATCGTATTGATCATTCACGAGGTGAATTGTGATCCCGGTTTGCAGGTCGCCGGCTGCTTTAACGGCTTCATGTACATTCATTCCATACATGCCCTTACCGCCATGTTTGGGAAGTAATGCCGGGTGAATGTTAACTATCCTGCCGGGAAAGGCTTTCAATAAGTTTTCCGGGATCAACCAAAGAAAGCCGGCAAGAACAATGTGAGTGATATTTTTTTCTAAGAGAATATGAACAACGTGATCGGAATGTTTGAACTGCTTTCTGTCGAAGACTGCGGTTTCTACGGTAAACTTCTTTGCACGTTCCAGAGCATACGCATCGGGATTACTTGAAAGTAATAGACCCACTTTTATCTGCGGATGATCAGCGAAGTGCTTCATGATCGCTTCGGCATTTGTGCCGTTGCCGGAAACCAGTATCGCAAGCCTGTACATACTCAGATCAATGCCATGCTAAACACACCGAACAGCATGATGATTTTGCATAACACACTAAGCCGGTAAAAATCCTTTTTCGTGTCGGCCCGAACGAGCGCAAGCACTAGCCACGCAACCGGTGCAAAAAGAAATACAACAAAGTAGGTCATCGGCAACGCCTCCACCATGGTGTCGATAATGAATATGCTTGCGACGAATGCTATCGTGAGGAGATAAATTGCATTCTTGGTTTTCCTCAAGCCCCATACAATCGGAAGTGTTTTGCAACCAAACGTATTGTCGCCCTTCAGATCTTCCATGTCTTTAATGATCTCGCGCACCAGTGTAACCAGAAAAGCAAACATGGCATAAATGAGAATGTTGGTCTTTCCTGCAAAAGGATAAAGCAACCATGGAATGGCTATCGCACCGCCCGTTAAGAATGCGATCACAAAATTTCCAACGAAGGGGAGACGCTTCAATAGATTCGAGTACCACCAGAGCATCGTAACGCTGAAGAAATTCACGGCGCCTATCTTCCAGTTCAGGATCAATCCAAGCAGGATGCCTGCTGCGCTTAAACCGCTGTGCAACAGGATGGCATACCGTCTTGAAACACCCCGGCCGATCACGACCCGCTCGGGCTTGTTGATCAGGTCGATCTTGACGTCGTAGTAGTCGTTGATGATATAGCCGCCCGCCGCAATCAGTATCGTGGAGGCCGATAACGCCAGCAGGTGCCAGTCGTAAATCAGTTTGGGGTCGACCAGGAAGGCGACGGTGAAATACTGGGCAATGGCGATAATAAGCAGGTTCCAGAACCTGGCGATCCTCAGGAGGGGCTCAATACGCGGAATTGCTGATGCCATTATCCGCAAATTTACGGATGTGGCAGAGATGGGTTAGGAAAGGGAGCCGTTATTTTATTTCGAGGCGAAAGCCGATGCCGTGGTAGTTAACGATCTGCACAGTGGGATCATCCTTCAGATATTTCCTCAGTTTCGATATGAACACGTCCATGCTCCGTCCCAGGAAATAATCGTCGTCGCCCCAAACGGCCTTCAGGATCTCTTCGCGCTTCAGAACACGGTCGCGGTTCTTGCAGAGAAGACCGAGAACATCCGATTCTTTTTGTGTGAGCGTACGGACATTTCCGTCGTTCGAGAGGGTCAGGTTGCTGCTGTCGAACTCAAATCTTCCCAGCTTAAAAACCGTATCTACGTTCTCGCGTCCGGTGGA
>DASRSO010000068.1:0-12479 GCA_035656375.1 Cyclobacteriaceae bacterium | reverse complement strand
GTTCCTGTCGAGACGGCCAACGGGATACACGCGTTCCTTGCATGCGCCGGCGATCAGTTCCATCACCGTATTTCTTTCCTGGGGATCGTCGGTTGTCGTGATGAATCCTTTCGGTTTATTGAGAAGAATATAAACCGGCTTCTCGGCAGTAAGTTTCTTACCATCGTGACGAACATCGTCGGTGGGTTTTACCTTGTAACCCATCTCTGTGATTGTTGTGCCGTTCACGGTGATCAGTCCCATTTTAATGAGATCGTCTGCCTCGCGGCGTGAGCAAACACCACTGTTAGAGATGAATTTATTGAGGCGGATGAGGCCGTCGGCGTTACCAACGATCGCTTTCGCTGCCCTGGAAGCTTTCGTGGACTCAGTAGATTCCGGGGCCGGTTCTTCTACGCGTTCGCGATGGCGTTGAACTTTCGATTCAACGAAAGAACGTTTCTCTTCGAATTTCTTCTTGCCGAAAGGTCTCTTGTTATCGTCATCGCGGCGTGCACGGAAGGGTCTTTTACCTTCACCATCATCGCGACGTGGGCGAAATGGTCTTTTCCCTTCGTCGTCACGGCGTGGGCGGAACGATCTCTTTTCGCCACCACCACCTTCATCTTTTCTGAATGATCGCTTCTCGTCGCGTGGACCGGCGGAAAATTTCCTTTTTCCTGCAGAGTAGCTGCTCCCGCCCGTTCCGGTTCTTGTGCGGCGTGGGCGTTCGCTTCTTCCTTCACTTCTGCCGGAAGAATCACCGTCTTTCTTTTTCTTTCTAAAATCTTCGTCTGCTTTTTGAAGCTTGCCGAAACCTCTTCCTTTCCTGAATGCCATAGCTGGTTGTCTTGTTATAAGATAATAAAAAAGCTCCGACTCATAACGACCCGGAGCTTCTTAGTTATCCGTAGTGTTATTAATTCTCGGGTACTTCTCCGATAGTGTTTACTTCTGTAGTGAAGTCTTTCGGTGTAGGGAGATCACTGATATCATTTATACCGAAGTACTCCATGAACTTTGGACTTGTACCATACAACATGGGGCGTCCGATCGTATCGGCTTTGCCACGAATTTCGATAAGTCCTTTGTCCAGTAATTTTTGAACAGCGTAATCGCAGTTCACACCGCGAATATTTTCAACGTCTGTTTTAGAAACGGGCTGTTTGTATGCGATGATGGCAAGCGTCTCCATTGCTGAAGTCGACAGTCTCTTCTTCGACTGTTGCTTGAGCATGATGCCGATACTTGTCTGATAGGCGGGCTTGGTGAGGAAGTGATATCCGCCAACCGACTTGTTGATCGAGAACGCATACTCGTCGCTGTCATATTTCTCCTGCAGCTTGGCGATCGCGTTTACGATATCTTCTTCCGGCACGTCGGCGTTGAACATCTCCGAAAGGCAGGACTTGATGTCCTCGACCTTTGTAGGTGCGGGCGAGCAGAAGATCAGCGCTTCAACGTGGTTTAATAGGAAATCCATCTAATGTCTTTTAGTCGGTTTGCATCATCTTGGCTTCGATCGACTGTGTCGTGTGAGGAACAGCGATGAGTCTTTCTTTGGGGATCAGCTTTCCGGTAACTGTGCAGATGCCGTAAGTATGATTCTTGATGCGCACCAAAGCGTTTTCCAGGTTCATGATATACTTCTGCTGACGTGCAGCGAGCTGGCTGAGGTTTTCTTTCTCGGCAGTTTCGGCGCCGTCTTCGAGAACTTTGGTGTTGCCACCTGAAGTTGCGTCGGTGCCTGCGTCGTTGTTGCGGTTGAGAGTCTCTTTGAGGATCCTGAATTCTTCCCTGGCTTTGTCGAGCTTCTTGAGGATAAGAGTTTCGAACTCTTTCAGTTCTTCGTCGCTATAGCGTGTACGATCGTCGGCCGGAGCACCTTTGGTGGGCTTGTGCGCGATCGGGCGCTGTGTGAGCATAGGGAATATGTTCAGTTGAGGGGAAGTCAATGGCTTGGCCATGGCTTCTTGTCTCTTCGTTAGCTGCACCACCTTTTTAGTAGGATCGGGTGCGGCTGCTTTTTTCATTGTAGGCTTTTTGGGTGCGGCTACTTTTTCAACTTTAGCCGGAGCTGCCTTCTTCGCTACCACCTTCTTCACTTCTTTCTTGGCCACTTTTTTTACTGCCTTCTTAGCCTTAGGCGCGGCTTTTTTAGGAGCGGGTTTCGCTGCCTTTTTCTTGGTCTTAGCCATGATTAGTTGCCTTTTTTACTGTTTTAAAAAAGATTGGCAAAAATACAGGGTCGACCCCTAAACAAAAAATGTATGGGGATTAATTCCCGGCGAGGGAAAAAGGGGGTTTGGAGGCCCAAAAGAGGCACTTTCCTGTCAAAACCCCACCACCACTCTCCTTCTGTACGTACTCACCCTTCCCTCCAGGTCGAACGTCTGGAACCAGAGCATGTAATAACCCGCTCTTGCCCTGCCACCAGCGTCGCGATCGCCATCCCATTGATAGGTACCTTCGGCGCTAATGGTTTCGTTGGTGGCAATGGTTTTAATAATGCGCCCCTCGAGATCGACGACCGACACATTTGCAACGAGACCGGGGTTGTCGAAACGATAGAATATCTGGGAAAATGGCGACGACGCCCGATCGATAACTTCCGGTATAACATTCACACTTCGTTCATCAAATAAACTACCCGGTCGCGAACTCGAGTTAAGATAACCCGGGGTAGCAAAGCCCGAGGATTCACTTGCTGAATGCCATTGAGTCGAATCTTCGAAAGAAATTCGTTCCAGCGAAACACCCTCGGGATCACTTATGATAGAGGAATGCATACCCGCACTGTATGAAAATCGGTCGATCACAACACCGGCTGGATCCGAAAGAATGATGGTGCCTTCGTCGTCGGGCATTGATGGCAAATGCATTTCGAGCATCGGTTTTCCAATAGAGTTCAGGTAATTGGATTCGACGGAAACGATCGATGCGGTTAGCGCGAGGTATGATGAGGGCTTAATGATCGCGTTTGGTGTTGTGATCGTCTCACCGGATACCGTCCAGTTCTTGAGATTCAAAAACTTTGGCGAACGATTATAGATCTCGATAAAGTCGACACCCGTTGGGCGCGGATTGAAAAGCACTTCATTGATGACGATGTCGTTGGGCGCTGCGGGTTCAGGCAAAGAAAAGTTTAAAGTAAGGGGTTGAATAACGTTGCCGCTGCAGTCTGAAACGCTGCTTATCGTCATCGGGTATTCGGTGCGTGGTAACAAGGGTTCGTCTAACGAATAAACAATATCCTTATAACCAATACGCGCTTTGCCGGGTAAAGAAAAATCCCCGTCAAAGCTTCCCAACTTTTCGTTAAATGAAATCACAAGCGTATCGGGCGAGATCGGGAACAATCCCACCACTTCGGGTGGACTGAGATCGGGCTTATTGGCAAACACCGAGTTTGCTTCGCCTGGTGTGCCACCGTCGATATCCTCCGACGCCACCCAGTTGTCGCCTTCGCCACACGGGTTGTTGATGTCGATAAGTTCGAGTGACCACCCGCCATCCGATTTCTCAGAGTTGTGATACCATGAAGTATTGTATACGAGCGAGTCGATGGCGACATCTTCAGCATTTCGAAGCACGATGCGTTCACTGAGATTTCCCAGGGATGGGAAAGAGGTAACGCCAATGGCGCCGGGTAGCCTGGGCGCATTCGTCGTGGATGTGAGCAACACGAAGCTGTTGGGTAGTACGATTAGTGGAGGGAGTGCGGCGCTTGTTGTGAGGTCTTCGATGTGCCAGCCGGACAGACTTACCGGGTGAGGCGAGCGATTCAGTAGTTCGATGTATTCAGCTTCCGGTAGTTGCACGACGGGTGTTGGGTCGGCCATGATCTCGGTGATGACGATGTCTTTAGGATTAATCTTGTGAGGAATAAAGTAAGTGAAGGCGAACTCTTCGTCTTTTGCGATGTTGCCCGCAAGGTCGGAGAGGTGCGTTATTTTTAAGAGATACTTTGATCCGTTTGTAAGGTTTTCAAGGTGAATTATAACACTCGTGTCTGGCGGGTTAAAAACAACAGAAGTGATATTGTCGGAAGGGTGGTAATTGCTTTTGTCCGCGATCACTGGTTCACTGGCCTTTACAATAACCAAATCATCCCTTAGAAAAACTCTTTTTATAATTGGCGCTTTTGTGTCCGGGTTTCTTCCGAGCACCGAATTCTTTAAACCGGGAGTTCCACCGCGTTCGTCTTGCGAAGCATACCAGTTAGTCGGGTCTGTTGCCGTGACATCCGGGTTTATTCTTTCAATAGAATAACCTCCATTGGCTTTTGCTTCTTCCTGGTACCACGAGAGATCATAATTCAACGAATCGATTGCCAGGCCATCACTGCTTCGAAGTACAATGTTGTCGCCGGCATTTCCCAGCGACGGAAATGAAGTGATACCAACAGCATTCGGAAACTTTGATGCATTCGTTGTTGAGGTGACCAACACGAAACTGTTTGGCATTACGATCAATGAAGGCAGCGCAGCGCTTGTTGTGAGGTCTTCAATATGCCAGCCGGCCAGACTTACAGGGTGAACAGATCGATTGAATAATTCGATGTACTCGACTTCAGGCAGTTGCACGACTGGGGTCGGGTCTGCCATGAACTCATTAATGACGAGATCGCCGGGGTTAACACGGTGAGGGATAAAATAAGTGAAGCCGAATTCTTTACCGGGTGCATAGTTTCCAGCGAGGTCGGAGAGACTGGTGATCTTCAAGGTATAATCTGCACCATTGGTAAGGTTTTCCAGAACGATAACAATGGTTGTGTCTGCCGTGATAAAAACAACCGAGGCGATCTTATCCAAAGGTTCATAATTCGCCCGTTCAGCAACCACCACCTCACTCACCTTCACAATAATCGAATCACCCTGCAACGAGATGCCCTCAATGACCGGGGCCTTCGAATCCGGGTTCCTCCCAAACACCGAGTTTATCACCCCGGGCGTACCACCAACATCACTCTGCGACGCATACCAGTTCGCCGGTTCCGTCGATCCAACTTCGGGATCCAATCGCTCAATCGTATATCCTCCGCCCGACTTCGTCACCTCCTGGTACCACGACAAATCATAGCTCAACGAATCGATCAGTACTCCACGATCATCAATAATTTTTATCACATCATTAGAATTATTCAGGGATACAGTGTTCTTCACAACAACATAATCACCCGGTTTCATTTCAACATCGGGTAACGACTGTAGTGACGTTGCATCTCCCAACCTCCACCCATGCAACCTGAACGTCTTCGAACTTCTATTGAATAGCTCCACAAACTCTTCTTCCGGAAGGCCAACGGACGGAACCGGGTCGGGAAAGAATTCATTGATCACTACATCAAACCTGTCGGCAACATCTGCCGGTGGCGGCGGCAACTTCGGCGCACCGGCATATACATCATCGTAGTAGAATCGTGCAGCATTGCCTGCAGTGTACACGCAAACCATTCCCATCCATTGCCCCGACACGTGGGTCAAATCATTGCCGGTGGCTGCTTCAACGAAATCAGTACCTGCAGCATAGTCAATAAATACCTTCCATGTGCCCGTCTCGTCGCGCGTTACTTTGATCCTTATCGCGAACGATCCTGCTATTGCAGCATTCGCAGCCCTGCATATCGATGTCAATACCGTTCCGCTTTGCCTGAACAACTCAACAGCATCGTTACTGCCCGCCTCACCCAACTGGAGGAAGTACCCTTCCGTGGGCTGGGTGAGATCCGGGTTGCTGCTCAATAAATAGACCCTTCCATAGTTGTTTGCTGAACCCGCAAAGGCCTGCCTTACGTATACATTCCACTCAAGGTTCGTTTGTACCGGTGCAAACGTTGTAGCGATGTAAGACGTGCCTGCAACATTGTTGTTTAGTTGTAATTGATGACTTGTGTTAATGATAAAGTGAGAGATGTTGCCCGTCCATAAACTCAAATCGTTGTTAATGAAATCATAATTGATTTCCGTTTGAGCCGAACAGACGTTCGTAACAAAAAAGAATATGATCGAATATTTTTTCATAGCGATAACCAAACGTAGTACTTTTGCCATATGAAACTCGCAATAGTCGGAGCTACTGGCCTGGTTGGTCAGGAAATCCTAACAGTGCTCAAGGAGCGCAACTTTACTTTTGATGAACTCTACCTCGTAGCATCTGAAAAGAGCGTAGGTAAACAGATCGAGTTCAAGGGTAAAAAGTATAGCGTGATTGGCATGGACGAGGCAGTGAAAATTGCCCCGGATGTAGCGATTTTCAGCGCCGGCGGCAGCACCTCAACCGAATGGGCACCCAAATTCGCAGCAGTAGGAACCATCGTTATCGACAACTCCTCTGCATGGCGTATGGACCCTACCAAGAAGCTTGTTGTTCCCGAGATCAACGCCAATGTTCTCACCGCCGAAGACAGGATCATCGCCAATCCCAACTGCTCAACCATTCAAATGGTCGTAGCACTCAACCTTCTTCACAAAAAGTATAAGGTGAAACGGATCGTCGTGTCCACTTACCAGTCTGTTACTGGCACCGGTAAGAAAGCGGTCGTTCAATTAACAGACGAACGCAATGGCGTCGACGGACCCAAAGCATATCCTCACAAGATCGACATGAACGTGTTGCCTCATATCGATATCTTCCTCGACAATGGTTATACAAAAGAGGAGATGAAGATGGTGAACGAGACCCGTAAGATCATGGGCGATCAATCTATCGCAGTAACAGCAACCACCGTTCGAGTTCCCGCCGTCGGAGGTCACTCAGAAGCGGTGAACGTGGAGTTCCACAACGAGTTCGATCTTAAAGAAGTAAGAGAGATCCTCGAAAAAACTCCTGGCGTTATCGTGCAAGACGATGTGAAGAACAACGTGTACCCGATGCCTATCAATGCGCACCAGCGCGACGAGGTTTTCGTAGGAAGACTCCGCAGGGACGAGTCGCAGCCAAAAACACTGAACATGTGGGTGGTAGCAGATAACCTGAGAAAAGGAGCGGCTACAAACGCTATCCAAATAGCGGAATACCTGAAGAGCAAGAAAATTGTAGGGGTGCCAGCATAGTCTGGCATTCCTTACATTCTTTCAAAAAATAAACTTTTTGTACTCAGGTAAAGTCTGAGAAGAGCTTAAAAGCTCGCGCCAGGTCTACGTTTCCGCCCGACAGGATAATCCCAACCTTCTGCCCCTTGAACCGCGCCTTTTGTTTCAGCACAGCTGCGAAAGGCACGGCGCAAGACGGCTCGACGATGATCTTCAGTCGCTCCCAGATCATCCGCATCGCATCCACAATTTCCCTATCGGAAACGGTTATGATCTCCTTCACCATGTCTTTAATGAGAGGGAAAGTCTTATCACCAAGCGATGTCAGTAAACCATCTGCAACAGAATTTGATTGCGATGGTTCGATCTTGCCACTCTTCATCGAACGATAAGCATCGTCGGCACCTTCAGGCTCACCTGCAAGCACAACTGTATTCGGAGAAAAGTATTTCGTTGCAAGTGCAGTACCACTCAACAACCCGCCGCCACCAACCGGCGCGATAATGTAATTGAGATCACTCACATCCTCGAAAAGTTCTTTCGCAGCAGTTGCCTGTCCTGCCATCACATCATAGTTATTGAATGGGTGTATCTCTGTGGCTCCCGTTTTCTTTATCACCTCCGCAAGTGTTGTCTCCCGTGCTTCTAATGTTGGCTCACACTCAAAGATCTCACCACCAAATGCACGCACACCTTTCTTCTTTATCTCGGGAGCCGTGCGAGGCATCACGATATACGATGGTGTGTTGAGGATCTTCGCCGCTCTCGCCAGGGCCTGCGCATGGTTGCCCGACGAGTGCGTAGCCACGCCCTTTTGCAGGTCGGACGGGAGCAGCGACAGGGTGGCATTCATGGCCCCGCGGGCCTTAAAAGCGCCTATTTTCTGGAAATTTTCCCCTTTAAAGAAGATCTGGCAGTCCGCAATCTCGTCGATACTCTGACTGGTAAGAACCGACGTGCGATGGATGTAAGGCTTGATCCTTTCGTGAGCTTTCAGGATGTCTTCGCGGGTAGGGACAGTGTTCATATTTCTATTTCTATTTCAGACTTTTCTCTTCAGACTTTTTCTCTCGATGGCACTTGTTGTATCTGCGGTTTATAACCGGAATCTTTAAACATCTTCTGCGCATCCGACATCTTCATGATCTGTTGCAGCGTTTGGTCAGGATGTTTTTCGTTGTACGATTGTATCATTCTCCATCCAACCCACTGACCGATACGGCCCGGGCACTTCTCACCAACTTCAAGGGTCTTCGGCCTTTCGAGAATGTACTTCTGCTTGTCTTGCGTGTTGGTCGAGAACAACACCTGGTCTTCGATCAGTCGCGACCAGATAAGACTTTCATTGTTTCGTGAGCCCCTGATCTCTTCTGCCGTATAACCGATCAGTACGCTGTCGGGTGTGCAGGGCGTCATTTGTTTTGCGAAGTAATATGCCTTTCCGTAGCCGATCATTTCTGCGAGCATGGTGCGGTCTTCTTCATTCACCTTATTGAATTGCTCGTCGAAGCCGTACAGCAACATGACCGATGGAACAATGAAGGCCGGTTGATACCTGCGTTTGATATAATCGAACAACTCGAGGTTCTGGTATTTTGCTTTCGGACCCAGGAAGTAATCCAACGCAATAACGACGAGTGTATCACTCACGAAGATATCTCGCTCGAAGCCGGTAATAACTGTTTGGATCTTTGGGGGTTGAAAGTTGGGGTAGTAATATTTAACATTCGCGAATGCCTGTGCGAATTCCCTCTTCAGTTCGGCGGCATCATTTGCGAAGATCTGGTGCGTCTCCATCAACAATGAGTCGATCGCAGGATGCGTGAACTTTTGAAATCGTGCGTTCACGAATGTTGTATCGTTGAGGCGGCCACGTCCACCGAGGAATTCATAGTTGATGATGGGATGTCGCCTGAGGAATCCAACCAGTTGTTCTTTTGTTTTGATTGAAGGAAGAGAATCTTCGAGTGATTCCCACTTAAGGTCTATGGAAATGTTTTTTGTGTCGGGGACAAAAGCGCATTTTTCGGTTGAGTTCTTGTTGCAGGCAGCTAAAAAAAGAGAGAATAAAAAAAATGATATGGCGCTAATTCTTTTCATAAGAAACGGCTTAAAGATGCAGAATTTGTAAGAGATTAACGATCTTCGAAACCCTTAATTACCCTTTTGAAGAAGATCAAACATATCGCCGTCTCAGGCAACATCGGTTCCGGTAAGAGCACTCTCGCCGAAAAGCTTTCGAAGCACTACGGCTGGACTTCGCTCTTCGAATCCGTCGACCAGAACCCGTATCTCCGCGACTTTTATAGCGACATGACCCGGTGGGCGTTTCACCTGCAGATCTATTTCCTGAACAGCCGTTTTAACCAGGTCCGCAAGATCCGCGAGAGCGCCAAAACCATTGTCCAGGACCGTACGATCTACGAAGACGCGCATATTTTCGCGGCGAATCTCCACGCCAGCGGACACATAAACGACCGCGACTACCAGAGCTACCTCGACATCTACAATTCCATGATCAATTTCGTGGAACCGCCCGACCTGCTGATCTACCTTAAGGCCGATATCCCAAAGCTTGTTCAACAGATATCAAAAAGAAACCGCGACTTCGAATTCAACATCAAGCTTGAATACCTGAAGAACCTGAACGAACACTATGAACGATGGATATCAGGATACAAGCACAAGCTTCTTATAATCGATGTTAATAACCTCGATTATGTTGCACGTATTGAAGACTTTGCATTCGTGGTGAGCAAGATCGACCTGGAGCTGAACAGCCTGTTCAGTTAATCGATCTTTAATCAATTACTTTCCCGTTCCTGCTCAACATATCTTTCGCTATCTGCCAGTCGGGAAATTTATCGGCTGCAAGTGTAAGTGTTTTGATCTCATCAGCCACCTCGCGGTAGCACCTGATCGCTTCGAGATGAGATTTCATGAGATCTTTTTCTGTTTTCCACAGCGACATGGTATAGTGTTCTGTCCACATGCCGGTAGACTTATGCTGAACAAACCCCTCGCTGCCCTTGAGTTGACGGGCAACCTTCGATGAAATCCCAGCGAGTTTAAAAAATGAAAACGGACCTTTAAGCCTAACAGAAGTAATCGTGAAGTACATTTATTTACCTGAGTAAGCGGTAAATTTAATAGTTTTAGAATAATGAAGGCACTCACTTTTTTAGCCGTGGAAAAAATCTCTTATGAGACCATTCCCGATCCCGAGATCCTTGATCCTGCCGATGCGATCGTGAGGGTGAAACAATGTGCGATCTGTGGATCCGATCTCCACGTGTTCTATGGACGTGAGCAGGGGATCGATCATCACACTGCTATGGGTCATGAGTTTACCGGCGAGGTTGTAGAAGTCGGTCGCGACGTTCGCAATCTCCGGAAGGGCGACCAGGTGATGAGTCCCTTTACCACCAGCTGCGGTAAATGTTTCTATTGCGTGCGCGGACTTACCTGCCGTTGTGTGAACAGCCAGTTGTTTGGGTGGGTGGAGAACGGCAGGGGCCTTCACGGTGGGCAAAGTGAATTTGTCCGGGTGCCGATGGCTGATGGCACACTTGTTAAGATCCCGGAAGGAGTAACGACGGATGAAGCGTTGCTGCTTGGTGATATTCTTTCTACCGGATTTTTCAGCGCAAAGCAGGCGGGTATAAAGAGCGGTGAAACGCATGTGGTGATTGGCTGCGGGCCGGTTGGCTTGATGGCGGTAATCGGTGCGGTGCATTACGGCTCCGAAAAACTCTTCGCGGTCGATACAGTGCCGGAACGTCTCGCCATGGCGAAGCGGTTTGGAGCAACGCCCATTGATGCAACGAAAGATAATGCTGTCGAAAAAATACGTGAAGCTACGGAAGGTCGCGGTGCGGATGCAGTGATGGAGGCTGTCGGAAGTGGAGGCGCGGGCCGGCTTGCGTACGATCTTCTTCGCCCGGGAGGAACGATCTCGGTGGTGGGAGTTTGTAACGACGAACACATGTCGTTCTCGCCAGTGCAGGCGTACAACAAGAATATTACTTACAGGGTGGGGCGATGTCCGGCGCGGTCAATGATGGACGAGCTGGTTCCTTTTGTTCAGAAAAAGAAGCACGACATTACATCGATCATCACGCACCGAATGAAGCTAAGTGAAGGAGTTCACGGTTACGACATCTTCGCGAACAAGAAAGACAAATGTCTGAAGGTTGTGCTAGAACCCTGATTATTACTCGGGGTACTTCCTGCCGTATGATCTTTGATCGAGCGAAAAGCCACCAAAAATTCCCAGGCCATTCTTCACATTCGTATAGATCTGAACGGGTTGGGCAAAAGGGTCGCCTTCGACCTGATTGAACAGCTCCCGCGATTCTTCGTAGTTGAAGTATTCTTCTGAAACCGAATAGAGTTTCACATCAAACTTATAGACGACGTTCCTTGGATCGAGGAAATAGAACTGTGTGGTAGCGGCGACTGCATACGTGGTGCCGTCGAAAGCGAAATCAGAAAACCTGCTCTTGCGGTCGTCCTCATCCACCAGGGCGCGGTCGGTAATCCATGTGCGAGCAGAGCCCAACAATGTATCGGCACGCTCCATCTGCGTTTGGGGATCGGTGTACTTCCTGACGTACCAATAATCTACAACGATACTGTAGTAGTTCTTTTCGTGAGGTGGATCCGAGAACTTAAGTGTAAATGGGATCGTCGAGTTGCTATAATACTGGTCGTAGAAAGGCGCGCTGGGGTCGACTTTACGGACGCTTGAAGAATCCCACTTGATCTCCATGATCTTTATTGCTTTCGGAATAGTCATTTCCGCCTCGACTTCCTGGAACCCGCTGGCCTTTGCAGTAATCCTGTAAGTTTTTCCTTCCTCCGGAACCCTGTTGCTGAAATAATATCCTGCTGTGCCTGAAAGAGGAAAAGAGGTTCCGTCGGGTTCGAAGATGACCACCTGTGCGCCAGCTATTGGAGGGAATCCTGAATTAAGTGAATCGAGAATGTATTTTGTTTTGGTGAGTTCAACTATCCATGGCGAACCAGGGTTTTGAAAGGTATTCATGACAATCTTATCTCCCCTGTAAGGAACATCCACGTCAACGATCAGCTCGCATGACATCGATAAGAGTAAAAATATCCAGCACAGTTTTCTCATACTCTAAAACTTAAAACTCCAGTTGACAGACGGCACAATCGGGAACAAACTGTATTGAGCAAACTTCCTGTTTCCGTCGTCGTCATACGTCAGGTCCATGAAGAACGGGTTGCGACGACTGTAGGCATTGTATGCAGCAACGGTCCATTTGCTCCGACCCCACTTGCGATCTCTCCAGAAACTAAAGCTCACGTCGAGGCGGTGATACGCACGCATCCGGAAGCTATTCCGGTCGCCGTAATAGTAAAGCTCCTGTGAACGAAAGAAGTATCCGCCGGTGTCTGGGGCGTTGTTGCTATTTGATTTGTAATATTCTGTTGGTAAAG
>DASRSO010000067.1:0-8591 GCA_035656375.1 Cyclobacteriaceae bacterium | reverse complement strand
TAAGGCCGGTAAGCTGATTGAACAAAGACGACTTGCCGGAGTTTGGTTTCCCGGCGAGCGCAATTCTCAACCTTTTCGTTTCGACCGTCATTATTCGAGTATTGAAATGGTAGAAGCTTCTGCGATCCGCAACGACAGATCGAGGCCCGAAACGCTCACACAAATAGGATCTCCCAGCGGGGCAGAAAAATTGAATGTCACCGAACTTCCGGGAAGAAATCCCATTTCGAGGAGTTTGGAGGTAAAGTCATCGTTGATGAATCCGGAGATCACGGCTACCTCTCCTGGTATCATGTCTGCAACACTTTTCAATGCCGAAAGATAAGTGATGGAAAAGTGTGAAATTTGACTTCTGATGAAAAAGAAGAAGGCGAAAAAAGAAATCAGGAAGGTTGTGCCTGTAAAAGCCAAAGAGGTACCTCCGCAGGACGACGAGAAGCCATTTGATTTCGGAGGGATACCAGATAGGGATTTAAAAAAGAACCTCGGTTGTGGCTAGCGTAAAGCAACCACTTGCGCTTCACGCTCAAATGCTTTCTGCATGGAACACTCTCTTCACTCTCTCACTCGTGCTCGTTAAGATCTCATAAGGTATCGTGCCTATTCTCCCCGCTACTTCTCCTATCGGCAGTTCCTTTCCGAAAATTATAACCTCGTCTCCTTCGTGTACGTCGATGCCCGTAACGTCGATCATCGTCATATCCATGCATACATTACCAACAACAGGAGCACGCTTACCATTCACAAGCACAACACCAACACCACGACTGAACGCGCGACTGAAACCATCTGCGTAGCCGATCGCTATCGTTGCAACCTTCATGTCGTTTGCAGTCCAGCCGCTTCTCCCGTAGCCAATGGATTGCCCCGGCGGAACAACCCTGATCTGCGACACCACCGTTTTTAAAGTAGCGACTGGTTGAAGGTCTGCTTTCTTCTTTTCATCGGTCGGATCGACGCCATACAATCCAATCCCAAGCCTTACCATCTCGAATTGAAAGTCGGGGAAACGAAGTATACCCGGCGAATTCAGAATATGACGCACCGGACGTTGCTGGATCGCCGAGCACAGTTGTTCATAACGGGCATTGAACATCTCCACCTGCTCTCTTGTGAAAGTATCGTGCTGCGCTTCATCCGCCCCCGACAAATGGCTAAAGACCGATGCGATGGTTATGCCCGGGTATGATTTAAGTATCGAGATCAACTCGGGCATGTCGTATTTTTCGAAACCCAATCGATGCATGCCGCTATCGATCTTTATGTGAACCTTGCACTGCCGCCTTCCTAAAAAACGGACGAAGGCGCGAAGGATCTTCAGGCTGTAGATCTCCGGTTCGAGATGATACTCCAGCAACGAAGGAAAACTTTCTTCCGTAGGATTCATTACCATTATCGGCAACGAGATCCGGTTCTTCCTCAGCTCTATACCTTCGTCGGGATAAGCCACACCGAGGTAGTCGACACGATGGTACTGCAAAAGGTTGGCTACCTCTTCGCTTCCGCTTCCATATGCGAATGCTTTCACCATAACCATCAATTTCACGCCCGGCTTCAGTCGCGACTTAAAATAATTAAGGTTGTGAACAACGGAGCCCAGGCTTATCTCCATCACGGTTCCGTGAACTTTTCGTTGCAATCGCTGAACGATCGATTCGAAGCGAAATGGTCTTGCGCCCTTTACAAGGATCACCGACGATTGAAATGCATCGGGCTCGAGATCGGCGAGGAACGAATCGGTATCCGGATAAAATGCAGTCTCGGTAACCCCGCGGAAGTATGCTTCATGTGCGAGCAACACAGGTCCGATGCCCACGAACACGTTCACACCCGTTCGAAGTACAGCACCTGCTATTTCTTTTATGAGGTCGATGTCTTTTAGGCCCGATTGTAAAATATCGGAAAGGATCAGCGCCTTCTTTTGTTTTTGCTGACCCGCAAGAAAATCGAGACTGATCTGCAGACCGGCGAGATCATTATTGTAAGTATCGTCGATGATCAGACTCTGGTTCATCCCCTGCTTCAACTCCAGTCGCATCGGTACCGACTTCAGGCTGTTGATGCCTTCCTGGATGACACGTTCATTCACACCCAGGTGGAGCATCAGAACGATGCAATGGAGAAGATTCTCCCTCGAAGCCGCATCGATGAACGGCGCTGTGAAGAAGTGATTGGAGCCCTGGAACGTTACAGTGATCGAGCCGTCTTCTTTATTGACAACCCTCACAGTTGCCGAAGGGCTTTCACCCCAATCGAGGATTCGTGCGGAGAGAGAAAGTTGTTCGATCTCTTTCCGGATGTCTTCGTGGTCTTGACAATAGATGATCACCCTGGAATGCCTGAATAACACCAGCTTCTCACGGATCTTCTGCGCGCGGTCTTTAAATCCCGCATCGTGCGATGAACCGATGTTGGTAAAAATTCCAATGGTTGGTTGAATGATGCGTTGGAGGCGTTCCATTTCGTTGGGCTGTGAGATACCCGCTTCGAATATGCCGAGCTCGTGATGTGATTGCATCATGAGTACCGACAATGGTACGCCGAGTTGTGAATTATAACTGCCTGGATTTTTTACGATGCTGAATTGTGGGGCAAGCAACTGGTAGATCCACTCTTTCACGATGGTCTTTCCGTTGCTGCCGGTTATTCCAATTACCGGGTAATTGAATTGTGATCGGTGATAAGATGCAATGTCTTGCAGCGCCTGCAGAGCCGATGGGCAGCAAAAGAAACTTGCTTCGGCGAACGTGTTCCAATCTAATTCGCGTTCAACAATAAACATGCGCACACCTGCGCTGTACAATGTATCAATGTATTGATGTCCATCGTGTCGCTCGCCTTTTATGGCAACGAAGCACGCATCAGTTTGGAATGACTTACGGCTATCGGTAAGAAAAGATCGGATGACCTTGTCTTCTCTTTGTTGTTTGATCGTGCCCGCTGAAACGGATGGTAATTTTGAGAATGAAATCATTTAAAACAGTCGAGCTCCGTTCGGGACAACTCTTTCGATAGAACACAAAACCACATTTTTCTGGTCGTCGGCAAAGCCGGTGGTCAGCACTTCCGACATAAATGGTCCGATTTGGCGTGGCGGGAAGTTAACCACGCAAACTACTTGTCGGCCAATAAGGTCGACCGGTCGATAATAAGCGGTAATCTGTGCGCTGGATTGTTTAACACCAATTTCTGCGCCGAGGTCGATCCAAAGCTTAAAAGCCGGTTTTTTGGCCTCTGGGAAGGGTTCTGCGCGCACAACCGTTCCTGCACGCAGGTCAACTTTCTCGAAATCTTCCCATTTTATCATGCCAAATTTTGATTAAATTGCGTATGCCTGAAAGTAGCAGGTTCCCAGTCAAGTCCGGTTTTCGAATGAGAGTTAAATTTTCATATCTACTGCCAGGTATTCTTGGCGTCATGTTGATGGTAGCGTACTCCGCTTCCGCACAGGACGACATTCCAGTGCCCGGACCGAGCTCTAACAACGGCGCTATTTTCAGCCAGGATCCAGCCATCTACGACGACAAAGCAGTGATGCTCGAGCAAGACAACCGAGCAATTAAACTGCCGGATTCACTTCAGCACAAGATTGCAACTACTCCTGCGGCCAAACAGA
Source organism: Cyclobacteriaceae bacterium (assembly GCA_035656375.1). Taxonomy (GTDB): domain Bacteria; phylum Bacteroidota; class Bacteroidia; order Cytophagales; family Cyclobacteriaceae; genus ELB16-189. The sequence goes on along the minus strand of DASRSO010000067.1, from coordinate 4,975 downwards.
AGGGCGACGCAAAGAAACCCCAGGCCGAAGGCGATCCCCTCAACTTCAACTTCCTCTACTACATTATCCAGAAGTTTAAGGCTTCGGAAGTGATGGAATGATTTAGTTACTCTTGACCACGAAGGACTCGAGGTCTTCCAGTTTCAGTACTCCCTCGTAATACGCTTTCCCAAAGATCACGGCGAACACGCCCATGTCATTCAGGCGCTTGATGTCGTCGATGCCACGTACACCACCGCTTGCAAGCACTTTCAATTCGGGAAATTTATCGATGATCTCCTGGTAGAATGAGAACGCGGGTCCTTCGAGGACACCGTCGCGCGAGATATCTGTAGCTTTCAAATACTTCAAGCCACGGTCGTAGAAAAATTGAACGTGATCGAACAAATGGATGTCAGATCTTTTCTGCCATCCGCGAAAAGCAATAAGCTTCGATTGAATGTCGACCACATCGGCACCCAATGTGATCTTTTCGCGGCCGTAAGACACGATCCACGATGCGAACAGATTTGGATCGGCAATTGATATACTCGATGCCGTGATGTAGTCGGCTCCGAATTCGTAGGCCTTACTGATATCGCCATCGGTGCTGATACCGCCGGTGAAATCGATCTTCAGATCTGTATGCCCCGCAATAGTTTCTATTACATGGTAATTCTTCGGGCTGCCGCTCTCGGCGCCGTCAAGGTCTACAACGTGAACCACTTCTATGCCATGGCCCTCGAACCGTTTGGCGAGGTCGAGCGGGTTTTCGTCGTAAGCTTTTTCGCTCAAGGGGTCGCCTTTACGCATCTTTACCACCTTTCCTTTTCTGATAGCTATAGAGGGAATTACCTGGATCATGTTCAGTCTTCTTGAGCCGTTAAAGTTAATATCAAATTTGCATAATTTTGATCATGGCAGCATCCAAACGTACAGTCTGTAAGGGTCTTTTATTGTCGACGTTTGTAATGGCGGGAATTTCGGGGTGGTCGCAGTCGAAAATGAACCAATACTCCGCGCCGATAAATCATCCCAGCATCAACGCATCGGCCCCTTATGTTAGCCTGGAAGGCAACTCGATGCTGTTTGTGTCCGACAACGCAGAGGATAATCTGTTAACTGTCTTCTGGACCACGAAGCCCGACGGCGTGAACTGGAAGGAACCCGTGGCGCTTCCCAAAACACTCAACGGGCGGCTCAACTTTCTGAATGGCTTTGCGCTCTCTGCAGATGGCCGCCAGGCATACATCTCAACAACAAAGGGTGGAGGACTGGGTGGTTACGACATTTACGTATCGGACCTTAAAGGCACCTACTGGGGAGAGCCGGCGAACGTGGGACAGCCGGTGAACTCTAAAGAAAATGAAGCGTGTCCATCCGTCACCACAGAAAATACGACGATGTATTTCATGCGCTGCACCACAATGAATGCCAACAAGGCTTCGGGGTGTAAGATCATGGTATCGACACGCAGAACTCCCGCCGCCAACTGGCAAGCACCAACTGAGCTGCCAGCAAACATCAACACCGGTAACTCGCAGGCGCCGCGCATCATGGGGGATGGAGAGTCGCTTATCTTTTCTTCAGACCAGATGGGAGGCAAAGGAGGCATGGACCTGTTCATCACAAAAAAAACAGGTACGAGCTGGAGCAAACCGGTGCCGCTTGACTTTGCAAATTCCGAACGCGACGATCAGTTTGTTTCTGCAAACTCGCTTGGAAGGTATCTCGTGACCAACATGCCGACGAAGACAGCAACTCAACTTGTTGATGTTTTATTTCCTGCAGACGTGAAGCCAAAAGCCGTAATGAAAGTGGAGGGACGAGTTGAGGGTCCAGCGAATCCCGCTTCTCCGTATGTGAATTTGATGGATGGGAAAACGCAGCAGCGATTGCTTACGGTGCGACCGACAAAAGAAGGAAGCTTTGTTTTGTATTTGCCAGAAGGAAAAGTTTATAGTGTTGTTGTTGATCCCGAAGAAGACAATTACACGTTCTTCTCTCACGAATATGATCTCACCGGCGAGAAGATCTCAACTCTCGAGAAGCTCAACGTTACATTAAAATCAGTTGCGGCAGGCGATGTGATCGAGCTTGCCGGAGTGCAATTCAAAGAGCATTCTTCCGAAATGCTTGAGTCTTCGAAAGCAGAGCTTCGAAAGGTAGCGCGATTGATAAATGGTTCTCCTTCTATGAAGTTCAATGTGGAGGTAGACCTGTACGGATATCAAAAAGATTCTGTCAGATCCAATCCCGATCTTACAGAGATCATCACCGATACGCTTCATTTCACAGTTAAAAGAACATTGACAGATAGTACCGGGGCAATGACAACGCTGCAAACCGATTCAGTTGCGGTGAAGCATACGTACCACAACGACCGAACGCAACACCAGGCGCTCGAGGTTGTAAATCACCTGATCGAACAGGGCATCCCGGCGAACAGGGTGATGCCAGCAAACAAATTGTTTGATGCTATTCCGGAAGAAAGAAAGACTGTTGTGAAACTTATTGCCCGACAACAATAAAGGGCACAGCGACGAGCGTCTTATCCCACTGAAAGATCAGTTCAAGTTCTTCTTCGTCGATGCGCTCGATCGATATCGTGAACTGTTCGATCTCTGTATCGATGATAGCTGTGGGGACTTCGACTTTTACCACATCGTTTTTCGGATCGCGATTGGCCTCGCCGTTAAAATTGATACCCCACGAAGGATATTCGGAGTTGAAGATCACCGTCCAGCTCTGTTCGTTTGGAATGGTCCAGATGCTGTACTTGCCCGGCTTTAGTTCCTGGCCCTTAACGATAAGGATCTTGTTTGTTTCTATGTAGGTAGGTTCGTTGGCGCCGGTACGCCACACTTTCCCGAAGGGCACCAGGCCGTCCTGGGCGAAGATCACACGCCCCTTTTTGTATGGGCGGTTGTAGAACACGTGGATTTTCAGATTGCCTTCGACAAAATCGACACCGTCTTCCGGGCTTTTCGACTTCACCTGGTTGCGCCAGAACATAAAAGCCCCGGCAAGCACCACGATGACAATTCCGATAATGACAATGTAGTTTTTCATGCTACCCCGTAAATGTGATCAATTTTAATTATTTTTGGCCAGCAAAACCGTGTTTTTATGGCAGTAATGTTGACTATCGTAGCCCTCTTTGTTCTTGCAATTATCTGCCCCTGGATAATTCCCAACAAGAACGTCAGCAAGAACGAGCACGACAATAAGTTCTAAGATCCAGATTTCTTAACCTTTTCGGTTTACTTATACATGCCCTCAGTATGTGTCTTTTGCGGCTCGTCGGTCGGAAACGATCCTGCATTTGCTGATGCTGCGAAAGAACTTGGACGTCTCCTGGCCAAAAACAACTGCACGCTTGTCTATGGCGGTGGCAAGGTTGGACTCATGGGCATTATCGCCGATGAGATCCTTCGCAACTCCGGCAATGTGATCGGAGTCATTCCACATTTTTTGTATCAACGGGAAGTAGGACACGACGGTCTATCGAAACTGGAGATAGTTGAGTCGATGCATGAGCGTAAAAAACGAATGGCCGACCTTACCGATTACTTCATCGCGCTGCCAGGCGGGTGGGGAACGATGGATGAGCTGTGTGAAATACTAACCTGGCGACAACTCAACCTGGTCAATGCCCCGGTTGGACTTCTCAATACACGTTCGTTTTTCGATCCATTGCTACAACAGTTCGACGACATGACTCAAAAGGGTTTCGTTAACGTAGCAAACAACAAGACTCTGATAGTCGCTAAAGAACCACTGGAATTGCTCACCATGTTAGGGGTAGTTGCCGTTTAAACATTTAGGCTTTAAAAGAAAAAAGTTTAGTTTTAAGCGAGGCTAAGTGTTCGATGATCAGAAAGCTGTTATCGCTCCTTTTTATCGCGTTTTTTCCCCAGATTTTACAAGCGCAGCAGGTTTTGGGCTTCGCCCTTCTGGAGGGTAGAAACAAAGTAAGGATACCAATTGAGGTTAATAATAACCTCGTCGTTATCCCTGTTGTGATCAATGGCCAGCTTCCCCTCAAATTCATTCTCGATACTGGCGTTCGTACGGCCATCCTTACAGAAAAAGTATTCAGCGACATACTCAATCTCACTTATACAAGGAAGTATGTTGTTGGTGGCCCCGGCGGACAAAAGCTCGTACAGGCTTACGTTACAAACAACGTGTCGCTCGATCTTCCACCCGGCGTTCATGGTGAAGGTCATGCATTGCTCGTACTCGAAGAGGATTATTTGGAGCTCAGAAACTACCTCGGCGCCGACGTTCAGGGAATTTTAGGGTACGAATTGTTCAGCCGTTTTATTGTTACGATCGACTACGAAAGGAAAGAACTTATTCTCTATCGTCCCGAACGATTCAGACCGAAGAGAAGCATGCAGAAACTGAAGATCGCGGTCCAGGATACAAAGCCTTACATCGAGACAACTGTGACTGTAAAAGACAGCGCAACGATCAAAGCAAAATTGCTGATCGACAGCGGGGCGAGCCATGGATTGATACTTGAACCGGATTCGAACGATACGATCAGGGTGCCGCAAGCACACGTGAACAGTATCATCGGCCGTGGACTCGGTGGCGTTATCACGGGAAAGATCGGAAGGATTGGCGCCGTAGACCTGGGGAAGTATGATGTGAAAAATGTGATCGCAAACTTTCCAGATCCCAACAGCTACATGGATACATTGAAAACGAGCCGGAGTGTGCGACGCAACGGCGCCATAGGCGGGGAGATCCTTAGCCGCTTCAAAGTAACATTCGATTTTCCGAGAGAGTATCTTTATCTCAAGAAGAACTCACAATACAAGAAGAAGTTTTACTACAACATGAGTGGACTCACCCTGAAAGCGAAGGGTTCGAAACTTCAGCACTTTGAGATCACAGACGTTAGAGAAAAGTCGCCGGCGGAAGAAGCAGGTATAAAGCCTGGAGATCTTGTGTTGAGTATAAACGGATTGATTGCATCGGATAT
>DASRSO010000066.1:0-7935 GCA_035656375.1 Cyclobacteriaceae bacterium | reverse complement strand
CGGTTACGTCACTGCCGGTCAACTCGACCTTGGTCCATATCTCAGCGCTGTGTCGTGGAACAACATTGAGGGCTTCCGTTTACAGGCAGGCTTTAAGACCAATTATTCTTTTAGCAAAAGGTTTGTCGTGGGTGCACAGATTGGATACGGCTTCGACGATGAGCGCATGAAATACATGGCGTCGTTCACACATATCCTTTCAAGGAACCGATGGACGACATGGAGCTTCAGGGCCCGAAGTGACCTTAGTCGACTCGGGGTGGACGACGAGATCCTCGCCGACAACCCGATATTCCTTGCCGGGCAGCGGTGGGGGTATTTCCGACGAGGGTTTTATATGAACGAATACCGGGCGGCGTTCCAGCGCGAGTTGTTCAAAGGATTTTCGCAGAAGATTGCAATCAAACATTTCACATTCGACCCGACATACGACTTCGGGTACTTTGAGAACCCGTCCGACCTGAACTCACCAGTTCACGACACGTTTCAGACCACAGAAGTTTCAATTGAATCGCGTTATGCCCGCGACGAGATCTTCCTCCAGGATGATAACGACCGGGTAAGCCTGGGGACTACTAAATCGCCAGTAATCAGTGTGCGATACATTCACGGTATCAAAGGCGTGTTGGGCAGCGACTTCGAATACGACAAGGTAAGGTTCAGTCTTGCTAAACGAATTAAGACGGGGCCACTGGGCGTGGGCTACGCAACGCTTACAGGTGAATATATCTTCAACACGCTGCCGTACCCGTTGCTTGCTTTACACCTTGGAAATCAAACGCCGATCTATTCGCCTGTCACCTATAACCTCATGAACTACGGAGAGTTTGTGAGCGACCACTATGCTGCGCTGCAGTACCGTCAGTACCTTGAAGGGTTTCTTTTGAATCGCATCCCGCTTTTGCAGAAGTTAAACTGGCGACTGCTGGCAACAGGGAGTATGATACTGGGAGGAATGCGACAGGCAAACAGGGATCTTATCTCTGAGTTGTCGCCGGACGGGCAGGAGACACTTCGTGCTGGTTCATTTGTTAATGGAAAACCGTACATAGAACTTGGTTACGGTGTGGAGAATATATTCAAGTTTTTCAGGGTTGACTTCGTGCATAGGTTGAGTTACCTGGATAATGAGAATGCGAGGAAGTTTGGGGTGTTGTTTACGGCGCAGTTGCAGTTTTAGGGGGAGGGAATGCGGGGTGGCGCTATGTTTCGCGGAGGACGCGCGGAGGTGCGCGGAGAGGTTGGTTTTTAACGCGGCGTCGTTTTAAGGCTTTGCTTTACAGAAAACTTTGATTTACAACTTGGCTCTACAGAAGCTGCTCTACAAAACTGTGCTCTAAAAAACCGTGCTCTACAGAACTGTGCTCTACTAGAACCTGCTTTATAGAACTCTACTCTGCAGACGTCTGCTCTACTGAACACCGCTTTCCAGAAAACTCATTCAAGAAAATTCTGCATTAAGAAATAAAACTCCGCGCACCTCCGCGCGTCCTCCGCGAAACATTGCGCCACCCCGCATTACCTTCACGACCTTCATTCCCCTCATTCCCGCGCCCTCTTTTTTCTATATTTGCACCTCAATTTTTCATTCAAAATGTCCCAAATACGAATTTCCCTTCCCGACGGCTCTTCCCGCGAATATCCTTCCGGCATTACCGGCATGGACATCGCAAAGAGCATCAGCGAAGGTCTCGCCAGGAATGCCCTTGCTATCGAAGTCAACAATGAGATCATCGACTTAAGCAGGGCTATCACCACCGACGCATCGGTGAAGATCCTGACGTGGAACGACGCAGGAGGGAAGTTTGCATTCTGGCACTCTTCGGCTCACCTTATGGCCGAAGCAATCGAAGCACTTTACCCCGGAACCAAATTCGGTATCGGTCCGCCCATCGAGAACGGCTATTACTATGACATAGATCTTAATGGTAAACCGTTTGGTGAGGAAGACCTCGCAGCAGTCGAGAAGAAAATGATCGAGTTGGCAAAGACCGGCAGTGCTTTCACACGCAAAGAAGTTTCGAAGAGCGACGCCCTCGATTATTTCAGGAAGAAGGACGACCCTTATAAGCTTGAATTGATCGACGGACTCGCCGACGGATCGATTACATTCTATACACAGGGCAACTTCACTGATCTTTGCCGCGGTCCGCACATACCCAACACCAGCTTTATCAAAGCAGTAAAGCTGACCAACGTTGCCGGTGCTTACTGGCGCGGGAATGAGAAGAACAAGATGCTTACCCGCATCTACGGCATTACGTTCCCCAAACAAAAAGAGCTCGAAGACTACCTGCATCTTCTCGAAGAAGCAAAGAAGCGTGACCACCGTAAGCTGGGACGTGAGCTTGAGTTGTTTGCTTTCTCGGAGAATGTAGGGATGGGTTTACCACTCTGGCTTCCGAAGGGTGCGTTGCTTCGCGAGCGCCTTGAATTGTTCATGCGCCGCGCGCAGATCAAAGCTGGTTACGATCCCGTGGTTACGCCGCACATCGGCGGCAAGAGTCTGTACGTTACTTCAGGACACTACGAAAAGTATGGCAAGGATTCGTTCCAGCCGATACACACACCCGACGTGGGAGAGGAGTTCCTGTTGAAGCCAATGAATTGTCCGCACCACTGCGAGATCTATAAAGTGAAGCCCAGGTCATACAAGGAATTACCGATCCGCCTTGCCGAGTTTGGAACTGTATATCGCTACGAGCAAAGTGGCGAGCTTCATGGTCTTACCCGCGTTCGCGGGTTCACACAGGATGATGCGCATATCTTCTGCCGTCCCGACCAGGTAAAGGATGAGTTTATAAAAGTTATTGATCTCGTGCTTCATGTTTTCAAATCGCTGGGATTTGAAAATTATACTGCACAGGTTTCATTGAGGGATAAGAACGATCCGGTTAAGTATATAGGTGATCCGGCAAAGTGGGACCTGGCAGAGAAGCAGATCCAGGAAGCTGCCGACGAGCGTGGTCTTAAGACTGTCGCTGTTGCAGGTGAGGCTGCCTTCTACGGGCCGAAGCTCGACTTCATGGTGAAGGATGCGTTGGGTCGTCAGTGGCAGTTGGGTACCATACAGGTTGACTACAACCTGCCCGAGCGATTCCAGCTCGAGTATATCGGGTCCGACAACCAGAAGCACAGGCCGGTGATGATCCACCGTGCACCTTTTGGATCGCTCGAGCGTTTTGTGGCGGTGCTTATCGAGCACTGTGCGGGTAATTTCCCGTTGTGGCTGGCGCCGGATCAGATCGCGGTGTTGCCCATCTCCGAACGCTTTAACGACTACGCACAGGAGGTTTTGGATACGCTGAAGGCGAGGGACGTGAGGGGCTTCCTGGACGATCGCGACGAGAAGGTGAACAGGAAGATCCGCGATGCCGAGGTGCGAAAAGTGCCGTTTATGCTGATCGTGGGCGAGAAAGAGGTGGCAGGGCGGCTTGTTTCCGTCAGGCGACATGGGTCGGCCGAGCAGGGATCGGTGAAGCTGGACGATTTTGCGGCACAGTATGCTGCCGATTTCGCGTTGCCCGGAGTATGATTTTCGCAAAATATCCCGATATTTGCAGCCTGTTTGCCAAAATGGCAAGCTCTGATGTATAACATAAACCCATTGAGTGGCAATTTATCAAGGTAATAGTGGTGGCAGCAGACCCCCAGGAGGCGGCGGAGGCCGGCCTTACAACAGGGGATTCAGGCCGAGAGTTGTAGAAGAACCGTACCGCGTAAACGAAAGGATCACAGCTCCTCGTGTGCGGGTTGTAGGAGAGAACATAAAGGTGGATGTATATCCTACCTCTGTAGCTATAAAACTTGCGCAAGAGCAGGGTTTGGACCTGGTTGAGATATCGCCCAACGCAGATCCTCCCGTTTGCAAGGTCATTGATTATTCGAAGTTCAAGTACGAACAGAAGAAGAAGCAAAAGGAGATCAAGGCCAACGCGCAGAAGACTGTTGTAAAGGAAATTCGATTCGGTCCCAACACGGACGACCATGACTTCAACTTCAAGGTGAAGCACGCGGTCAACTTCCTCAAAGAAGGTTCGAAGGTGAAGTCATACGTTCACTTCGCCGGCCGGTCGATCGTTTACAAAGAGCGCGGAGAGATACTCCTGCTGAAGTTTGCGCAGGCGCTCGAAGAATTTGGAAAGGTGGAACAGATGCCTCACCTGGAAGGGAAGAGGATGTTTTTATTAATAGCCCCAAAAGGAAAGAGTAAATAAATAGTAAGATGCCTAAACTGAAGACAAAGTCAGGAGCCAAGAAGAGGTTCAAGATGACCGGTACCGGTAAGATCAAGCGCAAGAATGCGTTCAAGAATCACATCCTGACTAAAAAGGAAACAAAGCAAAAAAGGAGACTTAGCCACAAATCAGTGGTTAACAAAGCCGACGAGCGTAACATCAAATTGATGTTCCCGTACGGTATTTAATTGGTTTAATGTTTAACCCGGCCTTTGAGCAACTAAGAGTCCCGCATGACGGGAACGCCAACGACCAAAAAATGATGTAGTATGCCTCGTTCAGTGAACAATGTAGCCTCGAGAAAAAGACGCAAACGCGTACTCGAGCAGGCCAAAGGTTTCTTCGGCCGTAAGAAGAATGTGTGGACAGTAGCAAAGAATGCTGTCGAAAAGGGTATGGTTTACGCTTATCGCGACCGTAAGGCGAAGAAGCGTGATTACCGCTCTTTGTGGATTGCCCGTATCAATGCCGGCGTAAGGCCGCATGGTCTCTCTTACTCTGAATTTATCGGTAAGTTGAAGAAGGCGGGAGTAGAGCTTAACCGCAAGGTTCTGGCCGATCTCGCAATGAATCACACCGAAGCTTTCGACGCGATAGTGAAGAAAGTGAAATAACCGAAAGGCCCCGAACAGGGGCTTTTTCATTTATGACGCGCTCCAAGAAGGTTTTCCTGATAATTGCGGCCATTTTCCTGGTCATCATAGCGCTTATCGTCTACGATTTTAGCCGGAAAACGACGTTTCCCGGACGCGGCGCCCGGCAGCCGGAGGAGGCCAGGCCCGCAACTCAACGGTAAATCCGACAATTCGTGGGCGATTTTTTCAAGAAAATCGTTTGCATTTTGGTATGATCATGGTATACCACTATTTTAGTATCAGATTAAAGCCAACTATAGACAAGAAAATCCCCCGGGGTCAAGGACCTTGGGGGATTTTCCTTTTACAGGGGTCCTGTTAACGGCAAATTATGTCGGTTCGTCCAGCCACCCCGACGGTAGTCGTTTCGCCCGCATCCGTTTTCGCTGATCCCCGTATATTTATATCAGATTAAAGCCAACTATAGACAGAAGAATCCCCCGGGGTCAAGGACTTTGGGGGATTCTTTTTTTATGGCCTTTTAGCACAGATTTACAATCAACTTACCGGTCTATTCCGCCACTCGACGGTTCAGGGTTCCCTACCCAAAATCTTCACTTTATCTTCATATCAGATTAAAGCCAACTATAGACAAGAAATCCCCCGGGGTCCAGGACTTTGGGGGATTTTTTTTGTCCCTATATTAGTTACGGGCGCTGAATCCCGGCGCGCCGCCCCAATTCCTAATTTTGTGTTACAACATCTAATGACGGTATGAGCGGACGTTTAGTAAGAACTCTCAGTTACTTTATCATCTTTTTCCTCGCCTTCGAAAGATGTGCCTACAACGATATCAAACCAGAGATCGATTGTACGCAATCAACACTCGCCATCGCACTGCAATCAAAAACAGACGTATCAAACTGCCGGGCTATCGACGGTTCAATTACCGTAACAGCCACCGGCGGAACAGAACCGTATGACTTCAGGATCAACGACGGCGAATATCAAACCAACAATAAATTCAGTGACCTCGGTCCGGGTACTTATACCATCAGGGTCAAAGACGCAAATGGCTGCTGGAAATCTATCGACGTATCGATCGCTGCCGCCGGATCAACCCTCAACGCAACAGCACAAACAACCACCGACAACCAGTGCGCGGGCGACAACGGATCTGTAACTATCGCAGTAACCGGCGGTTCAACTCCTTACCAGTACCAGATCGATTCAAAAGGTTTCGGCACTTCCAATTCATTTACAGGATTGAAAGAAGGCCAACACGTGGTTGTGATCAAAGACAATGAAGGATGCCAGAGAACACTTAGTGTAACGATCGCCCACGGCAACACTGGCATCAGTTATGCCACACAGGTAAAGTCCATCATCACCACCAATTGCGCAAAATCAGGATGCCACGATTCAGGAACCGGGAGCAGGGACTGGACCGATTTCAATAAGTTGAAAGCGGCCGCAGCAAATGTCAAGATGCGTGTAGTAAACAGAACTATGCCTCCCGATGCAACCCTTAAACAGTCGGACATAGATCTGATCAGTTGTTGGGTCGATGACGGAGCGCCAAATAATTAAGAAGAATGACTATGAGACACATCGTTTTATTAATGGTTGTTTTTGCAGTAAGTATTACCGCTTTCGGACAAAAGTATACTGCCGAAAAAGCTTTCATCTCTTTCTACTCTGATGCACCACTTGAGGATATCACTGCCGACAATAACAAAGTGACAACGATCTTCAATGCAGGCACCGGCGACATTGCGTTCTCTGTTCCAATGAAAGAATTCAAGTTCGCGAAATCACTCATGCAAGAACACTTCAACGAGAAGTACGTTGAGTCCGAGAAGTTTCCCAAGGCAACATTCCAGGGAAAGATCGTCGACTTCAAGCCCGACGCTTCCGGTGTTCAGAATGTAAAAGCACAGGGTAAGCTCACAATTCACGGTGTTACGAAAGACATCGATGTACCCGGAACGATCGAAGTGCAGGGCAAAAAGCTCGCGATGAAATCGAAGTTCAAAGTGAAGGTCGCTGACTACGACATTACTATTCCCCAGATCGTTTTTAATAATATTGCCGAAGAGGTTGAAGTAACGATCGACTTTGTCTACAAACCCATGTAACCTATGAAGGTACTTTACACGCTCACTTTTATCTGCCTGTCGATTGCTGCTGTAGCGCAAGACGATCTCCTGAAGGAACTCGAAAAGAATCAGCCCCCGGAAACAGAATATATTGAGCAGACCTTCAAAGGCACCAGGCTTGTTAACGGCCAGTCGGTTGAGAGCAAAGGGCAGGGGGAGCTCGAATTCATTTTTGCCCACCGCTTCGGCCCAATGAATGGAGGACTATATGAACTCTTCGGTCTCGACCAGGCATACGTGCGTCTTGGGCTTGAGTACGGGATCACCGATCGTTTGGGTGTAGGCTTCGGAAGGAACTCTGTCGATAAGACAATGGATTTTTATGGACGCGCGAAAGTTCTTCGCCAGAGCAAAGGAGCGAAGGTGATGCCGGTTACGATCACGGCATTTGGCCAGGCGGCTATTAAGATGTCGCCCCGCAAAGAAGATGACCCAACGGGAACGCTGACAACAGTGAACCGCATGTCGTACACTGCACAGCTGTTGATCGCCCGGAAATTCAATTCGAGGTTGTCGTTGCAGCTTATGCCGACTATGATCCACCGCAACAGGGTAGACCAGACAATTGAAGAGAACGACCAGTTTGCTTTGGGCGCTGGTGGGCGACTGAAGGTGAGCAGGAGTATAGCCCTTACAACCGAATATTATTATCGTTTCAATACGTTCGACAATAACCCGTACAAGAATGTGCTTGGTTTCGGTATTGATATCGAAACGGGAGGCCACGTATTCCAGTTGGTACTGACCAATACGAGAGGTCTTACGGAGCGGGCATGGCTTACGGAGACCACGGGTGACTTCTTCGATGGAGATATCCACCTGGGCTTTAACATAACGAGGACGTTTCAGCTCGCCAAGCGGAAATAAGTTCAAGATTTACGATTTTCGCAATTCGTAAAATCGTAATCCTTCTTGCTGCTCTTCTCGATCATCCTCTATTTAGTTCTCACGATCATTATCGGG
>DASRSO010000065.1:0-2307 GCA_035656375.1 Cyclobacteriaceae bacterium | reverse complement strand
GGATCCAGTGGCTTACCGCAACAAACAAGAACATCTGTATGGCCGACATCGTAAAGAGTATCCCGGCCTTCGAAGCCACATAGCTGTTCCAGCTAAGGTGAAGGAACGATTCGCGCTTAAGGATCTTCCGGTCGCGGATAATTTCTTCCGCACTAACTGTTAGTCCCATGAACAATGCCACCACCACGCTCATCAATAAGAACGCCGGTATGTTGTCGTTGAAACGGAACACGTATTCAGTTGCCTGGGGCGACGACTTATATTTAATAATGAATGCAAGCAAGACGCCCAGCAATGGCGCTTCGAGAAGGTTTATCAGCAAATACTGACGGTTGCTGATCTTCGATTTGAGATCACGCGCACCGAAGGTGAAGGCCTGCTGCAGTCGTCCGGCGAGGTCGAGTGAGCGAGGTGGTTGTTCCTTCTCGTCTTCCATCCGGTTGAGCTTGAAATTCTTTTTGAACATCTCGAACCATTGTGGCGGCGACACCTTGCGCTTGGCTGTGGGCTGCCCATATTCATCGACCACACGTGCTTCGATGATATTGAAGATCTGCTCGGGGTTCACGTTACCACAAACTTCGCAGGCACCGCGATTCGCGTCGGCCTGGAGTGTGGCTTTCTTAAAATATTTTACAGCTTCGACGGGCGACCCATAGTACGCGGGGTAACCGCCTGTATCCATGATAATCATCTTGTCGAAGATCTTGTAGATGTCGGACGAAGGCTGGTGAATGACAACAAACACGAGCTTTCCTTTAAGCGACAATTCTTTCAACAGGTCGATCACGTTCTCCGAGTCGCGCGACGACAGACCCGATGTAGGTTCGTCGAGGAACAGCACCGCAGGTTCACGGATCAGTTCGAGTGCAATGTTGAGTCGCTTGCGCTGGCCACCGCTGATGGTTTTATCGAGCGCGCTACCGACACGAAGGTGTTTTCGCTGGTCGAGACCGAGGTCGGCAAGCACTTTGTCGATACGGGCTGCAAGCTCTTCTTCCGTTGCATGTCCGAAGCAAAGCTTGGTGTTGTAGTAAAGGTTTTCGTAAACGGTGAGCTCTTCGATAAGGAGGTCGTCCTGGGCTACGTAACCAATCACTCCATGTATGTCATCTTTTTGTTCGTGGATGTCGATGCCGTTGATCCTGATGCTGCCCTTTGTGGGCTTTTCGAGACCGGCGAGTACATTGAGCAGTGTTGTCTTGCCGGCACCGCTGGCACCCATGATACCGATAAGCTTTCCGGGACCCTCACTGACTACAACGTTACGAAGGCCGATGGCCCCGTTCTTGAAACGGAACTCTTCGATGTCGGCATTGAACGACAAACGGGTGGCGCGAACTTCTTCGTTGAAGTGCGATACGATGTCGCCATAGAAGAGCGCTTCGCTCGAATGTGTCTTTATAGTACTTCCGTGAGAGAACAGGTAGATGCGGCCCGACTGCATTACGAAGCCGTTGAGCTGGTTGTTCTCATGGCCGATGTAACGTGAAAAATAAAGATCCACGCTTTTCACGCGCATGAAGGCGAGATTACCGCCAACGACCAGGATGTCTTTGAACTCGAGTGTCGACAGGTTTTCTGCGATCGCAAACGCTTCGATCAATGCATACTCCGCCTCGACAATGTTAAAAACTGTCGACACGGTATTGATGATCTGCATGCGCTGGGCGCTGAAGTTGCGATCGGAGCCTACCATCTCCAGGATCTTGATCAACACGATGACTTTCTGCTTTTGCGTGAGGGTCTTATTGATCTTGCGACAGATACCCAGGGTCTTCACGGAGTCTTTCACCGACGTGAGCTTGCCGCCTTTGTCGGTGTCGTCCGGAGATGACGAGTATCCTGACTGTTTATCGTACAACTCAATGTATTCTTTCACTGAGTCCTGGTCGAGCTCCTGTTGAAAGAAACGGATCACGTATTGACGTTCGTTCTCCGATACACCATCATCTTGTTTCGAGATAATGGCAAAGAGTTGTGTTAGGGCCTTGAGTATCTCTTCGCTCATAAAAGTAAGGGCGTAAAAATTTTATCTAAAGTTGTGGTACGCGGGATGCGATGCATAGCTTGAGCACGGAGTATAGTTTTTACTCGTGCAGCCCGAAAGCGCGACTGCGATTGCTACTGTGATCACCACGATAAGCAGTGCAATCCTTTTTGCTCTTTTTATTGATTTCATTGGGCAATAGTTTTCCTGTCCCCCAGAGGGGGATTTTTTTGTTTCGTAATATTTTTAATGATTTAGATTTAGCAGGTCTTGTACGAGAATGGTATCTCTACAAGTTCCGAGAATTCCTTACCGGC
>DASRSO010000064.1:0-55170 GCA_035656375.1 Cyclobacteriaceae bacterium | reverse complement strand
TCGATCATCGTTACATTTATTTCCGCCATCATCGCGGTGGTCCTCGTTGTTGTTGCCATTCCTGTACTTAATAATATTTACCAGCGTTGGGCCGATTTCACAATGCTGTTTCAGCCGGTCAACCTTCTCATGATCGTTGGTTTCGTTGTTGGCGTGGGGATCATTGCCGGCCTCTACCCTGCGTTCGTACTGTCGTCGTTCAAGCCTGTGTCGGTGCTTAAAGGCTCGTTCAAGAATTCGGCGGGAGGAATTCAACTAAGAAAAGCACTCGTCATCGTGCAGTTTACAATTTCAATTGCACTGATGGTAAGTACGGGTATTGTGTATCAACAAATGAATTACATCTATACGGCCGACCTCGGTTACAAACGCGACCAGGTGATCACCATCGCCCAAAACGGCAAAGCCGTAGGCAACTCGGAGACATTCAAGAACGAGCTCCTGAGAAACGAAAATATTCTCTCTGCCGGAACATCATCGAGTCGCGTTGGACAACAGCTGGGCCGGAATACAATCTTTCCCGAAGGATATCCTAACGAATCGAACATCATTACCAGTGCAATGTCGATCGACCAGGACTTCATCCCAACACTTGGAATGGAGATGGCATCAGGAAGAAACTTTTCACTTCAGTATAAAGACTCTGCTAACGTCATCGTCAATGAAGAAATGATCCGCTTCCTCAAGTGGGATGTGGAATCGGCAATCGGCAAAAAGATAGGGCAGCAGATCGGGGCCACACGCAACGACCTGGGCTACTATACGATCGTCGGCGTTGTAAAAGATTTTCATTTTGCAACGATCCGTCACAAGCTCGAACCGCTCATGTTGTTCTATAACAAGAACAACCCTGCTCTCGCAATAAAAGTAAAAGCCGAGAAGATGAACGAAACCATTGCGTTCATCGAAGACACATGGAAAAAAGTGAATGCAGGCGCCACTTTCGACTATGCCTTCCTCGACGAACAATTCGCCAATCTTTACGCGAATGAAAAGGCCTTTGCAGGAATGTTCACACACTTCACCGTATTGGCAATGATCATCGCCGGCCTCGGACTATTCGCGCTGTCTGCTTTCACGGCCGAGCAACGCCGCAAAGAGATCGGCATTCGGAAAGTCCTTGGTGCGTCCAATGGAAATATCCTGTACAACCTGTCGGCGGAATTCATGTTGTTGATCTCGATCTCCTTCGTGCTGGCATGCGGCGCCTCCTGGTTTATGATGGACCGCTGGCTTGGCGAATTCCAGTACAGGATCGCGATGAGCATTTGGGTGTTTTTAGGTGCCGGGCTGGCAGCCATGGCCATCGCCATGCTCACGATCAGCTTCCAGGCTATCAAAGCAGCACTGACAAATCCCGTAGATTCTCTCAGAATCGACTAAAAATCGCCCCGGAAAGCAACCTTCCGGGGAAATTTTAAGTCTCCGGTAGGGGTAATTCTCCTTTGGGTTGTCATACTCCCAAACCAACACTATTATGAAAGCATTATTTACTCTCCTTGCCGCGCTGTTGATCGTGAACGGTGGCTTTTCGCAGGAGATCGGGCAGAAGCTCAAACCATTCGACAAGATCGTGGTGTCGCCCAGGATAGATCTCGTGTTGATACCCGGCAATGAAGAATCTATCCGCATTACCTACTCTGGCGTCGACGAGGAAAAGATAATTATCGAGGAGAAACGTGGCCGTGTCCACGTGTACCTGGAAGACGCGAAGATCTTCGATACAGGTGAAAAGCGCAGCAAAGAGATGTTCGACCGCCGACCAAGATATCGCTTCGCTCACCTTACGGCGTACGTTACTTTCAAGACTTTGAAACACATCGAGATCCGCGGCGATGGAGAAGTTTTTTGCGACGGACGTATCGATGCAAAGAAGATCAAGCTGAAAGCTTACGGCGACAACGACATCCGCATCGCTTCGCTCGATGCAAAGATCATCAAGGCAAGGTTCTATGGCGACAACACGATGAAGATCAGGGAAGGCGAGGCCGGCCACATGAACTTTAAACTTTATGGCGACAACAAGATCGACACACGCGGCGTACAAACAGTTACTTCAAACACTTCAATTTATGGCGATGGTCGTGTGTTAATGCATGTTACCCGCGAAGTACACCTCACCTCATTCGGCGATCCCAGTCTGTACTTGACCGGTTCACCTACGATCAGCAAAGGACTTATTCTCGGCGAGGTGGATATTCATAGAAAGTAAGCGGTAGATTTGCACGATTGCAAGTCAAATCGATACTCAATAAGACCAAGCGTCGCGACCCCTGGTTTCTCGACGACTATACCATAAACCCATACAGCGGGTGCTCGTACAATTGCGTGTTCTGTTATATACGGGGCAGCAAGTATGGCGAGAACATGGAGCGATCGATGCAACCGAAGGACAATGCAATTGAGTTACTCGATAAGGCCCTTGCATTGCGGGCGAAGAAAAATCAGTACGGCATCATCGTGGTATCGTCGGCAACGGAGCCGTACTTGCAAATAGAGCCCGCGCAGCAGTTAACGCGAAGGATACTCGAAAGAATTCTTCACTACCGATTTCCTGTTCATATCATTACGCGGTCGGATCTTGTTACCCGCGATTTCGATATACTTAATGAGATCAATAAGACAGCGATCGTTCCACCCGACCTTGAAGGACGTTTGCCCGCAAAGGCGTTGATTACATTCTCATTCAACACACTCGACGATCACGTGGCGAAAATATTCGAGCCGGGAGCAACACCACCCTCAAAACGGCTGGCGGCCCTCGATGAAACGATCGCCAATGGACTTTATTCGGGCGTAAGTTTAATGCCGTTGCTGCCCTACATAACCGATACCAAAGAAGAATTAGAACGATTCTATTCTACCTTCTCACATCATCATGTGAGGTACATATTTCCCGCATCGCTCGCTATTTTTGGGGATGGGCCAGCCGCAAGTAAAACACTTACGCTTCGTGCAATCGGCAAATATTTTCCCCAGTTCACAGAATCTTACGACAAACTCTTCGCAAGCGGTTACCAGATCGACCGCAGTTACCATAAAGCATTCGTTAACCGGATCTCTGATGTACGAAACGCGTACAATATCCCCGACAGGATATTGCTACCTTAGTACCCGGTTTTTGAAAATGACTCAAAGAGTTCTTCTTTTTCTCGTCACAATTCTGACCCTGACTGACGCTTTCAGCCAGGCCGCTCTGAAACCAGGCGTTATCGATGCCTCTTCGTTCGACTTCAATGAAAACAGGTTGAACCTTGCCGGTACCTGGCTTTGGTACGACGATAGACTTCTTCAACCCAATCAATACAACAACAGCGACTTAATGCCGGTAGAATTCCCGGGCATCTGGAATGAGCGGCGCTCCGATAAAAGCGGACAGGGTTATGCAACCTACTTCGTCAGTGTAATACTCCCGAAAGGAACTTCGGACCTCGCACTCGACCTTCCACACATGTACAGCAGTTATGTACTGTTCGCCAACGGTGTTGAAATAGCACGCAACGGCACCCCCGCTTTGTCGAAGCAGGCCACTAAACCACAATGGAGACCGCAAATTGTTCCGGTCGATACACAAGGCGATACGTTGCGCCTCGCATTGCAGATCGCGAACTTCAATCATCAAAAAGGCGGCATCAAGGAAACGATCATGCTTGGATCGGCATCAGGGTTTGCACAGAAAGATCTCGTTACGAAAACAGGAAAGCTTGTTGGTGTCGGCTCGTTGATAGTACTCTCGATAGTGTTCATGGTGATCTGGTTAAGAAACGACAAGAAGAGAGTGGTGATCTACTTCACCCTGCTGGCAATAACATGGGCCGTTCGCTCGCTCTTCAGCAACGACTACATGTTCATCCAGTTCTTCCCGGATTTCAGCTGGGCGGCCATGATAAGGATAGAATACATCACACTGTTCCTTACAATGATCTGGGCCATACTTTTTCTTTATCGTTTATTCACAAACGAAGGCAACCAGGTTGTAAAGTATCTGCTGGTCACGTTCAACTCCGGATTTATTGTCTACACGTTATTGTCGGAACCGGCGGACTTCACACGCCTATTACCGTTGTATCTCGGCACTGCTGGTGTGTTACTGGTTTACGGTGCGGGCGTTGTACTCGTGGCGCTGATCAACGAGCGCAAAGGGGCGACATGGCTCACGATGACTGTTATGCTGGGACTTGGAATTTTCAGCTACGACCTTTTTGCCTACGAAGGATGGTTCTCGTACCACTCGCTGCTTTTCAGCGCGGGATATCTCATCATTTTCTTAATGATGGGTGGAGCGCTGCTCCTGCATCTTGAAATCATCAAGAGTGCAAGAACAGCAACAACAAGGCTTACTTATAAAGATCTTTACGGAGAATAACCGTTGCGTTGTGGCCTCCAAAGCCAAACGTATTGCTCATCGCCACATTCACCGTCTTCTTCACCGGCTTTCCTAATGTAAGGTTCAGTCCCTGTGGTACCAGTGGATCTACTTTTTCCGTATTGATCGTTGCAGGTATGATATCGTTCTTGATGGAGAGAACACAGATAGCCGCTTCGATAGCACCCGCGCCACCAAGGAGGTGTCCCGTTGCCGATTTCGTTGCACTGATGTTCAGGTGATCCGGGTTATTGCCGAACACACGCGTCACTGCCTTCGTTTCACTTTCGTCTCCGGCAGGTGTCGATGTAGCATGAACGTTCAAATAATCAACTTGCCCGGGTTCAAGTCCTGCATCTTCCAGGGCGAGTTGCATACCGAGCATCGCTCCTTCTCCTTCAGGGTGAGTGCTCGTGAGGTGATAAGCATCTGCCGACATTCCTCCGCCGCCAACTTCACAATAGATCTTTGCTCCGCGTGCCTTTGCATGCTCGTACTCCTCGAGTATCAACGCCACACCTCCTTCGCCCATCACGAAGCCATCGCGCGACTCGTCGAACGGACGCGACGCCGTAGCCGGGCTTTCATTGCGGGTAGAGAGCGCCTTCAGCGCCCCGAAACCACCAATGCCCGACTCGTTGATCGCGGCCTCCGATCCACCCGCCACGATAATGTCTGCCTTGTTCCACTTGATGTAATTGAAGGCATCGATGATCGAGGTGGTCGACGTGGCACATGCCGACACCGTAATGAAGTTCGGACCCATAAAGCCATATTTCATCGAGATCCAGCCCGACGCGATATCGGGAATCACTTTCGGTATGAAGAACGGATTGAACCTCGGTGTGCCATCGCCTTTCGCGAACTCCATCACCTGCTCCTGGAACGTGAGGAATCCACCGTTACCCGATCCCCAGATCACCCCCACCCTTCTCTTGTTCAGCTTGTCGGATAACATCCCCGAATCTTCGACAGCCTGCGTTGCCGCCACCATCGCATACTGTGTAAAGAGATCCATCTTGCGTGCCTCTTTTACTTCGAAGTGTTCTTTGGGGTCGTAACCCTTTACCTCGCAGGCAAATTTGGTCTTGAACTTCGATACATCGAAACGTGTGATCGGTGCTGCCCCCGACTTGCCTGCAAGCAGGTTGTTCCACATTTCATTGATGTTGTTACCAAGTGGAGTTATTCCACCAAGTCCTGTTACCACTACACGCCTTTGATTCATGTGAATAGATTATTGTTTACTGATGAGTTCGATTTGTGAACGAATGCTTTTAGTGACCGACTTCATTGCTTCATTCGACCCCGACACCCTGGAGAGCATAATTGCACCTTCAATGGAGCAGAAAAATACGGTAGCCATTTCTTTCGAGTCGAAGTTCTTCCTGAATTCGCCAGCTTCCTTTCCTCTCTCAAGAAGCTTAGCCAAACTATTTATAGATTTCATCATTTCGATCACCACAGTCTTCTTCATCGAAGTGCGACGATCGTCTGCCTCCACGGCTGTGTTCAACAAAGGGCAACCTCCACGCACGGGTGGATTCAAAACAGCTTTCAAAAAGAAATCAAGAAGCGAATAAAGCTTCATCTTATACGACACTTGCGACAGCATCGAGCGGCTTCCGTGGGCTCGCATTTTGCCGATCGCATACTTAAAACCCTCTACTGCCAGCTCTTCTTTGCTCTCGAAATTCCCATAAAGAGCGCCCTTGGTGAGGCCCGTTACACGGCACAAATCGGACAGCGACGTGCCGTCAAAACCGTTCATATTGAACAGCGGGGCCGTTTTTTCGATGATGTGCCGCCGCGTGCGCTCGGACTTGTTCATTCCACAAAAATATACCGATCGGTATATTTTTCCAAATCCCTGCTTCGAAGGGGTTGCTTACTCAGTGAAACGTCCTGCTCACTAAGTCTGGCCAAAACACGTGTGCCTTTCGCCCATCTTGAGGCATCTATAAGAAAAAACTTACTGCCTTATGAATATGAAATGGAAAATTGCCGCGGTTGCTTTTACAGTCACTGCCGGACTTGCACTTAGTGCATTCAAACACTCGAATGATGTCAACAAAAACCTCCGACCCTATCCCAATGGTTGTGTGTTCAGAACAATCATGGGTGAAGAATCGTCGGAAAACATGGCGATGTTCAAAACACCGGAACGTGTTGCGACGTCACTCTACCGTGGACTCGACTGGATCGCAAAAGCTCAAAGCAACAACGGTGGTTGGGGCGCGGGAACTCACGCACGCCAGGACATCGTCGATCCGCACGCCGTGGATACAGACCCGGCAACAACATCGATGGTTGCGATGGCTTTGTTGAGAACAGGATCGAACACGAAGAGCGGTGAATACAAAACACAGCTCACGAAGGCAACAGAGTATCTCCTGCGCACCGTCGAACAATCGCCCGACAATTCTTTGAACATCACGAATCTTACCGGTACACAGATCCAGATCAAGCTTGGTCAGAACATCGATGTGATCCTGACCTCTCAATTCTTCTCAAATCTTCTCGATGAGATCCAGGACAATCCTCAACTGGCTGCGCGCGTGAAGAAGGCAAATGCAAAGTGTGTTGCCAAGATCCAGAAAGCACAGTCGTCAGACGGAAGCATTGCAGGTTCGGGCTGGGCTGGAGTTCTCCAGTCGTCGTTCGCAGGCAATGCACTGGAAGCTGCACAAGAGCAGCAGATCGATGTGGACACAACCTCTCTTCGCAAGGCGCAGGACTTTCAAAAGAAAAATTTCAACAGCAGCACTGGTGAAGTGAATACCGACATGGGTGCGGGTGTTGTGTTGTATTCTGTTTCTGGTTCGTCGAGGGCATCAGCAAAAGAGGCTCGTCGCGTGAGGGAGGAAATGGAGCGTGCGAAAAAAGATGGAAGACTTCCGGCGAGCGCGCCCGTAACTTCCGAGAACCTGGAGAAGATCGGCTTCAAGCCAACCGAATCGCGCAGCTATGCTACTGCTTACGAAGTTTACGAGTCAGCAAAAGTTACTGCGCAACGCGACGATGTAATGAGCGGTTTCGGGAACAATGGTGGCGAGGAATTCCTGAGCTACCTCCAGACAGGTGAAGGAATGGTGATCAACAAAGACAACCAGTGGACGAAGTGGTATGATAACATCAGTGGAAGGCTAACGAAGATCCAGAATGAAGATGGCAGCTGGAATGGCCATCATTGTATAACGAGCCCGGTGTTTTGCACTGCCACGTGCTTGCTGATACTATCGGTGAATAATGACGTAGACAAGCTGATCAAACAGGGGGCGAAATAGCCCCCTTTTTTTCAAAAAAATTCGAAACCAGGGTCACCCCGACCCGCGCTCAACTCACGCAGATGCTCGTGAACCCGCTCAATGATGCGTTGACCTTCTGCTTACCTCTTCAGGTCCTTATAACTCACCAACTCAATCCCCAGTTTCTTAATTTCTGCTTTCACTTTGTCGCTGGTGAAAACGTCGGTAACTCCCTGCCGGTCGGCGGCAACATTTTCGTAGCCGATGTGTGAGATGGCTTTCAGCTCTTCGTTATCGAAGCCGGGGTGTTCAACGAACATGTAGGTTTTACCTTTCTCGAGTTTGTTCAGCATTTTGATAACCGATGAGATCTTCTCTGCGGAAGTACCTTTAGGTCCATCGTAGCTCACGCTTGAAACTCCAAGCTCCTGCAGGTCGATGTCGATCTTATATTCTTTGGCTAATTTTTTTTCGAGAGCTTTCACTTCATCCGACAGGCGTGTGCATCCCATGTGTGAAGAGATGTGGCTGATGCGGGGGATGTGTCGAAGGGCAGTTTCGATCTGTGCGCGAAGCTCTTTCTCTACGTCTTCGAGCTTCCAGGCGTTTTCTTTGATCGACATCTTTGGATAGTTCGGGTTGGGATATACCATTGGGTAGAAGTAGCCGTCGGGTGTCCGGAGGCTGGGGCAGTCTGTCAGGGGTCGCCACTTTACGTTGTCCCATTCGCTGGTGAGGGCGAGGTGAATGCCCACGTCGATCTGTGGGTTGTCGCGGAGCATTTTAACTGCTTCGGGAAACCAGGGCGATGGCACTATGATCTCGATGGAGGTCTGGATGCCTTCCTTAGAACATTTTATGAGGGCAAGGTTTCCGGAATGAGAATAACCCATGTCGTCGCCGCGAACGATGAGGCGCTGGCCGAACGTTACCGTACTGACGACAACCAGGCAGGCGATATATAGTATTTTCATGTCATCAAGATACTTATTCTGTAACATTTACCCACGGCATAAGTCTTGCTTCCGTAGATCGCTTACCCCGACCTTATGCTCAAAAAAATACTCAGTTCTTTTCTACTCGCCTTTCACAACATACGGTCTCATTTTTTTCATACGCTGCTGTCGGTGCTTGGCATCGTGATTGGGGTGGCGGCGCTGGTGTCGATACTGTCGCTGATCGATGGTATGGAAGATTTTGCAAAGAAGCAGATCACGGAAACCACTTCATTGAATTCAATTACTATCAATCCGAATGCGTACAAGAAGGTGAATGGTGTACGGATACGGAAGGATACATTCGCGATACTTAAATATGATGACTACAGTGAGTTAAAGAGTGTGCTTACGAAGCCTTGCTCATTGAATTACATGTCGTCGTTTGCAGGAACAACAAAAACAGACGGCGCTGAGGTTGGTACCTTGTTTTTTGGACTTGGATCGCCAGCGCTTCATCATTACATCAAGGTTACAGTGGGAGAACCGTTAACGGCAGACGACATTATATCTTCGGCAAAGGAAGCAATGGTGAACGAAGGTTTTGTAAAAGCGATGGACTCCACGCTGACCTTCGCGAAGGCGATCGGAAGAAGAGTAATTGTTAAAAACAGGGAGCTTACGATCGTCGCAGTGATATCAGATAATTCAAATGATCCGCATCTCGCATTCCCTTTAACTTTAATGACGGCGCAGGAGCTTCGCGATTCTCCGCCGAGCATTACAATCGAAGCGACGGTGATCACAGATGTTGCCGATTTGAAATCACAGGTGCATGAGTGGATCAATAAGAAATACAAAGACGGGTCTGATTTCGTTGTGTTCACGAATGAGATGCGAGTAGAACAGGCAACGAAGGGGTTCTTGTTGTTCAGGATTGTGATGGGATTGATCGTAGGGATATCGGTTGTGGTTGGCGGGATCGGGATCATGAACGTGTTGTTGATATCAATTACAGAACGTACGGTAGAGATCGGCATACGTAAGGCTGTGGGTGCAAATCGCCGCGACATCATTCTTCAGTTCCTGGCGGAGTCGGTAACGGTATCGGTGTTTGGGAGTGTGATTGGTTTGATCTTCGGGGTGCTGGGGACGATGGCGGTGGTGCCGATCATTAGTTCCGTGTCGAGAATTCCGTTCTATGCTAACTATACGGCAGATACACTGATTGTTGTGAGTGTGCTGGCGGTGGTATTGGGGATTATATTCGGAACATACCCGGCGATACGGGCGTCGAGGCTGGATCCCGTAGAGGCGATACGGCATGAATAGGCAACTTTGACTTCGCTGGGACGTACGTGCGAGGGTGCGGATAACCGGCAGGTTGAAATTGCACCGGCACCCAGCACTTTGCACGCCGCGAAGCGGCTTTGTTTTCGCCGAATTAGTAAACTTATAATTGCTTTGATGCCCGTCAGTTCAGACCTTTGCCCGACTGATTCTGGGCATGGCGATCACTGCGGTTTTCTTCGACTTCATCGGCACAACGATTCTTGAAAAAAATAACGACGTAGTTCTGACCTGCTTTCAGAAAGCCTTTGCTGATTTCAACATTGAAGTGGGCAAGGACGACCTCCGAAATCACCGCGGCAAAGACAAAGACCAGATGATTGCCGAGATCCTCAAGTCGGCGAAGAAAGACATCCGCAAGAAAACTGAAGTACTTCAATCTTTCAAAAAACATTTCGTCGCAAGCCTCGACCAGTTCTCCGAAAGCACGGACCTGGATTCAACGATGGAACACCTGCGAAGCAAAAAAGTAAAAGTGGGCGTAGGCACCGGTCTGCCCAAAGATGTGCTTCGAATTCTCCTGGAACACTTTCATTGGGAACGCTTCGGCTTCGACTACATCAGCACTGCGGAAGAGATCGGCAAAGGAAGACCAAACCCGGAGATGATCATCGATATGATGGTGAAGTTACATCTGAATAACTTTCAATTCCTGAAGGTTGGGGACACGGTTGCGGATATACAGGAAGGGAAGAATGCCAACGTAATGACAGCGGTAATACTTTCGGGGACACAATCCGAGAATGTGCTTCGAAAGGAGAATCCGGATTATGTTATAAAGAGTCTGAGTGAATTAAAGCAGATTGTATAGCCGCTTCGCGGGTTCCAGGTTCTGGGTCCTGATTCAGAACTTAGAACACATGACCCCGCGAAGCGGCTATAAGTTTACTTCAGACAATACACGGTTCCTTCGGAGCTTGTCACGATCATCCGGTCTCCGTACAACACCGGCGTCGACCAAATCCCTCCCATTTTATACTCCGCCCCTACCCACTCTACCGGTGACTTCAATATCCTTCCGATATCCTCACGGTAATTGTCATCAGCCTTAAAATACTTATCATGGTTTGCCGTGAACCCATCGGTATTAAATGCCCACTTTATAGCTCCCGTCTTTGCATCTACCGCAAGCAAACGCCCCCATACGGTACCTACATACACAAGGTTCGGCGACACCGCACAGTTACCAAAGATGTTGAACTTCACATCAGTCTTCCACAGCTCACGACCATTGCGCGTATCGTATGCTGCCAGCAACCTGTCGTCGGATGTACCCACATACACTACTGTATCGCGAACGGTATATGCCGGCGCCCAGGCCCTGAATACTTTGCTCCACATTCCAGTGCCGCTATTTACATTGATCGCATAGGTGTGATAATCGCGGCTGCCAATAAACAAAGTGTTGCCGCTTACCGCCGGCGAACTGTTGAATTCTCCTTTGGGAAAACTCATATCTCCTACCGACTTAAACTTCCACGCGAGGCTTCCATCGCGAACGTTGAGTGCATACACATTTCCGTCGTACGAACCGAAGCAGAGTTTGTCTTTCACGACAACTGCATTGTTATGAATGATATCATTCGCCCTGAACGACCACAACAACTCGCCATTCTCTGACTTGAATGCCTGCATAAGTCCATTGCTTGCACCGAGGTAGATCACATTGTTGTAGATCAATGGTGATGAGTGATAGTAGTCGGCAAAATCGTAGCGACGTTCCGCCAGGTACAGGGCAGTGTTGTCGAACAGAACACTCCATAGCCTTTTGCCTGAATTCTTATCTATGCACGATAACACTCCGTTGCCACCCGCGAGGTACAGGTTGTTGTTATGAAGAACGAGATTCGAGCGGATCTCACCGTTGGTCTTTAGCTTCCACTTCCGGGTGCCTGTCTGGATGTCGAGGGCATAGACGGTGCTGTCGAAGCCCCCGAAGAAAGCAACACCTTCGCTAACAACCGGTGTCGAGAAGATCGGCGCCCTGGTCTTGAACTTCCACTGAACTGTGGGTTGTTTTTCTATGTCGACAGGCTTTTGCGAGAAGGCGAGCGAGAACGAACATATAAATACCACCAGGAGAAGAGCACGGAATACCTTTGGTTGGGTGATCATAAATTTTTGAATTTTATGATCCGAAAAACGGAAATTTGAGGCGAGAAGGATCAGGAAAGGCACAGACAAGTTCGTTCAAGTACGATCAAAGAGTATAAATGGAGTTTGAAACCGACGATATCGCCCTTGAGAAATGTAAGAGCCAGATCGAGGAGAACCTCGGCTGGGGCGACAGCTCGCGGTGGCACACGCAGGACTTCGAAAAACTGAGCGACAACATCCGGGAAAAGACCGGCGTCACCCTCAGCATCGCGACCCTGAAACGCCTCTGGGGAAAGATCCGGTACGACAGCAAACCAACCCCCACTACGCTCAATACACTCGCGCAATATTTGGATTACGAAAACTGGAGAAGCTTCAGGGTTTCACAGGATGCAAACCGGGCAAAATTTGTCAAGCGGGAAGTTGAGAGACCAAAAAGAAGGAAAGAGATAATTGTGGGGATAGCGCTGATTGCAATTGCCGCCGGCAGCTATCTTTTCATATCCCTTAATTCACGCCCGAAAGTCGACGCCACTCTTTTCTCGTTCTCAAGCAAAAAAGTTGTAGACGAAGGTGTTCCCAACACTGTGATCTTCGACTATGACGCGACCGCGGCGTCGCCTTCAGATTCTGTTTTCATACAGCAGTCGTGGGACTCACGCCTCAGCACACAAGTTCCTTACAACAAGCGACAACATTCGTCTATATATTATATACCGGGTTTCTTCGAAGCCAAACTTGTCGTTAACGGTCAGATTGTAAAGGAACATAACCTGCTGATCACTACGGTCGGATGGCTTCCACTCGTAGAGACAAAAGAAACGCCCGTGTATTTTAAACAGGAAGATGCTATTCACGACGGCATCCTTCAGTTGCCACTCAAAAAAATAACGGAGGCGAATATAGATCTTCAACCTTCGCCACCGATGACAGCCTACTATTATGTGGGCGACTTCGGTGGGCTCATGAGCGACGACTTTGTGTTTGAAACTGCGGTGAGGAACGACTATAGCGAGGGCGCGAGTGCGTGCCAGTTCGTCGAGATCCGGTTACAGGGCGAAGGTCCGGCGGTGTTGATACCACTTTCTGCGAAAGGCTGTGTGTCGAACATAGGCATCGCGAATACAAACGGGAAAGAGCGCGACCTTTCGGCATTCGGTGTCGACTTCAACGACTGGGTAAATGTGAAGTGTATCGTAAAGGATAAGATTGCCGACATCCTGGTGAATAATAAACCTGCAATCCAACTGAAAGTCACCGGCGGCCGGGCGAAGATTGTTGAGGTAGGTTACAGGTTCCAGGGAACGGGCAGTGTCGATTTTGTAAAATTCTCCGACAATAGCGGGAAAGTTTTTTTCGAGGATGACTTCACAAACTAGGGCGCAATGCGAATCTTTGCGTCATGTCAAACCCCGCTATCGACCGGCTTCTTGAAAAGATTGGTGACGCTCAACTGCTCGACAAGCTGAATGACCTGCCTGCGACCGAGCTTCAGTCGCTGCTCCTGGAAGTTTTCCGCCGTAGCGCAACCAGTATTACTCCACAACAACTTTTGAAGGCTTACGAGACCAATCGTTTTGTTACGCCTTCGGCGGTCGACCCGATCACGTTTTACAAAACAGAGATCGGGATGCTGCAGCTTGCGAAGTCGGAAGGATTTGAACCACTCGAACTCTCCCCTCTTGCGCCGCTCGGTAATTGTTCGGCCATTGGACTTGCCGATCAGAACAAGATCATTTCCGCTGGCCGTGGTACCGAAGTGGTAGCCGATGCAACAAACCTGATGGCTCTCGAAGCAGCAGTGCGTCGCAAGCACACGAAGTTCGGTAAAGATCCTGTTAATCTTTGTTGTGTTCATCGTCACGTACGTGCACAAGCAATTCCCAACATTAAGGGCTTCACCCCTCACTTCAAGATCTTCACAGCAGTAACTGCCGGCCGCGATTCGGGCTCACTGGAATTCGAAAAGACGGCACTGCTTCAACATCTTTCTTACTACAAGAAATTTTTTGTTGATGATATGGACCTCACGAGGTCTGTCGTGATCATAAAAGGCCTGAAGACGGAAAATGGGAACACCGACAAGTCCCGTCATCTGTATGAGTTCGTGAAGTCCAGGCTCGACGGGTTTCAACTTTCGTTCGAGGAGGTGCCTGAAGACAAACATCGTTACTACCAACATACCCGGTTCAGCCTGAACATCGATTTCAACGGCAGGGAATTCAACATAGGCGACGGCGGCTTTGTAGACTGGGGATCGAAGCTCACCAGCAACGGAAAAGAACGGATGTTCACCAGCGGCGTGGGTGTGGAATTGCTTGTAAAATTACTGACCGGAATAATCTAGGGGTGTACGAAAACGTACACATAATTGCCCGGGCAGATTAATTTTTTCGCGGGAAACAACTATTTCAATTTCGGGTCAGTCATTGCAGTAACTATTGACGCCGAACGAAGTTGCTTTCTGAAATCACCACTAAACTATGCTCAAGAACTACTTTAAAGTAGCGCTCCGGTCTATTTTCCGGAACAAGCTTACCGCCTTCATTAACATTTGCGGACTGGCATTATCGATGGCTTCGGCCATTATGATCTACCTGTTCGTATCGGACGAGCTCAGCTACGACAAATATCACTCGAACGCTGACCGCACATATCGTATCACACGGATCTTCTACGACCAGGACGGCCAACAATCACTTCATCTTTCGGCAGTTGCACCCCCGATCGGTCCGTTGCTGAAGAATGATTTCGGTGAAATTGAAGTGATGGCGAGAACACTGCAGTTTCAGGTGGTGGTCGGCCTCGAGAGGGATGGCGAAATGATCTCGAACACAGAGAATAATCTCTTTATAGCAGAGCCCGATCTTTTTAAAATATTCGATATCCCGGTGATCAGCGGAAACCCTGAGGTAGATTTCAAGAGGCCGTTTGTGATCATGCTGTCGGACAAAGCGGCGATGAGATATTTCAACACAACGGATGTTATCGGTAAGCGATTAAGGATCAACAACAACCTCGATGTGGAGGTTACAGGTGTTTTCAGGTCTTTCCCGCTTCAAACTCACTTCCACCCCGACTTCCTCGCATCGTTCACCACTCTCGAAGACAATAATATTTATGGCCGTGCGGGATTGGAGACCAACTGGGGTAACAATGCCTTCTCGACGTATGTGCTTCTTTCGCCGGGTACCGACCCGGTGAAATTTGAGTCGCAACTTCCGGCGTTTATCGACAAGCACTTTGGTGCATACGCAAGGGCCAACTTTAATGCACCGGCCGATTTTGTTGCGTCGAAGGGCACGAAGCTTACTGTTCAAAAAGTTACCGACGTTCACCTGCATTCGAATCTTGACGACGAGATCGAAGTGAACGGCAACATCAACAACGTGTACATGATGAGTGTGATCGGCGCGTTTATCGTGCTGATCGCCTGTTTCAATTTTATAAACCTTTCGACGGCGCGGGCAACAAAACGTTCGAAGGAAGTTGGGCTTCGCAAGGTCGTTGGTGCATTCAAGAACCAGTTGATTGGCCAATACCTGAGCGAGTCGGTGTTGATCTCGATATTCGCATTGGTGCTGGCATTTACCATTTCTGTGCTGGCGTTGCCGTGGCTGAATGACTTCACCGGCAAGGGGCTCTCATTAAACATCGTAACCAACTGGCAACTTCTGGTCGGTGTGATCGTCTTCGCGATCGTGGTGGGATTGCTGGCGGGGATATATCCTGCGTTTGTGATCAGTGGATTCAAGCCTGTGGCTGTATTGAAGGGACAGAGTGGATCAGCGAAAGGTCGTTCAGGCATACGTAAAGTGCTCGTGGTGGCACAGTTCGGTATCTCTATTGTGTTGTTGATTGCTACGGCGATCACATTCCAGCAACTGAGCTACCTCAACAATCGCGACCTGGGATACGACAGGAACCAGATCATCACCCTCACTTACTACCGGGAGCTCGGGAAGAATTACGAAGGCTTCTATAATGAAATGCTGAAGTCATCGAACCTGAAAAATGTGGGGCGTTCGTCGCGCATACCGACGGGTCGCCTGCTGGATTCTATGGGTGGACTGAGGATCATGAAGGGCGACAGCCTCGTGCCTTCAACGGTGGGTTTGAAGTATGTGGGTGTAGATGACCAGTTCTTCGACACGTATGGTGTGGAAGTTGTGGCGGGAAGAAATTATTCGAAGTCGATACCGGCCGACGATACGACGTCATTCATTATCAACGAAGCAGCGGCAAGGGCGATCGGCTGGAAGACGAATGAAGAAGCGATCGACACAGATTTTCAATACGGTGGACGCAAGGGTAAACTGATCGGCATCGTGAACGATTTCCACTTCGAGTCGCTGCACCAGCGTGTTGTACCCATGGTGTTCGTGCCTTCGAAATGGAGTGGTGTCAATAACCTTGCTGTAAAGATCTCGGGCGACCACATGCAGGAAGGAATTGCACACCTCGAAAAGATCTGGAGAAACATGTTGCCGGGCCGTCCGTTCGAATACCAGTTCCTCGACGATCGTTACAGACTTCTTTATGAAGCCGAGCAGAAAGAGGGAACACTTTTCACTTTATTTTCGGGCATGGCCATCTTTATTGCCTGCCTGGGGCTTTTCGGACTCGCAACCTTCAACACCATGCAACGTGTAAAGGAGATCGGTATCAGGAAGGTGTTGGGTGCATCGGTTCCGAGCATCCTCAGGTTATTGTCGAAGGAGATCATTATCCTGATCCTGCTTGCGAATGTGCTGGCCTGGCCGGTAGCATGGTTTTTCATGAACAAGTGGCTGGATTCGTTCGCGTATCATATTAACATGAACCTGGTTGTGTACATTCTTTCGGCGTTTGCCGCGGTGATACTTGCATTGGTCACGGTGAGTGCTCAAACCATCAAAGCTGCGATGACGAATCCCGCGAACACATTGAGATACGAATAAGATTATAAGTACAGATAAACCTTCCCCAAAATATGCTGTCCAACTATATCAAAATTGCCGTTCGACAACTCCTTAAGAACAAGATATTTTCTTTCATAAATATCTTCGGGTTGTCGGTAGGTGTTGCTTGCTGTGTATTGCTCACGATCTTCATCCAGGATGAGTTTGCGTACGAAAAGCACTTCAAGGACCACGAAAGGATATACCGCATGTATACAACCTTTCTCAAGGACGGCACGGCCGAAAGCTTTCCGAGAACCTCTCCTCCTATTGCAACGGCATTAGGCGACTTGTTGCCCGAGGTAGAAGTTGCGTCGCGCTCCGTGGCGCCACCCGATGTTACTCAACACCTGGTCCGTTACAAGGACAAACAGTTCTTCGAAAACAATGGCCTGCTGGTCGACTCAACCTTCTTCGATATTTTCAACTACGAATTTGCTGAAGGCAGCGGGACAACAGCGCTCGATGCCCCAGCAACGGTTGTAATCACTGACAAGCTTTCGAAGAAAATTTTCGGCGATCAAAGTGCGATCGATGAACTGTTGATCATCAACAGCGGCAGGTCGGTCGATACCTTCCGTGTAACCGGCATCGTAAAAACCAACGACAAGAAATCACACACCGATGCATCGTTCTTTATGTCGCTGCACAGCCAGGGATGGGGAGAATTCGTGATGAACGAACAGACCTGGGCATGGAACAATTTTGTGAATGGCTACCTGAAGCTGAGACCTGGAGTGAAGACTTCGGATGTGGAAGAAAAGATTGCGAAGCTGCTCGAAGAAAGAGCTGGCGAACAACTTAAGGGTGCGGGGATTGTGAAGGAACTTCACCTCCAGCCGATCGATGACATCCGGTTGTACTCGAACTTTTCGAATTCATTCGGCGACATGGGCACCGGCAGTATCACATACATCTACATACTTGGCTCGATCGGGGTCTTTATTCTACTGATTGCATGCATCAACTTTATGAACCTTACAACTGCGAAGGCAGCGCAGCGTGCAGGTGAAGTCGGCATTCGCAAGTCGATGGGTGCATACCGTTCGCACCTGGTCCGCCAGTTCCTTGGGGAATCGTTTACGATCGTGGCTGTTTCGCTGGTGCTTGCGGTCGGGTTGATCTACCTCACATTGCCTGTCATGAACACGATCACGAACAAGCAACTTACGATCGGCGATACGGATCTGCCGTTGATTGCAGGGGCGTTGGTGGTGGTAGGATTACTCACGGGTTTGATTGCAGGAAGTTACCCGGCGTTCTTCTTAAGCGCATTCGAACCGGCGCGTGTCCTGAAGGGAAAAAATATGACTGGCGATGGATCTTCGTTGCTGCGCAAGGGTCTTGTAGTGTTCCAGTTTGTGATTACGATTACGCTGATATCATCGATATTTATCATTCAACAGCAACTTAACTATATCAGCAATAAGTCGCTGGGTTTCAACGACAAAGGGGTCATCATGATTCCGCTTCGCACAACCGAAGCAGCAAACAATTTCTCGCTTCTGAAACGGGAGATTGCGCGCATTCCCGGGGTGGTTACGGTGTCGGGAACAAGCAGTCTTCCGTCTACGCCACAGTTCTCGGACTGGGCAATGTATCCCGAGGGATCGACGAACGACAAGGGTATTTTGAACCGGGCAGTAAGTGTAAGTGAGGACTATTTCAAGACATTGGGCATCGACCTGATCGCTGGCCGCGACGTGGTGTTCCCCACCGATACTTTCTCGTTCTCCTACCCGACCAACAAGATCATTGTGAACGAGGCAACGCTGAGGGCATACAACATGACGCCCGAACAGGCGATTGGACAAAAGTTGTATGCGGAATGGGAATCGGGAAAGAGGTCGCACCAGATCATAGGTGTGATCAAAGACTATCATCATCGTTCGCTGCACTTGCCGATTGTTCCTACGTTATATTACCTGCCGCCTGCAGACAACAGATATTCGTTTCTGGTGGCGCACACGGAAGGCTCTGATTTCAAAACATTGTCGGCTCATATGAAGGAGACGTGGGACAAAGTGATCCTTACGACGCCATTTGAAAGCCAGGATCTTACTTCGAGTGTGGAGAAACAATACGAGGATGACGATCGCGTGAATACGATGTTGTCGGTATCGACAGCGCTTGCGATCATTATTTCGTGTATGGGACTTTACGGTCTGTCGATCTTTGTTGCAGAGCGGAAGCTTAAGGAGATTGGGATACGAAAAGTTCTTGGAGCGTCGGTGGCGGGAATTGTGGGAATGTTGTCGAGGGACTTTATCAAGCTTGTGGCAATATCGTTTGTGATTGCGGTCCCCATTGGTTGGTACCTGATGACGGAATGGCTGAGTGGTTTTGAGTATAAGATCGAGTTAGGATTTATGGTGTTTATACTTGCGGGGATTGTGTCGTTCCTTATCGCGTGGATAACGGTGGGTTTCGAGTCGATAAAGGCTGCGTTGGGAAATCCGGTGAAGGCGTTACGGAGCGAGTAGCGGCTTTGCGGGCGGGGTGCTGGGTGCATGCTTGGTGCCTGTGCTGAAACCTGGCAGATCTATATAACTAACAGATGCAGGGAGAACATCCGCGCCAAGCACCTGGCACGCTTGGAGTACTACGTTATCGTGACAACAAGTTGTCCCCTAATATCTTTCGAAGCACCTCATCTTTCAACGTCCGTGAGATTGGTATCCTGGCCTGCCTTATAATTATCTCGTTATTTTCAATCGAGTTGACCTGCCCTATCGCTACGATGAACGACTTGTGGACTTTAATAAATTTCCCCTGGGGCAGTTGTGCTTCGAGTCCCGCGAGTGTCATGTAGACGATCAGCTTTTGCCCGGGGAGATGGATCAACACGTAGTTCTGCATCGACTCTACGTAGAGAATGTCGGCGAACGCTACCTTCTCATACTTACCGTTGCTCTTCACAAAAAAATACTCCGACGAGCTCGACTGTTGGTCACGCGACCGTAGGTGATGGAAGTCGTATGCTTTCTGTACGGCTTTAAGAAAACGATCGAAGGGAATGGGTTTCACGAGGTAGTCGATCACGTCGAGGCTGTACCCTTCGAGGGCATACTCGCTGTAGGCGGTTGTGAAGATTGCCATCGGCGGGCGGGTCAGTGTTTTCAGAAAGTCGATGCCAGAAAGGCGCGGCATCTGGATGTCGAGCAGTAACAGGTCGATTTGTTTGGCTGCGATAATGTTTGCGGCTTCAGCCGCGCTTGCACATTCGCCGGCGGATTGGAGGAACTCTATCTCCTTTACGTACTCCGAAATTCCTTTGCGCGCCAGCGGCTCGTCGTCGATGATGAGGCAGTTGAGTTTCATATTGCGGAAGTGACGTTCGCCACGGGGACGACGTTCGTCTGCTTTTTGATTCTAAGGATTACTTCAAATTCTAATTTACCGTCGTTGATCTCGAGTTCGTGGCGATCGGGATACTGTAGCTCCAGCCGTCGA
This sequence comes from Cyclobacteriaceae bacterium, assembly GCA_035656375.1. Taxonomy (GTDB): domain Bacteria; phylum Bacteroidota; class Bacteroidia; order Cytophagales; family Cyclobacteriaceae; genus ELB16-189. The sequence continues at coordinate 34,781 of DASRSO010000064.1, read as the reverse complement.
CGGAGGTTTTTGAGGCCGATGCCGCCGGCGTCGCGTTTCTCGGCTATCCGGATCTCTTTGGTGTTCTTCACTTTTACTTCGAGAGATTTTTCGTCGTTCTGGATGTGGATCGCAACGTTGTTGTTCCCTTCCGGGAAATGAGAAAGGTATTTGAATGCATTCTCGACCAGGGGCATGAGCAGAAGTGGTGCGAGGGTGAATTCACGGCTGTCGCCCGTGGTCTTGAACTCTATATTATACTTGTCGTCGCGGCGGAGTCGCTGCAGATCGACGTAGTTTTTTAGATACAGTATCTCGCGTTCGAGCACCATTTCGTGGCCGTTGCATTCGTATAGCTGAAAGCGAAGCATATCGGAAAACTTCGTAAGTGTGTTTCGGGCTTCGATATTGGTTTTGTCGATCTGGAAGAATATCGTGTTGAGGGAGTTGAACAGGAAATGTGGGTTGATCTGCGACTTCAGGTATTCGAGCTCCGTGTTGAGCTTTTCTACTTCGAGCTGGCGAAGGCGTTCGCGCTGGAAGTACCATTCCTTGCTGAGATTGAGTGCGAGGCTGAACGCCATATAAAATAAGGCGATGGAAAAATTATAGAATGAATATCGCCAGAAGGGCAGCGGTGTTTTACCTGTGAAAACGGTGAGGTACATGTCGTGGGTGTTCTTCACGAGAATGTAGAACGCAAAGCAGATGATGAGCCCGAAAGTGTAAAACAAGAGTTTGCGTTGCTGTGCGAGCGCGGGAATGAGGTACTCGAAGTTGGCATATATAATAATGGCCAGTAAGGCGTTTCGGATAACGATCTCGAGCAGGAACTGCACCCACCCAACCGACTCGACGAGGTAGGCTTTCGTGTAGATGTGAAACCCGATCGTAACGACCCAGAAGAGTATATGGTCGGCCCGATATTTCCAGAACTTTTCCACCATGAAAATTAACGGTTTTTCAGATCACGCGTCTGGCGGTATCCACGCGATTGGTCAAGAAAAACAGGCGATATATCAGGAGTGTGAATCGGGCGGATTGAGCTGGGCGTAGATTGGTTTAAAAAAGATCTTATGAGACTACTCTTACTTTCGGTGTTCGCTATTGTGATTTTTGCATGCGATGGTCAGCCGCAGGCTAATGACCGGCGTGTGGGTGACGGTTGTGATGGATGTGAGCTGATGTATGAAGGTATGCCCACGTCGATGTCGTGGGAAACGAGGCTGGTTCCGGCGACGGAGCCGGGTGAACCGATGATCATCGAGGGAACGATTTATAAGAAAGATGGGAAGACGCCGGCGCCTGGAGTGATCTTATATGTTTATCATACCGATGCGAAGGGATATTATTCGAATCTTCCTAATGAAAAAGGAAATCGTCACGGGCATTTGAAGGGTTGGATGAAAACGGGTGCGGATGGAAAATATAAGTTCACGTCGATCAGGCCGGCGCCATATCCCGATGGTGACAACCCGGCGCATGTGCATCCACTGATCAAAGAGCCGGGCATGACATTGTACTGGATTGATGAATATTTGTTTGAGGATGATCCTTTGGTTACTGAAAAGGTCAGGAAGCAGGAACACAAGCGCGGGGGGAAGGGGATTATCCAGTTGGTGAAGAAAGATGGAGTGTGGAGAGGGACGAGAGATATTGTTTTGGGGATGAATGTTCCGAATTACTAAGTAAGGGAGAGCCACTAAAATCAAGGAGAGATTGCTAGACATCCTGCAGTTCTTTGAGAGCCCGCTTTGTTTCGAGCTCGAGCTTGACGACGCTTTTCAATATGAAAAAGCCGAGCGACAGTGCACCGCCGCCGATAACAATGAGTATCCATCCTTTGTCGTCGCCGGCCTTGAAATAAGGTATTGATTTGGAGGAGAGCCAGATGCCGAATGCGAGGATGGGCACTATATATAACAGTGAGACGAGGATATCTTTGATTTTGGCGCTGCGTTTCTCGAACATCATTCCGCTTTTGCCTGTGACGTGATTTTTTATGGCGATGACCTGTTTGAATTCGTTGATCGCGACGGATATATCCTGGTTCGGCGTGAGATAGTGTTCAAGTTGCGCTATTGTAGCTGAGGCGCCGTTGCTGAATTCGGCCACACGCACGTTGTACGATTCGCGAACCTGGTCGCCACGTTGAAAGTCTTGTGTGCGGAGGTTGGGTGTTACTTTTTCTGTTTTGATGTTGACGAGCCGCACGTGGCGGGAAATGGTGTACGACATTGAGGCGAAGTGTGTATATTAAATGTATGAATCGTCGTGCATTTTCAAAAACACTCTTATCATTATCCGCTTTACCATTGACATCAGCGACAAGAACAAAATTCTCGATTCGGCTTCTGCGACATGCCACGCTCGTGGTGAACATTCGCAATACAAGTTTCCTTGTCGACCCGATGTTGTCGCCAAAAGATGCGATGGACCCTGTGGGTAATGCTGAAAGCAAGTCGCGTATACCGATGGTGGATCTGCCTGTGAGCAACGACGAGCTCTCGAAGATCCTAGGCGATGTCGATGCGATACTGGTTACTCATACACATCGCGATCATTGGGACGACGTAGCGCAGAAGATGATCAACAAGGCTAAGCCGGTCTTTTGTCAGCCTGCCGATCTAGAAAAAATAAAAGGCCAGGGTTTTACTGATGTGCACGCAATTGAAGACACGGCGAGTTTCAAGGGTATTACGATACATCGTACGGGAGGGCAACATGGCACGGGAGAGATCGGGCAAAGGATGGGGACTGTGTCGGGCTTTGTATTGGAGGCGGCTGGCGAGAGTCTGTATATAGCGGGCGACACCATTTGGTGTGCCGAGGTTGAGGAAGCGTTGAACAAGTTTAAGCCACAGACGACGGTGGTGAACGCCGGCGGTGCCCAGTTTCTTACGGGCGATCCGATTACGATGAGTGCTGCGGATGTGCTGAAGGTCTCCACGTTCAAGACACGTGTTGTTGCGGTGCACATGGACACGGTGAATCATTGCAAGGTGACGAGGGAAGTGCTTCGAAACTATTTGCAGGAGAAGGATAAAACCGGTCTGGTCTTCATTCCTGCCGACGGCTCGAAAGTTTGAGCTACTTTTTGGTATCTTGGTCTCAAACTAATCGCATTTATGAAACGCTTTTTCCTCGCGACATCTATAGTGCTGGCCGGCGCAGTACTTCTTTCAATGAAATCCGCCCCTGATCTTAAGGATGATGGTTGGGTTAAGATCTTTGATGGCAAAACTTTGAATGGCTGGAAGGTGAGTGAGCATCCTGCAACATTTACCGTTGCCGATGGCTCGATCATCGCTTTTGGCGAACGTGCGCACTTGTTCTATGAAGGCAATGTGGGCAATCACAACTTTAAGAATTTCGAATTCAAAGCTACGGTTATGACCACACCGGGTTCTAACTCGGGCATCTTCATTCACACAAAGTACCAGGAAGAAGGATGGCCTTCGCAGGGCTACGAGATCCAGGTGAACCAGACGCACACCGACTGGCGTAAGACTGGCAGCGTGTATGCCGTCCAGGATGTGAAGGAAACGTTCGTGAAAGACAATGAATGGTACACCGAGCATGTGATCGTGCAGGGTAAGAAGATCACTGTTAAGGTGAATGATAAAGTGATCAACGAATACACAGAAGGTGAGACGTCGAAGCTCGTTGGTGGAACGATTGCCCTGCAGGGACACGATCCGAAGAGCAAGGTGTTTTACAAGGATGTAATGATCAGGCTGCTTCCTGATTAACTGGTTGAGAAAGACTTTCAGATCCCTGTCCGGCGCTATTATTTTTAGAGTCGGACAGGTTTCTTCCGCCGAAGTACAGGAGCACTCCAACAGCTACTACGGCGAACATCATCAAAACAACAACTGGCAACTGTGAAATATTGTTGCCTTGTCCCTCCTCCATTACCGACGACAATAGGGTAAGTCCGATTCCTCCACCAAGGAAATATAACGTGGTACATAGTCCCGACATTACGCCGTGATGTTGCGCGGGGACTTTCTGCACCGAGAGTACGGTGAGTGTAGTGAAGCAGATTGCCATGCCTACGCCGCTCACACACGCGAATGAGATCAGCAATAACGTAAGGTTATAATTCCACGACATGGATGCTACGATGAGCAGTGCGCCGACGACCATGAGCATCATGCCGAGGATGGCTGCCTGGTGTACAAGCATTTTGCGCATGAGGTAAGGCAGGGCGACTTTAGATGTGAGTGCAGACAGCAGGCTGAAGGGGAAGAGGAGCATTCCCGCGAAGGCGGCCGAGTATTGCATGTTGTTTTGCAGCAGCATCGATATAAGGAAGAGGAAGCCGGTGAAGAAAGCGCCGAGCAGCATCATGACTGTGGCGCCGAGCATAGCGTCGGGGATGCGGAAGAGGGACAGTAGTACGAATGATTTGAAGAGGTTCGACAGTGATACACCTTGCGAATCGTTTTTCGGGATGTAGAGGAATGTGAGCACGAGTGTGGTTGCGATCACGGGTATGTTGATGAGGAATATTGACTGCCATCCGAAGTAGGTGGCGATGAGTCCGCCTACGGACATGCCGCTTGCCGAGCCGACGGCTGCGAAGGCTCCGAAGATGCCGATGGCGCGTCCGCGCTCCGATGGGTTGGTGAACGTGTTGGTGATGATGGACAGGGCTGAGGGCATCATGAGGGCGGCGGCGATGCCCTGGATGGCGCGTGAGATTACGAGCATCTCGAAGTTGACGGCGATGGCGGCGCTTAGTGAGGTAAGGAGGAAAAGTACGTTGCCGATGACGAATGTTTTGCGGCGGCCGATGGTGTCGGCGAGTTTGCCGCCCACGAGCAGGAAGGCGCCGTATAATAATATATAGAGGGTTTGTACCCATTGCACCTCGTCGTTGGCGAGGTGGAAGTACTGTTGTACGAGGGGCATGGCCAGGTTGACGATGGCGATATCGAGCGCTTCGAAGAACACGCCGGTGGAGGCGATGATGAGTACGAGGTTTTTCTGGTTTTTTATTGACAACATGGCTTCTTCAACGGCAAAGGTGATAACTTTGATGGCGTGATTGAAAGTGTTCTGGTAAATTCAGAACAAATTGCCTGTTGCTCGGACGCAGACAGAACAAAAACAAATTTTAGCTATGCCTACGGTGCCATCGGAAGAACAGAATTTACACCTCGACGAGAAGGATTACGAGATCTTACGGTTGTTACAAGATGATGCGAAGCTTACGGTGCGTGAGGTGGCGGAGAAGATACATTTGAGTGCGACGCCGACGCACGACCGTATAAAGAGGTTGGAGAAGTTGAAGGTGATAAGGAAGTATGCGGCGTTGATCGACAACAGGAAGGTGAACAGGCCGTTGACGGTTTTATGCCAGGTGAGTTTGCGGGATCATGATAAGAAGACGGCGCAGGAGTTTGTGACGGCGGTGATAGCGTTGAAAGAAGTTATTGCGTGTTATAATATTTCGGGGGAGTATGATTTTATGTTGAAGATTGTGGCGGAGAATATGGAGTCGTATCATAATTTCTTTATAAGATATATAAGTGGGATTAATGGCATTGGGCAGACGAAGAGTGCGTTTGTGATGGATGTGATAAAGGAGACGCACGAGGTGATTTGAAGTGACGTGATTGATTTGAAGTGATATAGTTAATCTGGTTGGCTGTTATTGAAATAGTGGCCAGTCGATTTCGAAATCGATGAGTTCGCGTGGGTGAATGCCGAGGGTGCGGGAAAGGCGGGCGATGGTGGTGAGTATGGGGTTGACGGTTCCATTTTCGTATTTACATATGTCGCTGGGGTCGAGTCTTGCTACGGCTGCGAGGTGGCGGAGAGAATAGCCTTTTTTGAAGCGGATGTGTGCGAGGCGTTTGCCGAACTTCTTTAGTATGGATTTATCTTGTTTTTGCTGGTTGGTGGGTGGGATGATTTGGGGTGATTTCATGGGAGGTTAGGTTTACGCGGGTGGTTGCGTTGATGTACAAGATTGGGTTGATGTAAGTAGTTGAGTTGATGCGGATATTAGACTTTTCGCCGTCTGTTCATTCTGTGTGGGGCCTTCAATTCTGCCTGTGGGCCTTAAGGCCACCCGTGAGAGTTAGCGACATCTAAAAGTAGGAAGCAGCTCGCTTGCCTGTTACAATTTCAAAACGTGTTGTAAGGTTTTCCGTGAATGCCGGGTCGCATGGAGCTCAGTTGCATGGAGTTCAGTTGCATTGTGCTCAGTCGGATTGTGCGAGCAGTTCGCCTTGAAAAAACTTTCTTTCGCAACCTCTCAACCCTCCCCTTCTGGATCGCACCAAACATTATCGTGTTTTCCTTATAGTGTTTTTGTAAGGTTTATTGTTTCCTCTTTCCCTCATTATATCAAAGTCGCACGGTAACTTCGGGAATGGGTATGATCGACATGACCTGTCGATTCGAAGCAAGATATTTTGAGCGAGTGTTATCGTTACTGGTGATGGATTGGGAAATCAATTCTTACCAGTAGCCCTTTCTTTCCCTTTGAGAATTTCATCGATGCATTAATGGCCTGTGACCGCATGTACATAGAGTTATGTTTGGTCTGCAAGATGGCGATGACCTCGTCGAGGTTGACGTGGCTTATACCGTCGTCTTCGACTTCGACCATCAGCGAGTTGCCTGTCCACACGATGCGCACCTCTACTTTCCAGGCAGCAGAATGTTTGAACGCGTTGTGTATGAGTTCCTGGATGATGCGATAGAGATATGTGAATGCGACCTGGCTGATTGGTTGTTCGTGTCCCGATGAAGTGCAGATGACTTGTCCGTTGCCGGGCCGCTGCATTATGTCGCACAGGTAGCCGATGTTGCTTTCGAACGTAGAGCCCGACATGTGCACCGGGTTGAGTCGTCGCGATATGGCACGTGTTGTTTGAGTGACTGTCTCAAAGTCTGTTCGCAATCGCGTGACGAGTGCGAGGATTTCGGCGGGTTCGGTGGAAGCTCTTTCGATGCGTTCGATATGAAACGATATCGCAGCGAGTTTCTGGATGAGGTCGTCGTGCAATTCGGCTCCCATTTCTGTGATGATATGTTCGCAGAAGTCGGCGGCCCTGACTGAAACGCGTTCATCAAATGCAGAATTACTCTTGAAGAACATAAAGAGGCGGTTTAATGAAGTGATACTGAATTTAAAAAATATTCGATTGAGATAAATAAGCTTGCTGGTCGGATGTACGGTAAACATGACAATTCAAATCCGGAAGAATATGAATAAGGCATCCTTTCGTGGAATTCAGGTGTTTTTCATTTTAGTCACCTCCCTCTCGGCGGCCGGCGCGCCGCCCAACGATTCGTTGAGGCAGTCAGTAGACTCCCTCAGGCAGCGGCTGCAACATGCCAGCGGCATGGAGCGCTATGAGTTGGCCTTCAAGATTGCCTATGACATGTTTGACGTAGACAATCCGCTAGCATCGAAATATGCAGAGGAAGCCTTCGAGATTGCAAAAGACCTCGGCGACAGCGCGACGATTGTGAGGTCGGGAAGGATTTATGGGCAGTTGTTGTGGCGGGTTGGTCGTCTCCAAAAAGCGATTGATCAAATGGAATGGACATTGGCGATTGCCGACAGATGTGGTCTCGAAAAAGACTTGAGGTTTCTTTCAAATTCATTGTCTATAGCATATACATATCGTGGTCAGTATGACAAGGCACTTCAACACAATTTTAAGTCTCTCGAACTTCGTCAGCAAACAGGTAACAAACTTGAAATCTCGATAGCCCAAAGTAATATCGGCACCACATTTTATACTATCGGTATCTATGATAGGGCCGCTGAGTTTCTTAAGAAGTCATTGGCCATGGATTCGGTTAATCATTACACACCTAATCTGAAAATTAGCTTAGCGTTATGCTATGCCTATTTGAATTACCTAAACGAGTCGAGAGATTTGATTGAATCTGTTAGGACCAATTACGCCGATAAACTAACAACTCACACTTTAACCCGGATTGAGCTTGGCCTGGGGATTGTCGAGACCAGGGAAGGCAACTTTGGATCTGCCGAAAAGCATTTAAAACTAGGGTATAACTTAGCCGCAAGAGATTCGAATAAGACATTTATGAGTGACTGCCTTATTGCGTTAGGGCAGGTTTACCTTGCCACAAACAACATTGAATCCGCTGAAGAAATTTTGTTACGATCTGAATCTTTGTCCCTTAAAAGCGGATATCGGAATGGCATTGAAAGCTCCAACATCGCCCTTGCTAAGCTTTATTCTTTACAAAGAAATCACGTAAAAGCGTCGGCGGCCAAATCTAAAATACTCGCGGCCCGAGATAGTTCTATGAATCAGCAAGTAATTGAAAACATCTATCGCCATCAATTCGATTTTTATGAGAAGGAAAATACTAAGACGATTGCAACACAATCAGAACTTTTGATCTTGAAAGAACAGGCCATACGGCACGCCCTAATTCTAAATATTGTTTTATGGACTTGTGCCAGTCTGTTGGTGGCGATTGCCCTTTTGCTTTACCGAAGGAACAGAGAAAAAAAACATATCGCACTTGAACTTGAACAAAAGGTCCATGAGCGCACTGCAGCGCTTAGGGATTCTGTGGAGCGCCTTCAACGTTCGGAACTTGAAAGAAACTTCTTGCTAGATGGGATCACCGCCAGGCTCAAGGCTAACCTTGCAACATTCAATGGATTAAGCCTGATAGCCGCCACCTACAATGGCGTACCAATCGATTTCGCGGAAAACATTGAGAAGGCTTCTGATGGATTGGCTACCGTAATAAAACAGGTTGAGCACAGCAAAAAACTAAGCTCGGCATCGTTTAGATGAGTGCTATACGAAACGATGGCGCTATTTGGATTTCAAATGTTAGATTTTTGACCATTCAGATTCCGAATTCCCGGTTACCCCGCTTATAGGGCCGACGACTGGTATAAGCCTCGTGTTTCCACTACAAAAAAACCAAAATATCCGGTTTTCTCGATGTAAGATTCTGCTCAAATTTGGCAAAAAGCTCCGCTAGTATACACTTTTTGCCCGTTTGTGTACATGCTTGTTACTAGCTCGCTGAAGGGGTGTTTCAGACTTTTTACCTCAAATGGATCGGTTTTTACCAAAACCAGCCCACTTAAAGCCTGTGCTTTCCTCAAATTATGCTACTCCTGTCCCTGCCTCCTATATTTTCAAAACGTTACGTTACTAATCATTCCTACCTTCACTGTCGAATTCACGACGTTCCAGGTCCGTTCTGCCAGCAACATCTAATTACATGTTGCACCGCATAACCACTCCTGGCGCTCAGTCCAGTTGGCTCTTTAATATTTTATAAATAGGAATACGCCTCGACCCACTTGTAGTGGAGAGGCGTTGCAATTCCTAAAGAAGTCTTAGTCCTTTGGGTCGATCGCAAACCCACCTATGGGTTGTTTATCGATCGCATTTTTTTCAGAAGCGGCGGATTGTTTTGCTACTTCTTTTTTTGATGGGAATGTAAATGCAACTGAAGCTGCAATTACGATGGCTGCACCAGCCAGTGCTATTACTCTGGATTTCATATGATGACGATTTAAGAGTGTTTGTTTCTGTATATATGCTGAGCCTTTAAGACTAATTAGTCTTTAGGATCAGGAGTATTTCCACCGCCACCGCCTTCGTTGGTTTGAGGCTTCACGTTTTCATCTGTGCAGGCAGTGAAAGTTGTAGCCAATGAGAAAACGAGGGCAAGGATGTAGAGCATTTTTTTCATGATAGAATAGAGTTTTGTGGTTTAGAGATTGTGTTTAAATTACGGTTCAAAGATGGAAGTCTGATTTTTACCACCTCTTGGAATAAACAGGGAAAGGATACACATGTACCAAAACATATTTCGCTGGCACGTACTGGCGCTCCTGGTCTTGGTCACCTTTTGTCCTCTGCCAGTGTTCTCTCAACAGTCGCCCTTCTCTCAACATGAAAACGTCTACCATATGGTAGACTCCATGAAGAAAAAGATTGAAACTGCCCAAGGGGATGACTTATTCAAACTCTATTACCGGATTGGGTATGAACTATTCGATGTTGACAACCCGCTAGCGGTTGGATATTCTCAACGAGCGTATGAACTCTCAAAAGATCTCAATGACAGTATTAAAACCCGTGCAGCAAGAACATACGGTCAACTTCTTCGAAGAGTTGACAGGCTAGATGACGCGATTTCCGTTTTCAATGAAGCGCTTACAATCGCTGATAAGAACAATTTTGTAGACGAGCAAAAGAAGATTCTCAATGCCCTTGCAATATCCTACAATCTCAAGGCCATGTATGTCGAGGCTCTCGAAACAAATTTTCGTTCCCTAGAAATAAGAGAGAAGGAAGGTGATAAAGAAGAAACCAGTGTCGCGCTTTCTAATATTGCCTTTGTCTACTACAAGATTGGAAACTTTGTTCAAGCGCTTGATTTCTTCTCGCGTGCTGTCACGTTAAAAGAGGAAATCGGCAGTAAAAAAGACATTAGTAGATATTATATTAATATCGCTCTCTGTCACGTGAATCTAGGTGACTATGAACAATCTCGAGAGTTTGTAAATAAAGGTTTTTCGCATTGTGATAATTGTGACGATCACATAATTCTAGAAGGTGAATTCTGTCTCGGAATGTCTTACCGTGCAGTGCGGAATTACGAACAAGCGAAGCGACACTTTGCGAAGTCACATGCCTTGTCAGCCCATCTAAAAGACAACAGATTTTTAACGGAAAGCTCCCTCTACACCGGGGAAATAGAGCTTGACAGGCAACAGTACGACTCTGCAATCCACTATCTAAACGAAGCAGAGCAAATTGCCCAGGCTTCGGGATATAACCAGCTTCTTATTTATAGCTACTTGCGACTTTCTAGAGTTTATACTGAGACTAAAGAATATGAAAAGGCCGCAAAATATCAATCAAGGTATATACACTTAAAAGACTCTATTTATACAGATGACCTAATTAGCAACCTCGCCCGCGCTACCACCGCCTACGAAGAACGCGAAAACATCAAAACTATCGCCGAGAAAAACCAGGTCCTCGAACTCACACAACAGATCATACAACGCCAACGCGAAGTGTACTTCTTCGTCGGTCTCGTCGCCGTTCTCTCTATACTCGGCACCTTCATGTTCCTCAGGTACTCACGCGCCCTCTCTAAAGCCAAACAGGAACTCTCGGTAATGAACCAAACTCTCGAAAAACGCGTCGAAGACCGAACCAAACAACTGCAAAACGTAAACAACGAGCTCGACAACTTTATATATAAGACATCGCACGACATCCGCGGACCACTCGCCAGCCTCAAAGGAATCGCCAACGTCGCTCTGCTCGAACTCAAAGACGAAAAAGCCCAGGACTACCTACAAAAACTCGACGCCAGCGCCGATAAACTCAACTCTATATTAACACGACTCCTGATCGTCAACCAGATCAACCACGCCGTGCTTAATCCTATCAAGATCAACTTCCACGAGCTGATCAACGAAATACTCGTCTTCGAAAAGAAGAAAGGCATACCCCCACGCATGACCATCACCCACGACATCGACCCCGACGTCCTGCTCATCACCGATCGTCACGTGCTGCGTATCATCCTCGAAAACCTCATCGACAACGCTATCAAATATCACAACAGCTCCGAACGCATCGAGCCCTTCGTCAAGATCAAAACTTCACTCAGCCCGCAAGGCGTTCTCATCAGCGTCATCGACAACGGCATCGGCATCCAGGAACGCGACCCCCAGAAGCTCTTCCAGATGTTCGTGCGCGCATCAGAAAGATCCGAGTCGGGCGGCATCGGCCTGTACCTTACCAAGCTGGCCTCTGAACGACTCTATGCCAGGGTCGATTTCTCAACAACACCCGAAAAGTATACTTGCTTTACAGTCACCATCCCCGAAAACCTTTCTACCGTCCTCGCCCAAAGGGAGAAAGAAGAGCATGAAATGCGGTAATCGCTTTCCTCGATTATCTTTGCAGTTAGGTTAATTCAGTTTTCATTTTTCATGACACAGCTTTCTAAAAAATATAAGCGCACGACCGTAACGTCCGCCCTCCCCTATGCCAACGGCCCCAAACATATCGGGCACCTGGCAGGCGCGTACATCCCGGCCGATGTGTACGTTCGATACCTCCGCTCCAACGACGAAGACGTGGTGTTTGTCTGTGGCAGCGACGAACACGGCACCGCTATCCCCAACCAGGCCCTGAAAGAAAATACAACGTCGAAGGCCATCATCGACAAGTACCACGCACAGATGCGCGATTGCCTCTATGCACTCGGCATGAGCTTCGACATCTACCATCGTACAAGCGAGCCCATTCATCACCAGACATCGCAGGAGATATTCCTCACGATGCACAAGAAAGGTCTCTTCACCGAAGAGACTTCCGAACAATATTATGACGACGAAGCAAAAGTGTTTCTTGCCGATCGTTACATCATCGGCACATGCCCGAACTGCCACAATCCTAATGCGTATGGCGACCAGTGCGAAAAGTGCGGGACAAGCTTAAGCCCTAAAGAGCTTATCAATCCACGCTCTACCCTTTCGGGGAAAGCACCCGTGTTGCGACCAACAAAGCATTGGTATCTGCCTCTTGGCGATTACGAAAAGTGGCTCACCGAATGGATCCTGAAAGGTCATAAGGACGACTGGAAGACTAATGTTTATGGTCAATGTAAGTCGTGGATCGAAGCAGGCTTGCAACCACGCGCAATGACACGCGATCTCGACTGGGGTATCAAAGTGCCCCTCGCCGATGCCGAAGGGAAAGTGTTGTACGTATGGTTCGATGCACCGATCGGTTACATCTCCGCAACAAGAGCGTTGTTCGATGAAGTGACTTCAGGAAAGAAAGTATTCTCGACGCCACAACGAAAATTCGATAAGGTTTCGCGCGACGACTGGAAGACATACTGGCAAGCTGAAGACACCAGGCTGTTGCATTTTATCGGTAAGGACAACATCGTGTTCCATTGCATCATCTTCCCGGTGATCCTCCACGCTACCGGCGAGTACATCGTGCCCGACAATGTTCCGGCAAACGAGTTCATGAACCTCGAAGGCGATAAGATGTCGACAAGCCGTGGATGGTCGATCGAAATGCACGACTATCTCGCGGATTTTCCCGGCAAGGAAGATGTGCTTCGTTATGCATTGCTTACAAATCTACCCGAAACGAAAGACAGCGAGTTTACATGGAAAGATTACCAGGCAAAGAATAACAACGAGCTCGTTGCGATCTTCGGTAACTTTGTGAACCGTGCGCTGGTGCTCACACAAAAATTCTTCGATAATAAGATGCCTGCGCGCGGACCGCTCACGGACATCGATCGAAAAGTAATTGCAGAAGTAGCCGGTTTCCCGGCGAAGATCGGCGCAGCGTTGGATGCCTTCCGTTTCCGTGAAGCCACCGCGTTGCTGATGGACCTTGCCCGCATTGGTAACAAATATCTTGCTGATACCGAACCCTGGAAACTTGCGAAGACAGACTTGCCTCGCGTTGGTACTATATTGAATCTCGCGATCCAGATTTCGGCCAACCTTTCGATCGTTGCGGAGCCGTTCCTTCCTTTCACCGTTGAAAAGCTGAAGGCAATGATCCCGACCGGCGACGTTAACTGGAAACATGCGGGATCGGTTGATCTTATACAGGCGGGACAGGCATTGGGTGAAGCAAAGTTGTTGTTCGAGAAGATCGAAGACGATGTGATTGCCACTCAAATCAAAAAGCTCGAGGACAAGAAAAGAGCCGTTGAGCTTGGTGCCACTCCTGCCGAGCCGTTAAAGCCTGAAGTGACTATTGATGATTTCGGAAAGCTGGATATAAGGATCGGTACAGTGGTGGCGGCGGAGCGTATGCCCAAGTCGGATAAGTTGTTGAAGCTTACCGTGAACAGTGGACTCGATAAAAGAACGATACTGAGTGGTATCGCGAAGCACTATACTCCCGAAGAGCTTATCGGAAAACAGGTGACGTTTATTGCGAACCTTGCGCCCAGGAAAATGATGGGACTGGAGTCGAGAGGAATGATATTAATGGCGGAGGATAAGGATGGCAAGCTCAGGCTTGTGAGACCGATTGACGAGGTGGCGCCGGGATCGAAAGTAAGTTGATCTTTGCAAGAAGTTGTTTTTTGAACAAATGAAACCTTACAACAATGAAATACTCGTTCGCGATCGTAGCCTCGTTCATAGCAATATCGCTCTTAGCACAACCTACGTTGCAAGAGAAACTCGGTTATCCTAAAAACACCAAACTCCTCATCATCCACGCCGACGATATCGGCGTGTCTCACTCCGAGAACACCGCCACAATCACTGCCCTCGAAAAAGGATCCATCAACTCCGGCAGCATACTCGTGCCATGCCCATGGATGCCCGAGATCGCCGCATACGTATCCACACACCCCAATGTCGACCTGGGACTTCATCTCACGTTAACCGCCGAATGGAAACATTACAAATGGACACCGGTTCTCTCTCGCACCGAAGTTCCTTCGCTCGTCGATGATAAAGGTTTCCTCCCCGACAACTCCGAAGCTGTCGGCAAAAACGCAAAGCCCGAAGAAGCCGAGAAAGAACTCCGCGCACAGATCGAACGCGCGAAACAATTCGGCATCGACCCCACTCATTTCGACACCCACATGGGAAGTGTGTTTGCTACACCCGCGCTCGCAGCGATCTATCTCAAGCTAGGCCAGGAATACAAAGTGCCAGTGCTGCTTCCCGTGCAGGCAAAAGCTCTCGCCGCCGGCAATCCAAACGCAGTCATTATCGACAACCTCTTCATGGCCACTCCCGACGACTATAAAGCGGGAATGAAAAACTATTACTCAAAAGTTCTCAAAGAACTTCCCGTCGGGTTCAACGTCCTGCTCCTCCACGCTGCTCACAACGACTCTGAAATGCAGGCGGTTACCATCGACCATCCCGATTATGGAGCCGCCTGGCGCCAGGCCGACTTCGACTTCTTCACCAGCGACGACTGCAAGAAGCTGCTGAAAGACAACAACATCAAGATGGTCACATGGAAGGAAATCAGGGATAAAGTGGTCAGGAAACAGAACTGAGCCTCCACCCTCCCACTCGAAAAACTTTTCATGCATGGTATAGGAGAATTAATATCTTTAAGCTCCTAAACCCTGTATGAAAAAAATATTCCGCCCCGCCATCGTATGCGCCATGTGCATCGCGATGTTTTCGTGCGATAAAAAAGAGTCGCGCCCCGAAACTTTTCAACGGATCAACTCCGAAGTAAAACAGAACTCGAAAGCGTATTCTTCGCTCGAAGAAGCCACAAGTTCCATCGGCCACCGTCTGACCGGTTCGGCCAACGGTGCAAAGGCAGAAGAATACACTTATAATAAATTCAAAGAGTACGGCTTCGACGACGTACAGTACCAGGAGTTCGAAGTCGAAGCATGGTCGCGCGGCGAAGTGTCGGTCGAGATCGACAAACAAAAAGTACCCGCCGTTACACTCGGTCACTCACCCGTTTCGGCCGACGTTACCGGTGAAGTGGTCGACATGGGTAACGGTCTTGAAGCCGACTACCTGGCGAATCCCGGTGCGGTGAAAGACAAGCTTGCCTTTATTTATATAAGCATTCTCGATGGAAGTCCTGAAGGTTCGAAGAATCTTCATCGCAGCGAGAAAACAGCGCTTGCCATCAAGAACGGTGCGAAAGGTGTGATCATCTTTAATAGTGTCGACGGTGGTGTGTTGCTCACGGGCACTGCTTCTGTTACAGGCGAACTGTTGCAGATACCCGCTGTATGTATCAGCAAGGAAACCGGCATGGCGCTCAAAGAAACCCTGAAGAAGAAAAAAGTGCAGGCTCACATCGCGATGACCAACCATAGCGATATGATAAAGGCCCGCAACGTGATCGCCACATTGAAAGGAACCGAGATCCCCAACGAAAGAATACTTATCGGCGGCCACCTCGACTCATGGGACCTGGCGACTGGCGCGATCGACAATGGTATCGGATCATTCTCCGTACTCGACATCGCACGTTCATTCAAAGCCAACAAGCTCCAGCCAAAACGCACGGTTCAATTCATCATGTTCATGGGTGAAGAACAAGGATTGCTCGGATCGACATGGATGGTGAACGAAGAAGTGAAGAACGGATCGATCGAGAACATCAAGTACATGATGAACTTCGATATGACAGGAAATCCTGTCGGTATTAATGCAGGCGGAAAAATTGACGATACAACGTTCTTTAAAACAATTTCCTCCGAGCTTCAGCAACTCGACACGGTTTTCAAAGGAAAGGTGACCAACCGTTCGGGACTTCACAGCGATCATCAACCATTCATGCTCGAAGGTGTTCCGATCCTCGGACTCAATGGTGATCTCGATCGCTCAGTGTATCGTTGCTATCACGCCGACTGCGATCATTTCGGACTGGTGAACCAGCAACATTTGGTGAATACAGTTCGCTTCGGAACGATGGTGTTGTATGGATTGGCGAATGCCGATGTATTGCCGGCAAAGAAGATGGATAGTGAGACCACGAAGCAATTCATGATCGATAATAACCTGAAAGAGCCGCTGCAGATTGCAGGCGACTGGAAGTGGGATTAATGAGGATAGAGATAAGAGATAAGAGATAAGAATTAAGAATTTAGAATTATGAATTAGAAAGGCAGTTAATCAAAGGCGAGGAAGGAGCCCTTACCTCAGCTTTTGGCCCTGTAGCACGTGCTACAGGGTTTTTTTATAACATTCCGTTTCGGTAGGCATATGCAAGAAGCGCTGCAGTGTTGCCAACGTTCAACTTCCTGATCAGTCGTACGCGATACGTTTCCGTTGTAGCCTCTGCCATTTTCATGTGTATCGAGATCTCTTTGGTTGTGAACCCCATGGCGATCGCTTTTAGAAGATCCCTTTCATGATATGTGAGTGTAACAGGTGGTGCGGCGTCCCAACGTGCTGCATTGTTCTGGATGATCTTAATGGTTTTCTCCTGGAAGTAAGTACCGTGAGGTCCCATGACGGCTTTAATGGCCGACAGGATCTCCTTATAGCCGTCGAGCTTGTGCACGATGCCGTCGATTCCTTTTTTAAGGAGGGCGATTACGACCTCGGCACCTTCGAGGCCAGTGACGGCGATCATTTTTGGAGGGACTCTTTTTTTCTTGAGGGCGGTGAGTATGTCGAGTCCGCTGGCGCCTTGCAGTCGCATATCGAGCAGGATGAGATCGATACGGTGCACGGCCATCTTTTCATAGCATTCCCTGAGGCAAGAAGCTTCGTGTACTTCCCGTACAAATTCTTCTTTCTTCAGAAGTGAGGCGAGGCCTTCGCGTACGAGAGCTTCGTCGTCGATGATGAGGATGTTGATTCGGTTCATACCCGAATATAATCATCGTTGCCCTTTAGGGGCACAAGGAAAACCTTACAATTTTTGAGTTGAAGGTATGTGTGTTGAAGAGATACATTGATTATCAGGTATTCCTAACAAAAAGTTTGTCCGGTTTTCCTGATAGCGTAAACACGATAAAAAAACGCACCATACCTGGAGTCGTTGAAGTGAAAACCGCCCTGCGCAACTCTGGCCCTGCGGGGCGTGCTGCTTCGCTGCAGGAAATACACTAGAAACCTCCCCTCAGTCCCGTCTTCAACGCCTTATCGTACTTCGCCTTATTGAACTTATATAAGTACGGCGCCTTATGCGCCCCTCCCATTTTCCTCTCTTTTAACCTCTCCAAAATTCCCAACGCCAACATCTTCTTCTGAAAATTTCTCCTGTCCAGCGACTTCCCTAAAATCGTTTCATACAACTTCTGCAACTCCGGCATCGTGAACTTCGAAGGAAGCAACTCGTAACCGATCGGGTGATCATTCAAACTCATCCTCAACTCCTGGAGTGCCCTCTGAAAGATCTCGTTGTGATCAAACACCATCTTCGGCACCGAATCAACATCCCACCAACGACAATCTTCCGAAAACGAATCGGCCTGCGGACTCACCTTCGAAAATTCTACCAACGCATAAAAACCAATCGAAACAAACCGCTCCATCATCCAACCACCCTTCGACGCATACCGAAACAACTCCTTCTTCTTCTCCCGGCCAGGATCGCTGAACACATGAAACTGCTGAAGAAAAATATTGTCAAGTCCCGTGCGCTGTTTCAAGATTCTGGTCGCCGACTGCTCCAACGAATCCTCTTTCAACACAAACCCGCCCGGCAAACACCACGGACCATCATCCTTCCACTTCAGCAACAATACTTTCAACTCATTCTCATGAAAACCGAAAATGACGCAGTCCACCGAAAGGTGCCTGAGATAGATCTCGTGTCCACGTTCCAATAAGTCCTTGTTCAAATCCGGTATCAGTTCGTTCATTCCGCTAATATAAAATTATGTATGTGTAACAAATACACATTGAAAAATAAGTTAATATTACATGCCCGACTCGCGAAAGGCTTCGTCGGGCGAAGGCCGTGACAGATGGTAACTTCCTGGCAGCCTGACCCGACCCAAATTCAATTACAAAATCGCAATTTTTATGAAGAGAAGAGACTTTCTTAAGAACACCGCGCTCACCGCAGCCACAATGGCCGTCGCCGGGCCTGCTTTCTCAAATAACGCATTCGGTACGCACGCTATGCGACCGATTGGCCTTCAACTGTTTACGCTCTTCGGGGCCCTCGAACAGGACGTGCCCGGCAACCTCAAAAAAATAGCAGATCTCGGCTACACCGAAATCGAATCGGCATTCAGCATCAAGCCCGGATTTTATGGAATGAGCGCGAAAGAATTCGCGAAACTCACCAAAGACCTTGGACTCAACTGGACATCGCACCACGTGCTCGGCACTCCGTTCGTTCTTCCCCCCGACGCAAAAGTGCCCGACAACCTGAAGAACATGCCCAAGCCAAAAGACCTGACCAGCAATGCGCAGGACCTTGTAGACCAGGCAGGCGAAGCAGGTGTAAAATATCTGGTTTGCTCCTCGATCGACATCTCTTCGGGCGATAAAGTGAAAAGCTCTGCAGACACTCTCAACAAAGCGGGCGAACTGGCTTCGAAGGCCAAAATTGGTTTTGCGTATCATAACCACGACAAGGAATTTCAAACGATAGACGGGATGGTTCCCTACGACGAGTTCCTCAAGCTGCCTTCGAATGTGAAAATGGAACTCGACCTCGCATGGGCTTCCAAAGCCGGAAAAGATCCCGTTGAACTTTTCAAGAAAAACCCGGGACGCTTCCCATTGTGGCACGTGAAAGACTTCGATAAAGATTTCAAAACACTGCAACCCGTTGGCAAAGGTGTGATCGACTTCAAAAGAATATTCGCTGCCGCCGATACTGCCGGGCTTCAACATGCATTCGTGGAACACGATATGCCTCCGAATGCATTCGAAAGTATTGCAGCAAGCATCTCGTATCTGAAAACAATCCTCAAGTAGTCATGAAAATTACAACCGTCATCCTCGTGGGCGTTGGCATCATCCTGATCAGCTGCAGCCCGAAGTGGAAAGAAAGTGGTGAAGGCGACATAAGAACCGTTACAAATGAAGGCGGGCAAACCCTCGCCTACTCTGCCAGCTCGGGCGTAAAGATCCTGACCGTCGATCGTTTTGGTTTCAAAGACCTTAACAAGAACGGTTCACTCGATCCATACGAAGACTGGCGACTGAGCGCCGATGACCGCGCCAAAGACCTGGCCTCGAAGATGACCGTTGAACAAATAGCCGGACTGATGTTGTACAGCCGACACCAGGCGATACCCGCGCCGCCACAAGGATTTCGTGCCGACACATACAACGGAAAGCCACTGGCAGAAAGTGGAATGAAAGCTTCGGATGTTTCCGATGGACAGAGGAAGTTCATCACTGAAGACAAGGTCCGCCACATACTGGTCACATCCGTCGAGAGCCCTGAGGTTGCCGCCGCATGGAACAACAACGTGCAGGCGCTTACCGAAAGCATCGATCTTGGTATACCCGCAAACAACAGTTCCGATCCTCGTCACGGTACGAATGCAACTGCCGAGTTTAATGAAGGCGCCGGCGGGAGTATTTCTATGTGGCCCGGTTCGCTGGGACTTGCAGCGACGTTCGATCCGGCATTGGTTAAAGAATTTGGACGGATTGCGTCGATCGAATACAGAAGTCTTGGCATCACAACGGCGTTATCTCCGCAAGTAGATATTGCCACCGATCCAAGATGGCTCCGTGTGTCGGGAACGTTCGGCGAACATCCTCAACTTTCAGCCGACATTGGCCGTGCGTACATCGATGGATTTCAAACGTCGTCTGGAGAAAAAGAGATAAAGGATGGATGGGGCTATGAAAGCGTGAACGCAATGGTGAAGCACTGGCCGGGCGGCGCATCGGGCGAAGGCGGACGTGATGCACATTATGGCTTCGGAAAATTTGCAGTCTACCCGGGCGGCCAGTTCGAAACACACTTCATTCCATTTACCGAAGGGGCGTTCAAGCTCGAGGGAAAAACCGGGATGGCCTCGGCAATCATGCCATACTACACGATCTCGTGGGGACAAGACAAAGTGAACAAGGAAAACGTGGGCAACAGCTACAATAAATATATTATCACAGATCTGCTAAGAGATAAATATAAGTTCGACGGCGTGGCGTGTACCGATTGGGGCATTACGCCAGACGAAACTGCGTTGGATGTTTTCATTGGTGGCAAGCCGTGGGGTGTCGAAAGCCTGACCGTTGCAGAACGTCACTATAAAATACTGATGGCCGGCGTGGATCAATTCGGTGGAAACAACGAGCTGGCTCCTGTTATCGAAGCATATAATATAGGTGTGAAAGAACACGGCGAAGAATTTATGCGCCGTCGTTTCGAACAGTCTGCTGTCAGGTTGTTGAAGAACATTTTCAGACCCGGGCTTTTCGAGAACCCTTACCTCGACGTCGAAGCATCGAAGTCGATCGTTGGCAAGCCCGAGTTCATGAAGGCCGGCTACGAAGCCCAGTTGAAATCGGTAGTGATGCTTAAGAATTCAGGCAACGCACTTCCTCTCGCAAAAGGAAAGAAAGTGTACATCCCGAAGAAGTTTACACCAGGAGGTCGCAACTTCCTGGGCGCGCCCATCCCCGAAACACTCGACTACCCGGTGAATCTCGATATGGTTAAGAAATACTTCGAAGTTACCGACAACCCCGAAGAAGCAGATTATGGTCTTGCATTCATCGGTAACCCGAACTCAGGTCTGGGCTACGATGCTGCCGATGCGAAGAAGAGCAACGGATATCTGCCGATCAGTCTTCAATATGGAGAATACACTGCGAAGGATGCGCGCGAGCAAAGTATCGCCGGCGGCGACCCGCTGGAAAAATTCACAAACCGCACTTACAGGAACAAGAAAGTGAAGGCGATCAACATCACTGATCTTGGAATGGTGAACGACACCAAAAAGAAAATGAAGAACAAGCCTGTAATTGTGATCATGCAGATGAGTAACCCGGCCGTGTTCAGCGAGATCGAACCAAATGCAGCGGGTATCCTCGTTCATTTTGGCGTTCAACACCAGGCCCTCTTCGAGCTACTCACAGGCGCTGCCGAGCCTTCAGCACTTCTCCCCCTGCAAATGCCGCTCGACATGACAACTGTGGAGAAACAGGCCGAAGACGTGCCATTCGACATGACCTGCTATGTTGATAAGGACGGCAACACCTATGACTTCGGATTTGGCTTGAACTGGAAAGGGGTGATAAGTGATGCCCGGGTGGAAAAGTATAAGAAGAAGTAGTAAGTTGGGAGGATGAAGTACTTATTGGTATGTCTTGTCCTGGTGGGTTTCAACGCATCGGCGCAAGAGTTCGAAAAGAAAATTTATATTTCTTCAAAAGGAGATACTCTTCCATATCGTATACTTTATCCCGAAGGATACGACAAGTCGAAGAAATACCCCCTCGTACTTTTTCTTCATGGTGGTGGTGAACGCGGACGCGACAACGAGAAACAACTCACGAATGGCGTGAAACTTTTTCTC
Organism: Cyclobacteriaceae bacterium; assembly: GCA_035656375.1. Lineage (GTDB taxonomy): Bacteria > Bacteroidota > Bacteroidia > Cytophagales > Cyclobacteriaceae > ELB16-189. The sequence goes on along the minus strand of DASRSO010000064.1, from coordinate 12,818 downwards.
GATCCCGGGAACCGCAAGAACTATCCGTGTATAGTGATCGTACCTCAATGCATGCCAGATTCGCAATGGCCTTCTGCAAAGTATGATCGCACGCAGCGCCCGTTGCAACTCGAGTTCAACTACAACAACCCGATATCGAAAGCACTACAGGCAGTTACAGACCTTACGTACAACATCGTCAGGAACGAATCGGTCAACAAGAAGCAAGTGTACATTACCGGGCTTTCGATGGGCGGCATGGGCACGTTCGAGATGGTGTATCGCAATCCTAAATTATTCGCGGCAGCTGCGCCGATCTGCGGTGGAGGCGATGCCAGCGCTTACTCCAAAAAACAAACCAAGACCCGCTACTGGATCTTCCGCGGCGACGCAGATGCAGTGGTCGAAGTAAAATACTCACGTGCAATGGTCGAGCGTCTAAAAGATCTCAAAGCAGATGTTCGTTATACCGAATACAAGGATGTAAATCATAACAGTTGGGACAATGCTTTCGCCGAGCCCAATTTTCTTGAATGGATGTTTAACAAAGACTTTAAACTTTTCTAAAATGAAGCATGCAAAAGTACTACTGGCATTACTACTGGTGACCTCTATTGCGTTCGGTCAGAAACTTCCCGCCGGTCCGCAGGTTGTTACATTCCACTCGGATGTAGACGACACAGAGCAACCCTACGGTTTGTACATCCCGAAGAATTTCGACGCAAACAAAAAATATCCCCTTGTTGTGATGTTGCACGGCGCCGGGTCGAACCACAGGCTGGAGCTCCGGAGGGTGTTTGGAAAAAGTAATGCTCCCGGTGAAACCGATGTCGAAGCGAGCCTCGTGTTCCCGGAATTTAAAGACGTAGACTACATCGTCGTGTCTCCTTTCGCACGCGGCACAATGGGCTACCAGGGGGTTGCAGAGAAAGATGTGATGGACGTGCTCGCCGATGTGAAAAAACGTTTCAATAACATCGATGAAGACCGCACGTATCTCACTGGCCTCTCGATGGGTGGCGGTGGAACATTATGGATCGGCCTCACTCGTCCCGACCTTTGGGCAGCGATTGCTCCTGTGTGCCCTGCCCCTCCCGCCGGCACCGAAGAACTTGCCGGCAATGCATTGAACTATCCCGCATGGTTCCATCATGGCGATAAAGACCAGGCTGTTCCCGTTGCAGTTTCCCGCGACTGGACGAAGAAGCTGAAAGATCTCGGATCAACCGTCGAGTACACCGAATATCCCGGCGTTAATCACAACAGCTGGGAGAACGCTTACGCGAATGCGCAGATCTTCGATTGGTTCTCGAAGTTCAAACGCAATCCCTTCCCCGATCGCGTTCGTTACGCAACACATCAATACAAATACAACAAAGCGTATTGGGTAACCATCGATTACGTAATACCAGGGGTTCTGGCGGAGATCGACACGAAGTTCACCGGCCCCAATACACTCGAGGTCACCACAGCTCATCTCGTTGCGTTTACATTGAACCTCGCAGGACATCCGCAATACAAAGCTGGTCAGCCCCTAACCGTTACCATCGACGGCAAAAAGATCAAAACACAAACAGCCGACAAAGTTTCATTCAACATGGTGAAGGGTAAGAAGGGCTCCGAATGGGTTAACGCGAAGTTCGAGCCTTCAGCTACCGCCAAGAAAGCTGGTGCCGAAGGTCCCGTAAGTGCAGCAACAAGCTCACGTCACGTGTATGTTTATGGAACTGCCGGAAATCCTTCGGAAGAAGAATTGAAGGCACGCAGGGAAGTTGCCGAAGCCGCAGCCAACTGGTCGGTGTATCGTGGTGAGTTCCTCGGGCGCATCATGGTGTTTCCCCGCGTTCTTGCCGATAAAGACGTTCGGCCAAGCGACTTCGAAGCGGCGAACCTGGTGTTGTTCGGAACAAAAGAAACGAACACGCTTATTGAGAAGTACAGTGCTGATCTTCCATTGGAGCTCAACGCATCTGCTGTTAAAACACACGGACTGATCTACGTTGTGCCTGTGAACAATCACTATGTTGTAGTAAACTCCGGGCTGCCATGGTGGACGTCGACCAAACCCAACCAGGGACGATTTGTTCCGTCGAGCCTGCAGGCAATCGGCGGTCTGAAAGATTTCTTATTGTTCCAGGGAGGGAATGATGTGAAGGTCGCGGAAGGATATTTTACGAATGATTGGACGACGCCTGACGAAGCGAAGACGGCAATAACTCAATCGGGCGTTGCTACCGTAAAGAAGTAGCCGATTGGTGGCGTGCCGTGCTGGGTGCCGACACCATTTCGGTTTAAGGAGAAAAAATAAGGGAGACATCATTGGAGTTCACGGATGAACTCTAAGGATGTCTCCCTGCTTTGTTTGATCTTTAAGTTGCGTGGAGTATCCGCACCCAGCACGCGCCAAAGCCGTCCAATCCCCCGGGCGTTTTACGCCGAATTCCTTGCAGCGTTTATAATTCCAAACATGCACCGTATGATCAACCGTCGATAGTAAGCCTCGTATTTCTTATCCTCCTCTCTCATGTTCCTCAGATTCATCAAGGCATACTGCTGTATCACAATCAACGGTAACACGATCTTCTCCCGCAACGACACTGAAGATCGTATCATCGGGTTATTGGTCATCAGGTCCGACAGACCACTCACCTCCAGCAATTTCTTTATAGACAACTCGTACTCCGTGTTCATGATATCCCAAAACTCCCCAAACTCCTTGTCGTCGTGCAGGTAATTCGTAGCACGGAAGTTTGTCTTGGTCAGCGACATCATACTGTTACCCAGCAAAGTCCTGAAGAACAACGAGCCTTTGTATAGTTCTTTCAACTGCTCTCCTTTTCCTTTTTTGATCAATGCTTCGATCGCAGTTCCCACCCCGAAGAAGCCCGGGATGTTCTGCTTCATCATCGCCCACGATCCTACGAATGGAATTGCACGCAAGTCTTCAAACTTCAGACCTTCCGAAGCACTGCGCTTCACCGGCCTCGAACCAACATTGGTGTCGCCAAAAAATGCGAGCGGCGTAATTCGTTCGAGATACGGAACAAACTTCGGATGATTCTTCAATCCCAGGTATGCCTTGTATCCCTCCTCCGCAAGCTCATCAAGCAACGCCTTCGATTCCTCTGAAAGGTTATTATCATCAGATTCGAAGACAGAACCCATGATACCGGCAGATAACAATTGCTCGAGGTTATACTTGCACGATGCAAGCTTACCGAAGTTTGAGCTGATAGTCTGTCCCTGTATCGTGATCTGAACCTGTTCCTTCTCGATGCTCTGTCCTAACGACGCATAGAAGTCGTGGGTGTTACCACCACCGCGTGCGGGAGGGCCGCCCCTGCCATCGAAGAACACAACTTTAATTCCAAACTCACGTGATATCTCGCTGAGCTGCTCCTTTGCACGGAAGATCGACCAGTTCGCGCGAAGATATCCACCGTCCTTCGTGCCATCTGAGAAACCAAGCATGATCGTCTGGAAGCCATCGCGCTGACGAATATGCTCGCGATAGATGTCGATGCTATACAGCTCGCGCATGATCGTAGCCGCATGTGCCAGATCATCTATCGTTTCAAACAACGGAACTATATCTAGTGGCAGCCTGTCATTCTCCATCATCAGCAAGCGTGTAAGCACAAACACTTCCATCACTTGCAGTGCACTCTGGCAGTTACTGATCACATAGCGGTGACAACCCGCTTCGCCATTCTTCTTTTGAACAGTAGAGATTGCCTGTATCGTTTTAATGACCTCCTCCGTGAACTGATCTTCTATCGAAAGGAAAACGAGATTGAGACGAAGGCCAAGCAGATGTTTGATCTTGTCTTGTTCCGATTTTGCAGTGTACTCTTCGAGAGAGATCGACTTCTTTTCTTCGTGAAGTCGTTGAATGATCACTTTCCATACTGCTTCATGCTTTGCACTGTGCTGGCGGATATCGAGGCACGCAAAATGAAATCCAAAGATCCTGACACGAAGAATAAACTCATCGAGCAATTCCAGGAACAGGCCGTCGTGATCTTTTATAAGCTTCGCGCGAACAGCATGAAGTTCAATTAATATTTCGTTTGGTGTGGTGTATGTCTCCTTCTGACCATAAGCCATTTCGTACAGCTTATGTTCGATCTCTACTACCATCGAATCGATGCCCTGGAATGTCAATCGCCTCCGAAGCATTCGCATGTCGCGGTAATAGCTCTTCAATAAAGTCTCTTTCAGTTTGGTTGCAACCTGCCCGGTGATCGAGCTTGTCACGAACGGGTTTCCATCGCGGTCGCCACCCGGCCAGAAGCCGACGGTGATCAGCTTATCATTTTTCCAGTCACTGGGAGATATTCCCAGGCCATCGCACAACGACAGGATGATCTGTGGAACTGAAGTGTAAAACACGTTCTCCAGGTACCACAACAAGCTCACGGCCTCGTCGTAGGGCGTGGGTTTTATTTTATTGATGAATGCTGTCTTACCGAGTTGGCGAAGCAACAGGTTGATCTGTGGGATATCATCTTCACGGATCGACTTCTCGAGATCGCTAAGAATTCCCAACACGAAACCCGGATAAAACTGGGTGGGGTGAGCTGTAAGCACGACCCGCAGGCAGAACTCATCGAGACGCTCACGCAGCTCGGCTTCCTTGTTCTCGTATTTGGCGCGCATCACGAGCGACGACACCGTGCCCTTGCCCTTCATGTCGTTGATGTGTTCGAACGCAGCGTCCTCGATCGAGTCGAACAAAGCAACCTGCCTTTCGACGTACTGGATGAAGTTGAACAGCAGGTGGAACTGCTCTTCCCGGGTCGGTTTTTCGATCAGGTTCGCGATAAATTCATTGACTATATCGTTTGCGTTCGCTCCCTTCTCCAGCCCGGCATCGGCCTGTTGTTGAAGCAGTGGCAAAAGCGTGCCTGTTCGCAAAATGTTGCGGAACGGCAGGTTCAGGAACAGGGAGTTGTAGATATGGAACCTTGATCCAACTTCCTGGTCGTATAAATTGTAGTCGTTTGTCATTTCAAGCCCTGAAATTAATGCGCTGAAGCCAGATTGCTGAGTGTTTAGTTGCAAAATCCAAATCTGTCATCATTTTGTGGGTTAGAAATCATTGGTTCATGAGTCCCTTTTAGGTAAATTTCATAATCCTAACTCTATTTGGATTCCGCCTATGAAGAAGTTGTACTACATCGCGCCTTTGTTGGTTTTGCTTTGCTCGTGCCTCGGATATAAGGAGCTCCCTGTGGAATACGATTACAGCTATCACGGAAACTTCAAGAAATACCGCACTTTCGATATCATGCGGCCTGTGGGCATCGACGACACCACCATGACCAACGAGGTTATCGAAAAGTCGATTGTCAACCGCATGAAGTTCCTCGGTTACAAACAAAGCGACCACCGTCCCCACCTTATCATCGGGTATAAAATGTATAACGACAGCCTTTCGTTTAACGGCTACAACCAGCCCGACATCGAAGACTGGGTAAAAAGCCAGAAAGAGGACATCGAATATGATCGTCAGAAATACCAAATGAGAACCGGCACGTTACTGATCCAGTTTTTCGACCGTCGTCAGAACCGATCGATCTGGCAGGGATATGCCACTACATTGTATGGTTCCATCGATTTCGGAAACACCCGCCACCTGAAAAATGCGGTTATTTCTATCCTGGATAAGTACAGATTCTGGGCAGAAGGCTTCGTTGAAAAAGCTACTACCACAGAAACCTCCGAAATGGAATAATTGGGGCTCCCCGGCTAAAAAATCCAAAATAATTCTACCTTTGCACACCCTTTTTAGGGGCTTCTTGATGGTTTTGGCCATTAAGTGGGTCAACTTCGCCAAAAGCTACGTTGACCATGGAACTGCCCGATGGTGTAATTGGCAACACGCTTGATTTTGATTCAAGAAAGTCCAGGTTCGAGCCCTGGTCGGGCAACTTAAAGAATTCCCGCGAAGCCCTCCTTCGCCAACGGCTACGGAGGACGAAGTGGGATTTTTAATTGAAAACCGGATGGCCGTTAAGATCTTTTCTGGACAAGCTACCGCCTACCTGGCAGAGAAAATTGCTCATGCTTATGGTGAACAGCTCGGTAAGGTCGATTACAAGCACTTCAGCGATGGGGAAATGTCCCCGTACCTGAGCGAGTCGGTCCGCGGCCACGACGTATTCATTGTTCAGTCAACATTTCCGCCGGCAGACAATTTCATGGAGTTGATGCTGATGATCGACGCGGCCAAACGCGCCAGCGCACAGAACGTCAACGTCATCATCCCCTACTTCGGTTATGCCAGGCAGGACAGGAAAGACAAGCCCAGGGTTGCCATCGCTGCAAAGCTGATTGCAAACCTGATCTCGGCAGCGGGCGCAGATCGAATTATGACATGCGACCTCCACGCAGACCAGATCCAGGGGTTCTTTGACATTCCTCTCGACCACCTCGACGGCAACTACGTTTTTGTTCCGTACCTGAAGTCACTGAACCTGAAGAATATCATGTTCGCTTCTCCCGATGTTGGTGGTATCAAGAGGGCGCGCAGCTTCGCGAAGTTCTTCGATGCTGAACTTGCCGTTTGCGACAAGTACAGGAAAGAAGCAAACAAGGTCGAGTCGATGAGGCTGATCGGTGAAGTTGAAGGCAAGGATGTGATACTGGTGGACGACCTGGTAGATACTGCCGGAACAATTTGTAAGGCTGCGGCACTGCTGAAAGAAAGAGGGGCCAACTCCGTTCGCGCGGTGTGTACTCACGCGGTAATGTCGGGCGCTGCATACGAGAACATACAGAACTCGATGCTCGAAGAAATGGCGGTCACCGATACTATACCGTTGAAGAAATCTGTAGCGAAAGTGAAAGTGCTTTCGATGTCGGATCTCTTCGCGAAAGCAATTAGAAAGATACATGACAATGAGTCGATAAGCTCATTATTCATTCGTCTATAACTTTTATCAATTTTACTTTTAACAATTAATTTTTTAACTCTTATGAAAACTGTTGAGATTATAGGGTATCGAAGAGCAAATCTCGGCAAGTCTGATTCGCAACGTGTCCGCGACGAAGGCAATGTGCCTTGCGTATTGTATGGTGGACCCGATCAAGTGCATTTCAGCGCCCCGATGATCCTGTTCCGTGACCTTATTTACACAAACGAAGCTCACTTCGTTCACCTGAACATCGAAGGCGAAGAGTGCCAGGCGATCCTCCAGGAGGTTCAATTCCATCCTGTGAGTGAGATCATGCTTCACGCTGATTTCCTTAAGATCTCTGGCGATCGCAAGATCAAAATGCAGATCCCTGTGAGACTGGTTGGCCAGGCTCCCGGTGTTGCTAAAGGTGGTGCTCTTGTAAGGAAACGTGCTGCACTGAAAGTGTACGCTCTTCCGAAAGACATGCCTGATCACATCGATGTGGATGTTTCTGAACTCGACTTCCACCACGCGATCAAAGTATCGGATATGAAGATCGCTAACCTGGAATTCCTGGATCCGAAAGCTGCGGCTATCGCTGCCGTGGAAGTTCCTCGTGCTGCTAAGTTGGCTGCTGAAGAAGCTGCTGCTGCAACTGCTGCCGCTGCCGCAACTCCTGCTGCCGGCGAAGGCGCTGCTGCTACCCCTGCTGCTGGTGCTGCACCGGCCGCCGGCGACAAGAAGGCAGAAGCTCCGAAGAAGGACAAGAAGTAATTACTTACTTATCCATATTCACTACCATGTCCCGGTTGGGTTTCCCGACCGGGATTTTTTTTTTGTATTTTGGTTTAAACCCCTCCCCGATGACTTGCCCGAACTGTTCAAAAGAGTCGGCCGACGACGCTATCATGTGTCCTGATTGTCGTTATCCGTTTACCGCGAGCGCAGAAACCAAAGCCAGGTTCATTGCTGCACAAGTAACCAAGACAAGCGACATCGGTGACTCAAAAGAGGCGTTGAAAAGAGCCCAGTGGATCCTTATGGGTATTGGTGCTCTCACGATATTGTCAGCAGTTTTAAAAAGCGACAGTGCCCTGGCTATGGGAATTGACGTATCGCTTGGCGTGATTTCATCTTGTTCGGGGTGTTCGTAAAGCACAGCCCCGTATTGTTCATATCTGTACCGCTCGGATTATTACTCGCTCTTTACACCTTAAACGCATTCTCCGACCCATCGACCATAATGCGTGGCCTGTGGCTAAAAGGAGTAATTATCGGTAGCCTTATCTATGCTCTCCGGATGATGATCCTTACCGAACGTTACAAGAACGAAAGCGATTACCTGAACAGGCAGTAGCAACCGGCTACTTATTATGAAAATTCATCGCCCTTTCAATTCCAATGGTTGCGAATGCCTGTATTGCTTCGATCACCCGGTCCATGATCGCAGGAAGTTCTTCGAACTGCTGTTGTGTGAAGTTGCTTAACACATAATCAACCTGCTGTCCCTTTGAATACTCGCTTCCTATCCCCACGCGAATTCGGGGGTAGTCCTGCGTGCCCAACAACAACTCGATATTTTTTAAACCATTATGCCCACCTGCACTGCCCGTAGGTTTCAGTCTTATTTTTCCGAAGGGTAACGCGATCTCGTCTACGATTACGAGCAGATTCTCTTTGGGGATCTTTAATTGTTGAAGCCAGTAGTCGATCGCCTTCCCGCTCAGGTTCATGTAAGTGTTCGGCTTGATCAGCACAAACTCCCGCCCCTTGAACTTTATTTCAGCTTTATCGGCCAAACGTTCAGTCTTAAACTCAACTTTTTCGTTATCAGCCATGCGGTCGAGTACCAGGAAGCCAATATTGTGGCGCGTGAGCTCGTACTCCGGACCGATGTTTCCCAAACCAGCGATTAAATATTTCACAGCGAAAATTAAGTACTTTTGTACAATGCTGAAGAGGTTACTACTGATATTCATTGTTGCCGCGGGGCTATTCGCCCTCCGGCCCGAAGTGACCCCGGCGCCCCGGTGCGTTGCAACAACGGAAATTGTAATATCAGCAAAGAAACAGGAAGCTCAGGTTGTATTTGTTGAGCACACCGCTCAAAAGCACATCGCTGTATCAATCACAAGCAAGCCGCTTCCCGGGTTTCGCCTGGTCCAATCACTGTTAATAGACTGTCTACAGCATCACTCCTCCCTCCCGGTTGTTGCCTGATCTTTTTCCTGGTTAACAACTAATCTTAATTCTTTTATGAAAAAATTTCTGAGGTATCTCATCCTTGGGATATTGATATTACTTGCATTTTGTGGAGTACCAATTGGAGCATGGCTTCCGAATAAAAAAGAGATGGACATAGACGACGAAGTGAAAACGGAAATTGTCGAGGGAACGGACGAGTCGCAGAAGAACTAGTCTTCCGTAGCATTCATAGATTCTACCAGTTCTACAATCGAGCGTTCTCCGATCATAACGTCGGTCAGGGTTGCTGTGCCTTTGTAAACGGTTACTTTGGCGTAGCAAACCGCCGGGTTGTCGGTGCGATTGTTTTGCCAGTAGAGTTGTTCGGCTTCCGAAGCTTTTGATTCTTCAACATAAAACCGGTTGAAGGGAAACTGTAACATCATCGGGCCCGTGCCGTAAGAATACGTGGCCTCGAAGTAATCCAGCGGGACATCGGGAGGATCCGGGAGTACCTGGATGATACTTGCAAAGCCGGCTGAGTCTTCCATAATGACCGCGTACACGGTTTGACCGGGGGTGAAAAGCGTGTCGCTATCTTTACCATAATAGGTTTCCGCCTCGAAGCTTAACGTAACATACTTCCCCCTGAACGGATCCGAGGGATCTATCGGGGCTGTTTTAAACTTATACTCCACTCCCTCATCCATCGCTTCTTCCACGCCGAAGATCATCGTGAGCGGCACATACCATTGTGCTCCCACCATTACAAAAAATCCGATTATGAACGCGTATTTCATGCGACAGCTTTACGTTTTCGCATCATGTAAAAATTCGTACCGAAGAAACCGAGACCAATCGCCACAAACAACAACCCGCGGACCACGAACGACATATCGGTATCGAAGAACCGACACATGATCAATATCGAAAGGATCAACACACCGTAGTTCATTTTCCAGAGCTTGTCGGCAAGGGCGCCTTCACGAATCGTGTAAATGCCCAACGCCAAAATGAGAACATTCGTAAGTCCCCGTGCAATCAACGGCTGTCCTATTCCAATAACAAACAACACGATGAAGACCAGGTAAGCATAGCTTTTCGAAAGAACATTCTTGTACCCTATTTTACTTCCAACCTTGTACAGTAGTCCGCTTGCGGCCACGAATAACAAAGACCACACGAGCAACGGCATCGACAGCCACCACTTAGCGTCCTTGTCTGCAACGTCGATCCACTCGAATGTGAGTGCTAACAAAAGGATGATCGTACCTGCGCTTCCCATGATCAACCACGCATTGGTTATCATGCGCCGGCTTGCGAAGTACGGCAGTTGACCAATGAGGATGAATGCAGAGAACATTGCCGAGTAGGCTCCTACGATCAGCTCATCACCATTGGTGTAATGTCCAAGTGGAAGAGTAATGGTGAGAGAGATCGCTATGATCCAGTTGTGAAACGAAATGCTGTTCGAGTCAGGCAGGCGTTTGATCAACATGAAATAGAATGGCAACGCCGCCATTGCCAAAAGAGGATAGTATTGCGGATCGAAGTGACGCCGGAAGGAAATAAAAGCGAACCCTACTTCTGTTGCGTACCAGGTGATCCCTATCCAGTAAAGTAACGACGCCATCCACGAACGAAGGATGTAGATGATCGGCAGTGTGAGTATGGTCCATGCAAGCAAGAACCCGCCGAGTGAACCCGAAATGTTATACACCTGGCTAACGACGGAAATGGCCGTTGCCACTGCGAAAACAAGTATGACCGAAATACTCTCGCGCCACGCGGAACTTTCGACCTGTTTGAATACAAACCATGCTGCGAAGCCTTGTGCGATCGCCATAGGTGCCAGGCCGATGAAGAGCTTCGTTCCTGTCGAGAGATCGTCCCAGTTGTGTGCAATGATCAGCACCACTCCCATTCCGATCAAAAGTGCGCCGAGGATGCCGAATGCAATTACCATGCGGCTCGCTCCCGACGAGGGCTTATCGTAGTATGCTCTTATTTTTTCGGCGACTTCGGGTGTAATGACGCCAGCGGCCTGTAGCTCTTCGAGCTCGCGGGTAAGTTTAGGCATAAACGAAGCTAAAGATTTTTCTTAATTTCAACGACCTATGACGAATAAATCCTTCCTCACCGTTGTGTGCGTCGTGTTTGCAACATCGGTCGCTCTTTCGCAAAAAGATCCACGGCTATGCCAGGGAGCTTACTACACCGAGGAACAAGGCGCTCAGAAGCTCGCAGCCGTACAGAAGTATATCAAAACTTTAGACGACTGGAACAACCACGCCGACAGTTTGCGGCGACAATTGCATTACGGAATGGAGATGGAATCTTCCCCCATGCGATCTGCCACCAATGCAAAATTCCGCAACAAGCAAGTGTTCGACGGATACACGATCGAAAATGTGATCTTCGAAAGTATTCCTGGTTTTTATGTTACAGGAAATCTCTATCGTCCTTACGGCCCACCGGTAGCTCCAAAATCACTGGCAGCGATCGTTTGTCCACACGGGCATTGGGATCAGCCCGAAGATTATGGCCGCTTCCGCGCCGACATGCAATATCGCTGTGCAGCATTTGCCAAAATGGGCGCAGTTGTTTTTTCTATCGACATGATCGGTTATGGTGAAAGTCAGCAGCTCGATCACGAATACCCGAAGAATGTTGCCTTGCAAACATGGAACATGATGCGTTCGATAGATTTTCTTTTGACCCTGCCGGAAACAGATCCAGAACGTATCGCTGTTACCGGCGCATCTGGAGGCGGAACACAAACGTTCCTCTCCACGGCGCTGGACGATCGCATAAAAGTCTCGATACCGGTTGTGCAGGTGTCGGCACACTTCTTTGGTGGTTGCATGTGTGAAAGCGGGATGCCTATCCATCGTTATCGCGGCGTCGACAAAGTTTTCAGCAATGCAGAAATTGCAGCACTCGCTGCTCCACGTCCGATGTTGATCGTTTCCGATGGCAAAGACTGGACGAAGAACACCCCGAAGGTCGAGTTTCCGTTCGCTCAACACGTTTACTCACTTTATGGGCAGCAAGGCAATGTTGAGAATGCACACTTCAAAAAAGAAGGACATGATTATGGAAAAACCAAACGAGTACCGGTCTATAAGTTTCTTGCAAAGCATCTTGGTATGGATATCACCAGGATCCAGAACAAAAAAGGAAAGATCGACGAGAGCTTTGTGACTATTGTCGATCGCAAGTCGCTCGAATACTTCCAACCTGGTGAAACGGATAAGTTTATGAAGGGCGACGAGGTGTGGGATGCATTTAAGAAGGGTATCGACGAACCGATTTATTTTGATGTTGCCGAACCGGTTAAAGGCCCGCAAGACGACGTTTTCGTTGTGGTCGAGCAGCAGCCCGAACCGGTGAACGGGATCTCGCAATACCTGGCAGCGATCCCCGGCACCATCAATTATCCGAAAAGTGTAAACATCAACGGAACGGCATTTGTCCAGTTTATCGTACAAAAAGACGGCAGCCTTACCAACTTCGTAATTCTCAGGACTCCGTACGAACCATTGAACCAGGAGGTGATCCGCGCAATACAGGAGGGCCCGGCCTGGAAACCCGGAAAGCAACGGGGACAGCCAGTCAAAGTGCGATACATCATTCCCCTTAAATTAAAATCCCAATAGCGGACACATTCGGCCACCATCGCCCAATTCCGATCAGCAAGTACGCTAAATCTGGCCCATTTTGAGGGATTTTGATTGGTTTGATTGTTGAAAT
>DASRSO010000063.1:0-10325 GCA_035656375.1 Cyclobacteriaceae bacterium | reverse complement strand
ACCGTTAAGGGCAATCTTGATGATGTCGGTATATGTTTTCACTACCGGGATGTTCCGCAGTGTGTCAATCATTTTGTAGACACTCACCTCGGTTTCTGATAACGGCTCGTGACGCAGTGTGTCCCAGGTTTTTTCGTCTTGTTCGAGCCGCGCATCTTCCTTGATCTGGATCGGGCGTTCATAGAAGGTAAGCTCGTAAGGCTTGTTCACCACGATGTTCTTGTTGCTCGTGTAAAACTTCGCGAGCATACCCGCCGAAGCTTTGGTGATCTCGCTTACGTCGATAAGTACACGGTTCTTGATCGGCAGCCAGGCGCCGTCGGGAGTTTTCTCCAGTTCCTGCTGGATCTTTAGTTTCTCGATGAAGTTGATGTTCGCCTGTTTGCCCATCGTCACGTCGATCTGCTTAAGGGCATAATCCTCCTTCGTGATCCACATCGTACCAGTGAAGGCCAGTTCCTGGGGACTCTTTGGAAAGAAGTCGAGGCGATAACAGAAATGATTGCCTATGTAGGCGCTGTCGGTGAAGTCGTATTCATAGAACAACCTCCACCCGTCGGCGATCGGCGACACGAACTCTTTACTTACAATGTTCAGCCAGTTCTGGTAGAAGTTATATTCCTGGAAGGATGAGCCCACCATCTGCTGGATGAGGGTACCGTCTTCCATCCCTACTCCGTTGATTTTGTTCCTGATAAGTACCTCCGTTTTAAGTGAAGGATTATCTCTGTAGTAAACCTTCGAAACGCTTTCGGAGATCATGAGCGGAAGTATCGGGCTACCGTCCTCGCCGGCAATCCGGTCGACACTATCGAGCACCTGGGTGATCTTCTGCATGAACTTCTTCTGACGCATTTCGTCGGAGATATTGTCGACGTCGATCTCGATCTTGGTGTAGGTATCGTATTCGTAGGCAGTAAGTTTTCGCTTGTCGTTCTCTTTTTTGTTGCGCACCACGTTCCTGAGTATCTCGAAAGCAGGATTTTCACCGGCGCGCACAATCACTTCCTGGAGGTTGACGACATCCTCCACCAGTTGAAAGTTTACTACCTGCCTGGTGCCTGGTTTGATGGCTTTCGAACGAACCTTGTACCCGATGTATGAGGCTGTTACTGAATCGATTGACTGGGTTGTTTTAATGAGATAGTTTCCATCGAAGTCGGTGGTTGCACCGATCGAGGTTCCTTTAAAAACTACGTTAACGAATGGAATAGGGTCGCCAGACCCGGCGTCTGTCACTTTACCCTGGACGATAGTTTCCTGGGCAACAAGGGTAACGGACGAAAAAATGCCGAGAGCGAAGCAGATCAAGCCAACAATCCGAATCCCCAAAACGCGCCTCACAATAGTTGTTTACTTAAGCAAAGTTAATTAATAAACGCAAGCACCAATCCTTGGTTCTACCCCCGCCAATCTAAAATTATGCCCGAAAACGTTGGCGGATCAGAGGTTTTTGATGGGCTCCTTATCGCCCAAATGACGAGGAGTCGTCTTGAAGACGTAGAGGTCCAGTACGGCCATTGCTCTTGCGAAATACTCACGGATGTAGACGCGGATGCCCGAATTATAGTTTGGGTCTTCGGTCATCACAGCAACAGCATTCATCTCGTAATAGTTGCTGATGAAGAGCGCGCGGTAGCAATGGAACGGTTGGGTAATGATCGTGACGGTGTCTTGCCCGAAGATCTCCTTGCACCGCACGATAGTGTCCAGGGTGCGGAGGCCTGCGTAGTCCAGCGTGATAACGCTGTCGGGTACGCCGTTCTTTACGAGGGCTTTTTGCATCTCGATGGGCTCGTTGTAGTAGACTGTGCGGTTGTCGCCGCTCACGATGAAATGTTTGACCTTTCCGGACCGGTAAAGGGCGACTGCTGTCTTGATCCGGTACTCGAAGAAGGGATTTGGCTTCCCGGAGGTGAGCTTATGGCTGGTGCCCAAAATAACGGCTACGTCGTTTGTAGGGAGCGAATCTGTACCTGCGTAAACTTTGTCGGAGGTGCTATGGATGACCCAGATATTGGTGATCACCAGCAAAAGTGCGGTAAGCACAGCAGTGATCAGCAGACCCTTCCTGATCTTTCTCCAAGCCATAGACAACTTAAAAATAGTGAAAAGATTTCAGGGGTGCGGCGTGCCGGCTTTTGCCCAGAATTCCTTTTCCATAATGGCGGGTTTTTTCAGGCTTTTCCGGTACCAATCCAACCTTAAAACATCTTTTTCACTTTCACTTAATTTCCAGTCGTGCTCGGAATTCCTGATGCGACTCGCCAGGGAGCGGATACATAGTGCTGCGCTCACGGAGATGTTCATGCTCTCGGTAAATCCGTACATGGGGATCCTTACAAGTTCATCCGCATTGTCGAGCGCATACTTTGTGATTCCCTTCAACTCGTTACCCATCACCACTGCAATCTTCTGATCTATCGCGACATCGTCGATCGAAGTGCCTGACGCCGGATGAGTTGCAACCACGCGATATCCCTCTGCCTTTAAACGTTCGTAGCACATAGCGATATTGTTCTTGTCGGGCTCTTTGTAGCGAATAAGATTCATCCACTTATTCGAGCCCATCAGTACTTTTTTGTTAGTGTTGAACTTGCTCCTTCCTTCTACAATATGAAGATCCTGTACACCCATACACTCGCAGGTGCGTACGACAGCCGACATGTTTTGAGATTGGAAGATGTCTTCGAGAACTAAGGTTAGATAGCGCGTGCGTTCGGACAGTACCCGTTCTATGGTGGCACGGCGGCTTTCGGTAAGGTATTCTCCAAGGAAGGATATAAGCGGACGCGGATCAGTGGTGTTCATTATATCGTTTTAGGTGCTGGGTGCTAAGTGCGGAGTTTCTACGGGCAAGTTGCATCTTTCTGACCATGGAGACATCATTGTTGTTTAAGGATCGCAACCTGATGATGTCTCCCTGCGCTGTATGGTCGTTCTGACGTAGATAGTCCGCACCCAGCACTCCGCGCGTTCGGTGGCAATTCACTATCTTTACCGCACTTTTTTGCACCCCCATGCACTACCTCCGCCTCGCGGCCGTCTTTTTTGGCTGTATTTCCTTTGCCTGTGCGCAAAATTCCACCCCTCCGTGGTCGGATGATCGCGCCAATACCATAAGTGAGCTCACAAGGAACTTCATCGTTCCGGTGGTTGCAGGGCCCGCACCCGACACCGTCGACATCTGGATGAAATGGAGCACAGTGGGCAACTATACTTTTGGGAAGAACCGCGGCGACATTCCCATGATCACCGATCTTTCCGCTCTTCACCCCTACTTCCGCGACAAGGTTCTTCAACTGATCGCCAACTGTAAAGCAAAAGGCATAGAACTTGCCGTGGTCGAAACCTACAGGACCGTGGCAAAACAAAACGAATACAAACAACTCGGCAAGATCTACACGCGCAGCAGCGGCGGACGCTCACGCCACCAGTATGGGCTCGCCGTCGATGTTGTTCCAGTGATCGACTCGGTGCCTTCATGGCACAATGAACCCGTCTGGAAAAAGGTGGGCGCCGTTGGAGAAAAGCTGGGCCTTCGCTGGGGCGGAAGATGGAGACATCCGTACGACCCGGGTCACTTCGAATGGAGTGGCGGCGTTTCAACCGCCAGCATGGAAGCAGGACACCTCCCTCGCATCCCCAACGCCGAAGCTTATCCTTGCCTGGCCGAAGATCTGAAAGATCTCCAGGAATACTGGGACAAATGGGAAACCGAACAAAGGAGTTCATTTGTTGCCAAGGTTGGAAAAGGCCATTAGCCTAAATACGAAATGGAGCTCCTGTTTCCCAGCGACTTTATCTTCGGAACCAGCACAGCTGCTACACAAATCGAAACAGCATTCGAGCACGACTGGCAGGGCATAAAAGCCAAAGACGGCTTTGTGTTCGACCGCACCACCGACCACGAACTTCGAAGTAAGGAAGACATAGAGATCATCTCTTCGCTTGCACCATACTATCGTATGAGCCTGATGTGGAGCAAGCTGCAGCGCGCCCCGATGGCAGAACTCGATCCGGCAACCGTCGCCCACTACAAGTCATTATTAAAGAGGCTTAAGGAAAACAAGGTGAACATCATGATGGTGCTCCACCACTTCACCAACCCGTTGTGGTTTTCGAGGAACGGCGGTTGGGAAAATGAGAACAACATCCCCTATTGGGTCGACTATGCGAAGAAGGTGGTGAAGACGTTCGGAAAATATGTTAGCTATTGGAACACGTTCAATGAACCCAATGTTTATGCAAGCTTCGGTTGGGTGGCGGGCTTCTTCCCTCCTTTCAAAAAGCACCCGGTAAAAGCTGCAGTCGTTGTGCGTAACATGGGCAAGGCCCACGACCTCATCTACGACTATATTAAAGAGAAATCGCCCGATCAACCTGTTGGCATTTCACACAACTGTGTCGTGTTCTCGCAGGAGAATGTGATCGGCTGGTTTTCAGCCAGGCTTAGCGACTGGTGGTTCATGGACTTCATTCCCGCCCACTTCGAGAAATGCGATTTCTTTGGGATGAGTTACTATGCAAGGATCTCGCATGATCCAATGCCCATAACGTGGCTCGAAACTCCGCACAAGATGGATGGTAAGATACACGACGACATTTGGGAGTATCATCCCGAAGGATTAAGAGAGTGTATCGATCGTTACTGGAATAAATATCATAAGCCGATCATTATTACAGAAAGTGGCGTGTGCGATGCGAGTGACCAGTTAAGACAAAAGGCTATCGTCGACTATGCGCAGATCATTCACAAAGCGTTACAGGATGGGATCGACATCAAAGGATATTTCTGGTGGAGCACCTGGGATAATTTTGAATGGCATCTTGGACCATCGATGAAATTCGGGCTCTACGAATGTGACCCGGTAACGATGGAGCGGAAGAAAAGACCGAGTGCCGAGATATTCCGTAAGCTCGCCTGGAACAAAATGATCTGAGTTACTTCAGCTTCCGTTTGTTGATCGTGCTCTTGCCCTTCTTCGAGTCTTCATTTTTCAAGTCGATCAAATAAGAGAAGCTCAACCGGAATCCCTGGATCCTCGTCCTGAGATCGTCTCTATATTCATTCGTCTGGCGGAACGTGCCTTTCTCTAAAGGGCTCAGGTAACTGTGACCGGCTTCGTAACGGATCGTGAACATGATCTTTTGATAACCAAGTGGTTCGAATACAAAACCTGTTGCGAGGTTCAATCCAAGTTGTAATCGGTTGGCACCGTTGATATTCATCTGGTTGTCGGTATAGTCGCTGGGGGCGCGATCGTACACGATCTTATAATCGATACGATCGATAAGAACTTCCGAAAGCTGTGTGTTCTCGAGGTACCCTTTGCCGCCGAGCCAGTAGCTCACGTTGGGTCCTATACCGAAGAAGAATTTGTATTGCTTGGTCTTGCCGACTTTATGAAGGAATTCTACAGTGTATACGATGGGTACGTCAATATAATGATAGTTGCTCCTGAACTTGAGCAGCTCGTCGGTCTTGCCCTCGAGGTTCTTTCCTTTTGTTGAATAGAGGAATGCCGAGTGAAGAAAAAATCTTTTGTGAACTCGGAATGAGAGCCCGACACCGGCATGAAATCCAAACACAGGCTTGCGGTTATACATAGCCTTGCTGTCTTTGTCATCATAGGAAACCCATGATACCTGCGGACCGACGACCGGGCCGATCAATATCTGTGCTTTCAGGGTTGTTGTCGTTAACAGTATAACTGCGAACGTCAACAGCGCAAATCCTTTCATTGGTCTGCCGTTATGGTTGTTTACCGAGTCTGACGGTTAATGGGGTCAAAATCTGTAAGTTACCGGATCGATTATGAGCGCAAGATAGGATTTCGCTGTATATTCGCAGAATCCTTTTGTCATTCGCTAAAATCGACAGGAGGTAATAAACAACCGATCAAATAAATGGTTAAGGCAAAGGTTACCCGTGAGGTTACTATCGATTGGCAGACAGTAATTCACCTTTAATGACTTTCAAGCCACGATTATTTTTTTACCTGCTCGCCTTCACACTGACCACCACCGCTTTCGGTCAGACGCCGGTTATCACCCATGTCGACAAGTATATTAATGGAAATGCCCAGCGGGTCACTATCTCCGGAAGCAACTTTGGAGGAGTTCCCGCCAACCTGGTCGTGTGGTTTGGTGCCACACAGGGTGTTGTTGAGACAGCGACTGAACAAACTATAGAAGCTACTGTCCCCGCCGGTGCCACGTACGAGAGCATCGTAGTTACAAATACATCTACAGGAAAGTCTGCATGGTCGAAGGGTGAGTTTCAACTTTCGTATGGAGGTGAACAGCCTGTCGCCCTCGCAAACCTGGTCCCGCAGACCGACCTCGATGCGGAAGCCGGTTTGTTTGATGTTTGCTTGTGTGATCTCGATGGAGATGGAAAGAGTGATGTTGGTACAGCAAACTCCGGAAGTATTGCTGCGCCTGCATTCTCAGTTTCTCTTTTCAGAAATACTTCTAATGCTGGTGGCGGATTCTCGTTTGCTCCGAAAGTTTCTCAACTGCCAAACATCCGATCGTTACATATAAAGTGTGGCGACCTTGATGGGGATGGCAAGAAAGATCTCGTAGTTACAGAAGCAGATCCGGGCACACGCGTATATATTCTTCGCAACATCAGTACGACAGGTACACTTTCATTCACCGCGCAAAACTTTTCAGTAACCGGAAAATCTCCAAAGCATATCGAGATCGCAGACCTCGACATGGACGGTAAACCCGAACTGGTTCTTACCGACCAGAAGAGCGGCACCAACAATATTATTATAGTGCCCAACACATCTTCCGGCGCCGGCCCGACATTTGGGTCACCAATCTTTATTTCAGGCCCTGCCGGTGCAAGCTCATCCGACGGCCTCGCCGTACAGGACCTCGACGGTGACAACAAACCGGAGATCGTTATCAACCAGTTCCTTACTGCAAACAGCAACCTGTTTATCTTTTCTAATGAAAGCTCCGTTGGAAATTTCAGGTTCTCGAAGATCACCACTCTCCCATTAGCCGGGACACCAGTGAATGTTCGCATCGGCGATATCGATGGAGATGGAAAGAATGACATCGTTGCAACACAACTACTCGCCGCAGGGATCTCTGTGTTCCTGAACACAACCGCGAACTCAACGTTAAGTTTCGGGTCTGCAGTCGCGGTACAAACCGATCTTGTTCCCTGGGGACTTGACTTCGGAGATCTCGACGGCGACGGCAAGCTCGATGTCGTGGTTGCATCACTTACCGGTACGGGTACCATCGACCCCAAGTCGATCACTATATTAAATAACAACAGCACACCCGGCGCTGTCGCGTTTCTTCCGAAGGTCATTCGCACAACGGCATTCGCCAATCGCCACGTGATCATCGGTGACATTGATGGCGATTCAAAACCAGACATCACCTACACGAGCGTCGACGACAACAGTCGTGGTATCGTGGCATCTAAAGTTTCGTTTTACCGGAACAAAAGCTGCATCGTTCCCAAAGTCACGCCCGGTGGGCCGATGGTCGTCTGCACAAGCTTCCCCATCACATTGAAGGCTACTGCGTCGGCCGGCGCCACGTACCAGTGGAAACTGGGTGGTACCGATATAGGGGCGGCGACGAACTCATCATATACTCCCTCAGCCACAGGTATTTACACGGTCGACATTACCAGCGATGGCTGTACCAAAACATCCGCGGGTGTCGACGTTACCATGTCGACCGGCCTGGCGACGGCACCTGTTTTTACCAACAACTCTCCTATCTGTAAAGACGGTACCATTAACCTCGGTGCTACCAGCACGGGTGGCGAAGAATTCAACTGGACTGGTCCTGCAGGATATTCAGCGCAAGGAGCGAGCGTGTCGCGAACAGGATATAAACCCGAATTCGCAGGACGATATGAAGTCGAAGTTAAGGCAGGCGGATGTATCGCAGCTAAAGGATCCACTCTTGTTGAGACGATCTCGTTGCCGGCGTTCAGCGTCGGGTTTACCGGTTCGGATGTGATCTGTGCTGGTGATACAAAAGCACTTACCGCGTCACCTTCCGACCCGAACTTTACTTATCAATGGGTTGATGCTAACGGCGACATCGGCGGGGCAACGACAACATCTCTTAATGTCAATGCATCCGGCTCATATTCGTTCAAGGCAACTTCAACACTCTATCCCGGATGCCCACAAGTGCAAACGGCACCCGTGTCGTTGACGGTTGCAAGCATCCCCGTTGTTGCATTCCAATCACCAGCCGAAACATGTAAAGACACGCCGGTTGCTTTCGTCAACCAGTCAACTGTACAAGAGAATGCGGAGCCGCATTTCAAATGGGAGTTTGGTGATGCCCAGACATCGACCGACAAAAGTCCGACTCATGCTTACGCGACATTGAGTACATTCACTGTGAAGCTTACTGTTGCCTATCGAAGCGATGCGTGCCCCGTGTCGTTGACCAAACAGATCAAGGTATCGGCATTGCCGACTGCATCCATCACTGCTCCGAACGATGTCTTCAAGTTTTGCGAAGGTGATAAGCTCACGTTATCGGTAGCTCCCACTTTTTCTGAATATTTATGGAGTACGAATGCAACAACGCCAACAATAGATGTCACGGCAAGTGGAACAATTACAGTGCAATTGAAGAACTCGATTGGTTGTAAGATATCGGCAAGCAAAGAAGTAGTACGGTTACCGAAACCGGCGGTAGAGGCAACAGCAGAGGCTGCGACGATAGACCTGGGTGCTTCAACGAAATTATCGGCCTCAGCAGGGTTCACCAGCTATGAATGGACACCTGCCGAAACCCTCGATAACGCGGAAAGCAATTCGCCCACGGCAACACCGATTATAACTACCGTGTATACCGTTAATGTGGTCGACGGCAACGGGTGTATCGGGGAAGATTCTGTTGAAGTTCTTGTGAATGTCGATAACCCGACAAACCTGTTAAAACCTTCGAACTTCTTTTCGCCAAACACCGATGCCACCAATCCCTATTGGGAGGTGGGCAACATTTTGAACTTCCCGCAGTGTGCCGTAACCGTCTTCGATGAGAGAGGGCTTAAGGTATTTGAGGCAAAACCGTACGACAATACGTGGGACGGAACAAGTAATAATGGTAAGAAGCTTCCCGACGGTGTTTATTATTATCTGATCCGATGTGAGGGCGACAGTGGTTCGAAGACGGGAAGTATCACTATTCTGAGGTAAAACCTACATGACAACGACACTTGTAATCTCAAAAAACTGCTAAAAATGGCCAAAAATGCACTTTTAGCCACCGATGATCGGCGATTTATGTATATTCATCGACAATTGCGGTTCCAGACATTACAAGCCGGGTTACAGATACCTTGATTTGAAAATAAATCCCCGGAACCAACTGATTTTGCGACTGTTGGCTTTGATCGAAGCAAAATCAACCTGACAAAAAATGAAAAGAACCTCTGTTCTCCTCCTCACACTGTGTTTTATTTCCTTTTTCGCCGCCGCACAGGTCGAGATCTGTAACGATGGTATAGATAACGACGGAGACGGCTTTATTGACTGTTACGATGGAAGCTGTGCGAACGTAGGAAACTGCGACGGCACATTCCTCGGCAACGACGCGAAGTGCGAAGCGAAACCTGCAGCCTTCCCGAAGTTCACGATGTCGCTGGACTTCTCCTCCCCTAATGAAACTACCAACCACCTGGCCCGTATGGCCATAGGCGATTTGGATCGTGATGGAATTCCAGAGATCGTAACCATGAACCGTTACACCAAAAAGGTGTTCGTGCTCGATGGACGCAACGGTTCTGTAAAGCATTCGTTGAGCGCACCGTTCACGCCGCAGTGGGAAGTTGCAATTGGTAATATCAAGAACGACGCGTGTAGTGAGATCTTCCTCTTCGGTAACGAAGGAAAGCCCTCGACGATGTACCTGTATTCGTACAGCTGCGACCTCGCAACTCAAAACTGGAAAACGAAAATAAAAGGCGACCCGATCAACTTCGGTCTTGCCGACTTCAATGGCGACGGTGTTGTTGAGATCTACGCTAAAGACGAGATCTATAATGCCGAAACCGGTGCAGCGATCGTACAAGGTGGCAAGTGGAGCGACATGAACGGTGGCCCCGTTGCAGCCGATATTCTTGGAGATGCCGACCTTGAACTTGTTGTAGGTGGTTACATCTACGACGTTGACATTGCCGCTGGTACTCTCACGGAAGTGGCAAAAATTCCGGACTACTTTATCCGTTTCGAATATAACGCAACCAGCGTAGCCGACTTTAACCTCGACGGCTTCCTGGATGTGATCGCATCCGGTTCTACTGTTGAAAAAGGAAAGAA
>DASRSO010000062.1:0-22745 GCA_035656375.1 Cyclobacteriaceae bacterium | reverse complement strand
AAGGATCGTGAGACCTGCGCGGTTCACGAAAACACTCATTAACAACGCAAACGACAGGTATCCAAAGACTTGAAGGAAGTAAGCCGGGAAGAATTCGATGTCATCGATCACTTCACTGAATCTCAATTCCGGGGAGTAGATAAGCCCGGTGATCAGTGCAATCAGGAACAACACCACGGTACTCGATGCTGCCAACACCGCGTTGGTCAGGATCTTCGACTGCAGGAATTCCCAACGGCTTAGACCGTCGATCACATTCTGACGAACGGTACGGTAGGCGAATTCATTTGTAACCGAAATGATGACAAGTACGCCAAGAATAAATTTAAAGAAGCCCGCTATCCACAACAGGTTTTGCCATACGTCGGGAAAATGATAGAGGGGGATACGGCGAATGTTGATCTCTGCTCCGAATTCAGCACCGCGGTCGGCGAGATATTTCAGCACCTCCATGCCACTGGCGGTGACGAACGTAAGTGTAATGAAATAGATACCACAGACCACCCAGAAGGTACGGTAGTTGGTAAGTTTCTTAAGTTCGATGTTCAACAAGTGAATCATAGGTCACCTGGTTTTTTTGTTTTCCGGTCCGGCTTCTGCAAGTATTTCGAGAAACTGTTTCTCAAGGCTCTTCTTCTGTGTCAACAGGTGTGAAGCGACAATTCCTTTTTCGAAGAGGAACTTATTCAGGTCGACGCTGGTAAATCCATCGCGAAGTTTTACTTCGAAAGGTCCGATGGTACGTTGCACCGACATTGATCCGGGAAATTGCATTAAGATATGATTGAGATCGTCGTGGAATGCGATCACCTCTACCGTTTCTTCGCCACGACCAACATCTCCAACCGGCCCGTTATGTACGAGCGTCCCGCGACGCAACACAGCAAAGTGTGTACACACGCGTTGCACTTCGTCCAGAAGGTGACTGGCCAGGATGATTGTTTTTCCGTCGGCTGCAATTCGTTTAATGATCTCGCGTATCTCGGCGATACCCATCGGGTCGAGACCGTTGGTGGGTTCATCGAGGATCAACACTTTGGGATCATTCAACAATGCAGAGCCAATAGCCAGGCGCTGCTTCATACCCAATGAATAGGTGCGGAATTTATCGTTGCGGCGTGCGGTGAGATCTACGATGTCGAGCACTTTATCGATCGATTCCTTCGAAGCGCCTTTGATCATAGCGTTCACTTCGAGGTTTACCTGTCCTGTGAGATACGGGTAAAAGATCGGGTGTTCGAGCACCGCGCCGATACTTCTGCGAACAAGATGAGTAGGTTCCTGACCGAACCAGGTGAAGTTGCCTCCTGTTGGATTGACAACTCCCATGAGCATACCGAGCGTGGTTGTTTTTCCGGAGCCGTTGGGACCAAGCATACCGAACACCTGGCCTGCCTTTACCTCGAGGCTCACTTGATTTACGGCGACCAGCGAGCCAAATTTCTTGGTGAGACCGTTGATCGAAAGTACTGTTTCCAAGATCGGAGTAGAGTTAATCGATGTGCGCGTTCTTGATCTTCTTTGCGATCTCCGAGTTATCGTCGATCATTTTAAAAAGCGATGCAGCTTTGTCGAGTGCGATCTTTCCGAGGATATCGAGAATGTACACGTCGCTGGAATCGCTTGCCATTATAATCGTACCTTTCACATCACCATTTTTCTCACGAACATAAACATTGAGGTTTCTTCCTTCAAGCCTGCCGTTCATGATCTCTTCGTACAACTCCTTCTTCGTGTAGTCGGCCTTAAGCTTCTTGTAGTCGGCATCTGTAAAAGTATCCTCTGTGCGATCGATCATCAGGAAGCGGATCTTTTCGATGTCTTTGATCATGTCATCAAACTCAGGATCCTCTTTCTGATTAAGCATCCTCAATGTGTTCTTATAAAAGTAGAGCGAGGTGCCGTCGGTCCTTTCGTCGAGAAGCTCTGTAGTTTTTGTTTGCGCCTGCACCAGTTGCATGGTGCAGGTCGCAAGGAGAAGAACAATGAGCTTTTTCATTAGTTCTTGCTCTTATCCTTATCCTTGTCCTTGTCTTTATCGCCTTTTCTTTCGTCGAGCTTGTGAAGCTTGTCGAGGCCATCGATGTCCATCTTGCTGCCGATCTTGCCGATCTGCTTCAGGTCGATCTCGCCGAAGAGTGAAAGCACCATGAAGTCGTCGCTGCCACCCATTACCATTACGAGCTCTGCAATCTTGCCGGGAACTGTGCCCGAGCGGATGAAGAACTTCATGTCTTTATCTTCGTCGCGAACGGACATCAACTCTTCGTAGTCTTTTGAAGGAAGGAGCGACATTGCTTCCTTGTAAAGTGTACGGCCATCGCGGGCATTATCTTTTGCAAGGATGCGAAGCCCTTTCAGCTTGCTTATTGCGTTGATCACTTCCTGGTCTTCGGGGTTGTCGACCTCCATGTCGGTGAGGAGGCTGAACATCTTGCTGCTGACAGTTACCTGGCTAAATGTTTCGTCGTCCTGATATTTAGTGAAGAACTTCGTGATGGCGTCGCCTTGTGCGAAGGCTCCCAGCGAGATCATCATCATCACTGCACCAACCATTAACTTTTTCATAACTCTAACTATTTAAGGTTTTTTAAAAATCTTTTTTAAATGTTTGTCTTGTCTTCCTCTGTGCTATCAGACGTTTTCTCTTTACCGGTTATTTTATCTTCGGCTTCGTTAAACATGTTTATCTTACCTACTCCTTCTTTTGCTTTACCGAAGCTCTTCGAGATCATCATCAGTGCCTTCTTCGTTTCTTCAAGTGCCTGTCGCGGATCTGAGAATGTATCTTCGGGTGTGGTCTTCATCACTTCATTCCTGACAAAGTATCCTGCCACAACCACCACAAGCACACCTGCTGCAATCCTGGCAACCTGTACCCATCGCACCATGCTCACTACTTTTGCTTTGCGTTCCGTCTTCTTTACGGTCCGCATCATATCGCTATCAAAACTTTCCGACAGCGTACGACGGCGTTCGCCTTCGAAAAACCTGAACAGCTCTGCTGCATCTTTGAGTTGCTCGGGAACATCGGGACCGTTGAAGTAAGAACGTAGCAACTGTTCTTCTTCGAGGCTGGTCTCGCAGTTCCAGTATTTTTCGAGCAATTGTCCTATTTCCTTAGAGTCCATAGGCGTTGATCTTTATAAATTTTTCTCTTACTGCGTTGCGTGCCCTGAACAGGTTTACTTTCACCTGGTTCATATCGAGCTCGAGTATTTCGCAGATCTCGTTATAACTATATCCTTCTATGTCGCGAAGGTGCATCACCTGCCGCTGTTTCTCAGGCAGCGAAGCGATCAGTTGACTTATTCGCTGCATGTTTTCGTTGTTTTCGGCCGCTTCATAGGGTGTATGTGTATCCTGTTGAATATCGAAATTGTCTTCAATCGAGTCGGTCGCTTTCCTTTGACGAGCCCGGAGCTTGTCGAGCGACAGGTTTCGGGTGATCCGCATGCACCAAGCCTCCATGTTGTCGATGTCGGCCATCTGGTCGCGTCCGTTCCATACCCGGATAAAGACCTCCTGCACTACGTCCTTCGCTTCTTCCGAGCTCCCCAGGAGTCTAAAAGCAAAGCGGAAAAGCTTGTTTTTAACTGGCAAGACCCGGCTTTCGAACATCTCGAAATTCATCGTTTACAATAACTAGACGCCCCTCACGAAGCTATGTTACAACTGATTTAAAAATATTTGGACTCGAAAGATAGACGGGTATTGTTCCGGGTTTGATGTTCTGATACCTGACAGTGTTCACGGGTCTGCGTGTCTGGAAAGGTCTCAAGGGTAAATTAACCTGGTTCCGAAACACGCCAGATCTCTCCCGGTTTTAAAGTTCCTTCAACCTTCTGGTTTCAGAACTTAGAACCCAGAACCCCGCGAAGCGGCGCACTCATTTCCAAAAACCGAACCCATACGAGGCATACAAGCTTTTAGGTTCATACAAACTCCTCCCCTTTATCGTCAGCTCCACTTTCCTCACATCACTAATATTCTTCAACGGATCCCCATCAATCAGTATCAAATTTGCCTTCTTCCCGATCTCGACGGTTCCGAATTCAGCATCCTTACCCGCTACTTTCGCAGAGACTAAAGTTGCCGCACGAAGAACTTCCGCATTCGAAATTCCCGCCTGTGCATACAACTCTAACTCGCGGTGCAACGCGAAGCCCGGAAAATCGTCGGTACCAGGCACAATCGTGATACCCGAACTGTGCAGCAGCTTCAGCATCTTCATCATCTTATCGAGCGACGAAGAATATTCCGGGTCATGTGCTGTCGGCAAACCGCCGTAGTAAAACGTTCTCTTAAACTCTGCCGGGAACATCGAAATGATAGAACTATAACCGTTTGCAAGTTTACCCGGCTTGTTCACAAACATCTGCTCAAAGATCCCAATCGTTGGATCAACCACTACGTTCTTTTCCTTGAGCAACGCGACAAATTGCTTCGCACTCGTTCCATCGACATCTACTTTACCGGCGCGCTCGCCAACTTTCGTGAATCTTCCCATCGACCGTGTGTCGAGTGTATCTCCAAGAAAATTCAACATCACCATATTCATGTGAATGATCTGGTCGTAGCCGTCTCTCACCGCCCGCTCTGCAGTCATGAACGACGGAATGTGTCCAACAACTTTCAGATTTTTCTGGTGCGCACGCTCTGCCAATGGCTTCACCCAATCAACCGGGATGGAGCTGTAAAGTTTTACCTGCTGATAACCTTTGTCTGAATAGAAGTCAACCGCAGCTAGTCCTTCCTCCAATGTGCCTACGATCTTGCCGGTCGGGCCCGCGAATGGTCCTGCGAAGTCTATGAATCCCGACATCACCATAATATCCGGACCAAGAAGAGCACCCTCGTCAACTTCCTTCTTCCTGTTTGGAAGATCCAACGAGTTGCCCATGTCTTTCACATTCGTTACGCCGGCCGCTATGTGATACAGTCCCTGGGAGATGTCGTAGTGTACGTGGTTGTCCCACAATCCAGGCATCAGCGTTTTGTTCGCCCCATCGATGATCGTAGCATGCGCCGGCACGTCAACCTTCTTTGCCTTTCCAATCATCGCGATCTTTCCGTCCTCTATTATCACTGTTTGTCCCGCGATGATCACACCTTTTGCTATATCCAGAACGTTCACATTCTTGATAGCAACCGGTTCGGTTGTAACTTCTGTTAGCTTCTTTGCCTGTTGATAAAAATATTCCTCCTCAAGTTCATCCTGCAACTCTTTCAGTTCTTCGATAAGATCCGAATGACCCTCAACGATCGTACTGGACCAACCCGATATCGTTGCGAAGAAATCATGCTTCGGTGTAAACCAAAGGTATTGCGGAGGTCCGCCCGACCCGGTGAAAGAATACAGTTCCAGCTCGATCGTCAGACCATCGAGTTTTGTAGAGTGATTTTTTATATGAGTAGCTTTCAGCTTACCGGAAGGAACAACATCCAATTGATGACCCGGCGCTTTTATCAAAGCCTTCAGCGTCAACTCGATCTCCGCAGGCACACTGTTCAACGGTGAATACAGTAATTTTCCTTCAGCCTGTTTCTTATCGTTCTCGATGTGATTCTTCCATTGCGCGGATCCGTTGGCATAAGAGAATGATTCTTCCACAGGCGCTTTGAAATAATCGTGCCCCGTAGCTGTCCTTTCAACAACCAATCCATCGCTCGTCTTTAAATGAACAACGATCTTCGGACCGCGACCACGATCATTAAACTCGTAATGGTACGACGTTTGGCCAGGACCATGCGACCACCTGAGATGTTTGCCGGTGATCTTGCCGGAAGAGATCACTTCATAACGAGTGGTGTCGGCTGCAAAAGCCGAAGTGGCCACAAGGCACACCAGTACGAGAACTCTCATGTATGTTAATCAGTTGATAGAACTGTAAACTCTACGCGTCGGTTGTTCGCCTGGCCTTCTTTTGTCGCATTTGTATCAATAGGCTTACTTTCACCGTAACCCTTTGCCGAAAGCCTGGATACATCAATACCCTGACTGATCAGCCATTCAACAACGGCCTCGGAACGACCCTGAGATAAAGTGGCATTGTGTTCATCAGAACCATTACTGTCGGTGTGACCCGCTATCTCGACAGAGATCTTCGGATTAGCCGTAAGAAAATCAAGAGCCTTAGCCAGTTCAACGAATGACTCAGGTTTCAATGTGGTCTTATCGTTATCGAAATAAATGTTCTTCAATTTAAAAGTAAGACCCACTTCGATTGGCTGGAGGTAAAGATCCTTTGAGAACTGGGTGACATTTTCATCTGCACCGATCTCGAGACTATCGGCAGCGTTGAGAAATCCTTCGGCAGTGGCCGTCATCACATACCACCCTTTCGCTCCCACCTGGTGTGTATAGTTTCCATTGTTTGCATCCACACGGATCACATTCTGACGATCGGGTTTCACGATCATGTCGATCCTTGCATTGATGGGCTGATTGGTCTTCTTGTTGTACACCGTTCCCGATAACACCAATGGCTTCGCAATGGGAGCGAGATAAACTTCAACAGTGATCGTCGTATCCGCGTTGATCAAAGGAAGAGTAAATGTTTCGTTGTATGGAAGATATCCCGAAGCCGAAGCGTTGATCACATACTTGTCGGTTTCCGGCAGCTTTGTATCGAACTTGCCGTTACCTGGAGTTTTAAGACTAACCGGTGCAATTCCGTCGACGGTGATCTTCACATCCGACGAACTGATCGGGGCTTTTGTCTTTTCATTGTAGACGATGCCATTCAGGTTGATCCGTACGATCTTCGGCACAAGCACAAAAAGGTCGAGGTTCCCGCCGTCCACACGCGAGTTGGCGCGACTGGTATACACGTTTCCTTGTGCATCTACTGTGTAGTAATCATCGGCGGCCGCCGTGTTGATCGGGCGCTTCAGGTTCACCGGCTTCGTCCAGTTGTTCCACGTATCGTCAAGACGTTCGGCTTTATAGATATCGGCGCCCCCTTGTTTGTTCGGATCGCTGCGATCACTTGCATAGTACAACGTCTTGTCGTTAGGATTCAGGAACGGGCCAAACTCGTCGGAGCCGTCGGTGATCTTCAGCTTGACGGGTTTTGTATAACTACCGTCGGGATTTTGATGACTTATATAAAGGTCGCTCCTCGGGCTGGCGGGAGCCTCGGAGAAGTAAAGGATCATGTGTTTTTTGTCGGACGACATGGTGGCTCCGTAAAACTTGCCGCGCATCATGTCTTTGAAACCTTCTACTTTCAATTCGGTGCGACTGCCGCCGGTGGAAACGAAAGAGAATCCGACTTCGTCTTTACCCCGTCCTCCACGGATCAGGAGCGAGCCGTCGGGGAACACTGTGAACACCTGGTTGGTGCTGTTGTTGTTCAGGGGTGATCCCATTTTTTTACCGTCGCTCCATCCTTTGTCGTCTTTGTGCGTTACCCAGATCTCCTGGGTGCCAGCTGTGGTCACGGTAAAATAGTAGAGATCTTTGCCGGTTGGCGAGATCACGGGAGCCGCCTCGTGATTAGCGGTGTTAACATTTTTCCCAAGCTTTACGAGCTCGTAACGCTGGGAAACCTGAGAGAAAAGAAAAGTAGATTGAGCCAGAAAACAGACAAGAATGAGAGTTCTCTTCATCAGGGATAATGGGGATTTATGTAAGAAGTAAAGATACTCTTTAAAACTCAGAATTTCGAACAGACAACAGCAGAAGCAACTCTACATCGGCAGACCAAAAAAGCCTCTCTTCGAAGCCATGATCGATCCAACGATTAGAATTAAAGCGATAAGGTTCATGATGAACAACCTCTTGTGCTTCGCTGGACCATCGGTCATTTTCTTCATTGTACTTCGTCCTACAGTTATCAACACAACTGCAACTATCATTACGGAGATGTGCTCGAACGTCCAGTAGCTCTGCATGCGATCTCTTTCACCGCCGAATACGACAAACGGGCTAATGAAGTAGAGTATCAGGCCCAGCAAGGCTTGCGTGTGCGTGGAGATCAGCGTGAACAGGCTGATCTTGTTGTCGCCTGATGTGAACTCGGATTTATGCAGCATTCCCATCAGTGATTTCACTACGAGAACGATCAAAAGGATGAACACAAAATAACGCACGGTGGAGTGCAGGAGCAGAAAAGTGTAGTACATAGGAGTTTTATTACCGCCCGAAAAATACGGAGAATTTATTCACCGTTTTTACGGTATTTTGAACCTATGAAAAACCTGATCCTACCCATCGTCTGCTGCCTGGTTTTGACGACATCTTTTGCTCAAAACGGTTATCAGCGCCCACCCGAAGAAATCGCAAAGCTTGTAGAGGCGCCACTCACTCCTGTCGTTACGGTTTCGCCCGACAAGAATTGGATGGTAATGCTCGACCAGTCCGACTATCCATCTATCGAAGAGTTGTCGAGGCCCGAGCTTCGCATCGCCGGTGTGCGCATCAATCCAGACAACTTCGGACCGAGCAGGCTTCCGTATACCAC
Source organism: Cyclobacteriaceae bacterium (assembly GCA_035656375.1). Classification (GTDB taxonomy): domain Bacteria; phylum Bacteroidota; class Bacteroidia; order Cytophagales; family Cyclobacteriaceae; genus ELB16-189. Next base: position 14,277 of record DASRSO010000062.1, on the reverse strand, counting down.
GGGTCTTAAACTGAAAAACCTTAAAGACCTGAAAGAACATACGGTTGCGAATCTTCCAGCGGAGCTGCAATTAACAAATCTTGTGTTTTCGCCAGACAATAAGAAAATAGCGTTCCTTCAAACGTATCCCGACAAGATCGAATTGTGGATGATTGACATTGCAACGATGAGCGCGAAAAAGCTTACGGAGAAAAAGATCAATTCCACCCTTGGCAATCCATTGTCCTGGTTAAGCAACTCGAATGCTGTGGTGTTTCTCGCTGTTGCGACTGATGGCAAATCGCTCCCGATAAAATCGCGTGTGCCCGAAGGCCCGGTAATCGAAGAGAACCTCGGCAAGAAAGCGCCATCCCGCACCTACCAGGACCTGTTAAAGAATCAACACGACGAAACACTGTTCGATTACTATTGCACATCGCAACTCTGGTCGGTATCAATTGACGGAACTGAAAAAGCCATTGGCAAACCTGCAGTCTACAACTTCCAAAGCACGTCGCCCGACGGCACGATGATACTCACGAAGACCGTTCAACGACCCTACTCTTATCTCGTTCCGGTATATCTCTTCCCGCAAAGCGTACAGGTAGTCGATCTAAACGGTAACGAGATCAAAAAGCTCGCAAGCATTCCTTTGGGCGACAACATCCCGGTTGGATTCAGCTCAGCGATCAAAGGGCCAAGGCAGCATGGCTGGAGAGCGGATGCTCCCGGAACGGTTGTCTGGACAGAAGCACAGGACGGTGGCGATCCCAAAGCGAAAGCAGAGATCCGCGACATCGTATATCAATCGAAAGCTCCATTCAATTCGGAACCTGCTGTTCTTGCGAAGCTTGCATTGCGTTATGCAGGTATCGAATGGGGCAATGAAAAATTTGCAGTGATAAATGAACGTTGGTGGTACGATCGCCGCGCACGAATGACTGTTGTGAACCCAACTGATCCCTCACAAACCAAAGTGATCTTCGATGGATCGTATGAAGACGCTTACAAAGACCCGGGCGATTTTCTGTTGACCCAGAATGCATATGGCAAAGGTGTTATCCAGATCTCGGCCGACAATAGTGCGTTCCTCAAAGGCGTCGGCTCTTCACCTGCAGGCGATCACCCGTTCATCGACAAGATCGATATGCAAACAGGGAAAGTTACACGTCTTTGGAAGAGCGAAGATCCATACTACGAACAAGTGCTGAGTATAATCGATACTAAAAAGCTGACGTTCCTCACCTCACGCGAATCAACCGACGAAAATCCAAACTTCTACCTGCGTACGGCAGGCTCGAAGAATGTTACGAAAGTGACAAACTTCCCCCATCCTTATCCACAATTGAAAGGCGTGACGAAGCAGGTTCTGAAATACAAACGTGCCGACGGTGTCGACCTTACTGCAAACCTCTACCTGCCTCCCGGATATAAGAAAGAAGACGGACCACTGCCGGCATTCCTGTGGGCATATCCTGTGGAGTTCAAATCGAAAGAGAGTGCCGGGCAAGTGAAGGGCTCACAATATACTTTCGCGAAGATCGGATCGGGCAGTCCACTGTTCTGGATCGTGAGAGGTTATGCGATCCTCGACAATACTTCGATCCCGATTGTTGGTGAAGACGATAGTCAACCCAACGACACATACATCGAACAACTCACTGGCAGCGCAAAAGCAGCGATCGACTACGCCGCTTCACTCGGTTACATCGATCCGAACCGCGTGGGAGTTGGTGGTCACAGTTATGGCGCATTTATGACCGCGAATCTTCTCGCTCACACGAATTTGTTCAAGGCAGGCATTGCACGCAGTGGCGCTTATAATCGCACGCTCACGCCTTTTGGCTTTCAGCAGGAAGAGCGGACTTACTGGGAAGCACCCGAGGTTTACTACAACATGTCGCCGTTCTCATTTGCTGATAAGATCAAGACGCCGATACTGCTGATCCACGGCGAGGCCGACAACAATTCAGGAACGTTCCCGATCCAGACCGAGCGTTTTTACAATGCAATTAAGGGACACGGAGGAACGGCGAGGTATGTGCTTCTGCCCTACGAAAGCCACGGATATCGTGCAAAGGAGTCGATTATGCACATGCTGTGGGAGATGGATAATATGCTGGAGACGTATGTGAAGGGGAAAGCGGATATGAAGGCGAAGATTGAGACGAAGTAGTAGTAAGGAGCAAGTAGTAAGGAGTCTGGCAGCCCGACTCCTTACTACTTACTCCTATTTCACTATTTTTGGGGAAATGAAGGTCCTGCTTCTCACCCTGTGTTTGTTCGTCAGCTCCGCCGCTTTCGCCCAGGAAGAAAAAACCCATCCCGACACGGTCAAGGCCGGCGTCTACATCATTAGCGTTCACGACATAAATTTCAGGGACAAAGAATACACCCTCCGCTTCTGGCTCTGGTTCGTGTACGACAACCCTGCGTTCGATTTTGCCGGTCAGCTCGACCTCCCGAATGCCAAAGACATCGAGATACAGGAGAGCATCTACGACAGCCTCGACGGAAAACGTTGGGTGATCATGAAAATGAAGTGCACGATGAAGCAAAGCTGGAATGTGCACGATTTCCCGTTCGATCAGCAACAGCTCAAGATGCATATCGAGAACACTTTGTTCGATAAACGACGGCTGGTTTTTAAACCCGACACAGTTGGCAGCAGCCTCGATCCCGAAGAAGCAATCGACGGCTGGAACGTAAGCAGTTTCGTGGTAAGGGAAAGCGCTAACGATTATCTCACGGGTTTCGGGGACAACTCCAGTAAAAATCAAAACTTCAGCTCGTTCGATGTGCTTATCGGCCTGGATCGAAGTGCATGGGGAATGTTTTTCAAGATCTTTTTGGGCATGTACATCGCATTCATGATCGCGACGATCAGCTTCACCCCGCATCCATCCGAAATGGAACCGCGCTTCGGCTTGCCTGTCGGTGGTCTGTTTGCTGCGGTTGGTAATAAATATATCATCGACTCGCTGTTGCCCGAGTCATCGGCGTTTACGCTGGTCGATACACTTCACGCCTTAACGTTCATAGGTATTTTTGGAATTCTGCTGGTGTCGGCGATAGCGTTGCGTCAATACGATAGCGGCAAGAAAGAGATTGCAGAAAGAACCAACAGGCGCGGTGCGAGAGTGGTGATCACGGCTTATGTGATCTGTAACATCATCTTCGTTACACTCGCAATAATCTAGAACTTATTCTTCGTGTCGATCACGATCGTAACGGGACCGTCGTTCAGCAGCTCGACTTTCATATCTGCGCCGAACTCTCCCGTTTGAACGGGTTTACCTAATTCGGCTGACACGGCGGCAACAAATTTTTCGTAGAGTGGAACCGCGATAGGTGGCTTCGAAGCTTTTATGTACGAAGGACGATTGCCTTTCCTGGTACTTGCGTGAAGAGTGAACTGGCTCACGACGATAATATCACCGCCATCGTCTTTCACGCTCACGTTCATCACACCTTCACTGTCGTTGAAAATTCTCAGGCTCACGATTTTCGAAGCGAGCCATGAAATATCTTCGTCGTTGTCGGCGTCTTCGATACCAACGAGTACGAGAAGTCCTTTTTCTATTTTTGATTTAACTGCCCCGTTGATAGTGACGGAGGCATGGGTTGTTCTTTGAATGACTGCGATCACAAGAACAAATATCCAATTTCCAATTCCCGATATCCAATACTCATCAGAATGTGCGTTGGATCTCCTTTTTCAACTCGCTCAAAGCGTGGCCCACAGGGTCTACGTTTTTATTCAATTGCAGCTCGAATATCTTTTTCGCCAGTTCGATCGACGGCGACTCACCATGCGTTGTTTGTGCCGCTTCGTTGATCAGCAGCACCAGGTCTTCTTTGGCGTTCTTGATTTGCGACCAAACGTCTTCACCAATGTAGATCTGTTGCGATACATTGTGGTTGTATTCGTTCCTGATCTCTTCGAGCAAAAGCTTATGGAACTCACGTGATGTGATCCCGGGCTGGTTGATCCTTACCAACAGGTTTTGTGGCGAGGTTCGCTCAAGGAAAAGCGTCATCCTTTCGTAGGCCTGCAGGCGTACGGGCAAAACTGTTTCAATGCTTCTCGAACGAACTTCGAGTTTCTTCAGTTCTATTTCTTTAATGATGAACGACCGCACCATCAGATACACCGCGTAAAGCACAACCGAGGCGGGAACGAGTATCTTAACAAAGTCGATCAGGGCATCCATAGGAAACTATTAAAAGGGGAAATTAAGTAATTTTCGCTCAATTTTATGTTCGACCAGTTACAGCCCGTAAAGCTCTCGGCCCGCGCTGCAGAGGAAGTCAGGAAGATCATGCAGACCAAGAATATTCCCCAGGGATACGGGCTTCGCATTGGCGTTCGCGGGGGCCATGGCTGCGGCGGCGCACAACTCATCATCGGGTTCGACAAACAAAAAGATTCAGACCTGGCCTATACCGTCAACGACATCCCGATCTACGTAGATAAAAAACACACGATGTATGTGATCGGGAAAGAAGTGGATTGGGTTGAAGGTGAAACGGAAAGAGGCTTTACATTTCTCTAACAGCGCCCGACGTAGCTTCAGCGTAGTCGGGTCCGGCTTACCGAGACAGTTGCTTTCTTACACACACCTCCTATCGGTGGATTGAACTTCGAAATATTTACTGCCACCGACAAAGCGTTCGGAAAAGTTTCGAGGGTCCGTACTGCTATCGCATGTCCTACCGTTTCCAAAAGCTTCGACGGTTTTTCCATCTCGCTCTTCACCACAGCATAAAGATTTTCGTAGTCGACTGTTCCCGCGAGGTCGTCGTGAAAGGCAGAAGCGGAAAACTGCGTCTCAACTTCTACGTCGACTTCGAATTTATTTCCCGATGATCGTTCGTGGGGATAAACACCGTGATAGGCGTGGAATTCAAGACCGTTAAGACTGACCTTGCCGATCATTGAATGTCGTCGAAGAAGCTTTTTGGAGCACGGGGTTGAGCAGGAACAGCAACAACCGGTTCCGCTAACTCAAGCTTCGGCTCTTCAATTTTCGTCTCAACAAATTTGGTCTCAACGATTACTTTCTCAACCACCTTCTCCATCTCGTTCGGCACCATCACCTTCTTTCCTTCGCGGCGCGCATTTGCAAGAAACTTGTCAGGATCGAATTCGCGTGACACATTCTTCGCACGTTCCACACGCTCGGTGGTTTCACCAGCGAAGCGCTTAAGATCCGATAGAAGATTGTCGCGATAGAGTTCCATCGTTTTGTACTGATCGGCCAGGCCTCTCAGTCTTTCTTCCATTTCCTCTACAAGGCTGCGAGTTGTTTGCTCGGCTTCCTCTATGATGTTGCGGGCTTTCTGCTTTGCTTCGCTGATCATTGCGTCGGCTTTTATTTGCGACTCACGGACCAACAATGCAGCCGATTTATTGGCCTGGTCGATAACGCTCGCTCCTGTGTCTTCCGCAGTTTTCAACGTGCGGTACAGCGTGTTCTCGACTTCACGAAGCTTAACCACTTCGCGTTCGGCATGTTCGAATTTCGATTTCAGCTCTTTTACTTCATCCTGTGTGCGTTCCCATTCCTGGGAAAGGCTGAGTAAAAAACCATTGACTTCATCTTTGTCGTAGCCACGGAGGGTACGCTCGAATGTTTTCTGGCGGATTTCCAGCGGTGTGATTTTCATTGTGGGTACAGTAATAGTTTAAAAAATAAATTTCCAGACAGAGATCGTACGATCGTCGCTTGCGCTAACCACCTGGCCTTCGTGTGCAGTCCACAGCAATTTATTGACCGAAGTACCGTGACCTGCATGCCGGGCCTTATCGATGACCTTCAGCAGTTTCAGTTGATCAGCATCCCACAGCTTGATCGACTTGTCAAGGCTACAAGTTACAAAATGTTTGCCATCTGGGCTAAAACTGAGGGAATTGATGGCATACATGTGAGCTACAACTTCTTCTGTGAGGTGGTAATCTGCAGCATCCCACTGCTTTAAACGGGCATCCCGGGAGCCGCTAAGCAGAAAACGACCATCTGGACTATAACGAAGCGTGAACACAGAATTGGTATGGGCCTGCCATTCCTTTTTCAGAACATACCGCTCAGGGTCGAATACCCGGATAAAATTATCGCTGTACCCCACGGCAATTTCCCCGGAAACAGGGTTTATGGCTATCGTACGGGCATTTTTCTGCGAATTGACACGTCGCACCTTAACGGCCATGCTCCGCAGGCTTACCACGGTAAGGGCACCATCTCCCGAGGCAACAAAAAGGTCGTCGCCACTGGCCTGCAGATCGAAAATTGCCGCCTCGGTCATCTTCAGCGACGAGAGCTCCTTGCGCTCCCTCCAGTCGAGCACATGGATGCCGTCGTAATTATGTCCGGCAATCAGTACACCCATGTCTGAAATATGCAGAAGGGAGTATACCGAGTTAGGCATCTGCGCCACCCGCACGCCCTCCTGCGGCGCGGTGAGATCCCATAGCACCACCATCCCATCACCAGCCCCCGAAAAGAACTGCGACGGTTCGTCGCCGGCAACCACGGTGTAAACACCATCGCGGTGACCAGTCAACGTCTGTAGCTTTCGTACCTCTATTGAAGTCATTAAATTCACCAAAATTGTAATCCTTAAACCACATAACCAATGCCCCTGGTGAAATCTGAGATGACGGGTCTGAATAGCACCTGGGGACTTTGGGAAATTACAGAGCCGGAACAGGAGTTGGCTTTCATTTCGATGGAATCGGTTCCCGAGGACATTGTAGCTCCCGCAAAACGACTGGAGTTTCTCGCCGGCCGGGCATTGATCAAAACACTGGTGGAAAAGATCGGCGGCGACTACACCGGCATCCGAAAGGACGAACAGGGCAAACCATACCTTAAGGATTCGAAGCACGAGATCTCGTTGTCACACTCCTCGCCATACGTGGCGGCACAAATACATCCGTCAACTTCCGTCGGGATCGACATAGAACAACCGAAGGAAAAATTACTTCGCGTGGCGCCGAGAATTCTTTCGGAGGGCGAAGAAAAAGATGCGGGTGACGATATTGTGAAGCACTGCGTGTATTGGTGTGCCAAAGAGGCGATGTATAAAATTTATGGTAAGCGCGGGTTGCATTTCAATAGCCAGTTGAACCTGGATCCGTTTGTTTTAAAGAAAGCGGGGGAGTTAACGGGATACATAAGAGCTAATGGGATACCAATGGTGGTTTCACTTGGCTATATCGTTAAGGAAGACTACGTGCTGGTATACACAAAAGAAAGCTTATGAAAGCGTTCATCGTCATACTTCTCCTCGCCGTTTCGCAAATTCAACAGCAACCGTTGATCGATGTAGTAACTGGTCAAAGTGTTGCTCTTTCAGATTTCAAAGGAGCAAAGAATATAGTGGTGATCTTTACGAGCAATGTGTGCGCGTATGATGGCTATTATTCAGACAGGTTGAAGTCATTGATTACAACATACAGAAATACCGTGCAATTCGTTTTTGTGAATTCATACCAGGAGGCAGAAGAGACTGCGGACAAAATGAAAGCGAAATATAATTTCGATGGAGTGCCGTACCTGGCGGATAAAGACCAGGTGTGGATGAAGTCGTTTGGAGCGCGGAAGAGCCCGGAAGTTTTTGTCCTGGACCCGGGTATGAAAGTGATTTACAGTGGAGCGATCGATGACAACCCTCAGCTGGCTAATGCAGTTAAAGAAAATTATTTGAAGAAGGTTTTGGATGGAGGGGCGGTGGCCGCAACGCGCGCCGTCGGATGCTCTATTCGCGCCAAATAAATTAAACTCCCAGGTCTCCTCCGTCAGAGATCTCAATCAGCAAAAGCTTCACCTCCTCCGCTTTTGCATGCTCTCCCATTTTTTCGAAGCTCATAATTAAATTCCTCATCGCTCTCCTGATGATCTCTGCATTGCTGCAAGGCTCGAAGAACGACGGTTGAGGAACCAGGTGAAGCTCGTGTATGTAGTTTTCAATATCCTGCTTCGAAAAGATCAGTCCCTTATTGAACGCGTTAATGTAAAACGTGTGATTCTGATCTTTATACGTCAAGATGAACAGGTTCGGGAGATTCACCCCGTGCACCGGCAGCTTCAGCTTCTGAGCCACCAGCATGTAGATCACACACAATGTTATCGGGTTGCCCTTGTGCGTTTCCAGCACCACGTTGATCATCGAATTACCCGGCGAATGAAAGTTCTTCGTGTTTGCCCCGAACTTCAGCTTGTTGAACAACACCCCGTTGATCACCTTGATCTGATCGAACGGATACTGATCGGGTTTGAACTCAAGCCATGTCTCGTAGTAGATCTGTTCAAGATCCTGCTTCAGTTTTTCAATTTCAATCTCGGGATACTGATAGGTCGCTACGATCCACATCCCCGTAAGGAGATCCTGTTCAGGCGACGCATACCATTTGCGAACACGTTCTTTCAACAGGTCGTACTGAAGGGTGTGAACAAGCTCTTCAATCCTCTTTTGAACGGTGGGGTTAAAATTATTTTCCCACTCTCTTTCGAGGTGAGGAATAATTGTTGTTCCCAGCGAAAGGATCTTTTCCTCGACGTGTGTAACGACTTGCTTGTCGTCGTCATCGAGCAGTGAAACAAGAGCCTTGAGTTCTTTTTCTTCCATTACGTTTGTATCACACCTACATTAAATTTCTCCACTACACCATGATCGGCAGCTTCAATTCCCATCGAGATCATTTTTCTCGTATCGAGCGGGTCGATCACGCCATCGACCCACAACCTGCTTGCTGCGTAGTACGGACTTAACTGTTCGTTGTACCGGTCCGTAATTTCCTTTAGCAATGTGTCCTCCTCCTCTTTCGATATCGTCTTACCTTGCGATTTAAGGGATGCAACTCGTATCTGCAACAATGTTTTTGCCGCCGACGCTCCACTCATCACTGCAATCTGAGCAGTTGGCCACGCGTAGATCAACCGCGGGTCGTATGCTTTCCCACACATGGCATAATTTCCTGCACCATACGAATTGCCAACGATGATCGTGAACTTCGGTACAGTAGAATTAGCCATAGCGTTCACCATTTTGGCGCCGTCTTTAATAATTCCACCGTGCTCGGCCTTGCTGCCCACCATAAAGCCGCTCACATCCTGTATGAAAACCAGCGGTACCCGCCTTTGGTTACAGTTCATAATGAAACGAGCGGCCTTATCTGCAGAATCCGAGTAAATAACGCCTCCCATCTGCATCTCGCCCTTCTTCGTCTTCACCATTTTGCGCTGGTTCGCAACAATGCCCACAGCCCAACCTTCTACACGTGCATAACCACACACAATTGTCTTGCCATAAAGAGGCTTATATTCTTCGAACGACGAGTCGTCTACAATGCGCTTGATGATCTCGAGCGTATCGTAAGGCTTCGAGCGATCGAATGGCATTATACCATAAATGTCGTCGGGCTTTTCTTTTGGCATGATCGCCTTAATGCGATCGAAACCTGCAGACTGCGGCTTACCAATCTTGTCGAAAAGATTGCGGATGTAAGTAAGGCAAGACTGATCATCGGGAAACTTGTTGTCAGTAACTCCCGATATCTCGCAGTGAGTTGTAGCTCCACCGAGGGTTTCATTGTCGATCTCTTCACCGATCGCAGCCTTCACCAGGTAAGATCCCGCAAGGAATATCGACCCGGTCTTATCTACGATCATCGCTTCGTCGGACATGATCGGCAGGTAGGCCCCACCGGCTACGCAACTGCCCATGATCGCTGCGATCTGCACAATACCCATTGCCGACATTTTCGCGTTGTTCCTGAACTGCCTTCCGAAGTGTTCCTTGTCCGGGAAGATCTCGTCCTGCATCGGCAGAAAAACTCCTGCGCTGTCGACCAGGTAAATTATAGGCAAACGGTTTTCGATGGCAACTTCCTGCGCACGAAGGTTCTTCTTTGCTGTGATGGGAAACCAGGCACCGGCTTTTACCGTCGCGTCGTTGGCAACTATCACGCACTGCCGGTTGTTCACGTAGCCGATGCCGGCCACAACTCCGCCCGAAGGACATCCGCCTTGCTCGGCATACATGCCGTCGCCGGCGAACAGGCCTATTTCAAGAAAACGGGAATCTTTGTCTGTAAGGAATTCAATACGTTCGCGGGCCGTGAGCTTACCCTTTTGATGCTGCTCGTCGATCTTCTTCTCGCCGCCGCCAAGCATCGTTTTCTTTGCCCTGGTCTTCAGCTGCGAGGTGAGCTGCCGGAATTTGTCTTCGTTTTTATTGAACTCAATATCGTGCATCACTTTTTGTTGCGAGCGGCAGCAGCAGCCTTGCGCTCCCGTTCAATCTTCTTCTTGCTTTTACCTAACGGTGAAAGGAAATGACTGGGGTTATCATTGAAATTCGCCGCCAGCGTGTCAAGACTCTGTAACAACTTGTTAAGGTTAACATACAACGAATCTTCCGTAAGCAACCTGCCGGCGGTATTGTCTTTCTTGCCGAGCTGGGCAAGTGTCTCGTTGAGTTTGGTCATGGTTGCCTGCGTCTTGCCCAATGTCTTGTTCAACTCAATTCTTTTCAATGAATCCGAGAAGACCTGGAAGTTTTTAACAGTAGGCTTCAGCTCCACTAAAGTTTGATTGAGGTGCTCTGTTGTCGTCTTAATTGTTAAAGTAAGTTCATCGAGTTTGGCGCTCGAGTTGGTCAACGTGTTGTTGAGCTTCTCGGGTGTTGCCCTTAGCTTCCTGAAGATGGTGTCCAACGACTGTGAGTTCGACGAAAGATTGTCGAGCACAGTATTGAGCTTTCGGATAGTTGTCTGGAGGTTATCAGCTACCGGTTCGGCAGTAGAAGAGATTGTTTGAAGAACGCTCTTCGCTACTTCGGCGATGATCGTATCGTTAGGTTCTTTTGGAGTTACCACGTTGCCGATACTGAGCAGGATGTACTTGCCTCCAATGAATTCGCTGTCGAGAATGGCACGAGTGGAGTCGCCCAGCACAATATCGGAATCGATGTCGAGCTCAACGAGCACTTTGTTCTGCTTCTTCTGCATGATGCTGATGTTGCTCACGCGGCCGACGGCAAAACCGTTTACCAAAACAGGGTTCGCCTTCTGGAGCTGGTCGACATTGTCGTAGATCGCATAATACTTATGACTTCTCTCAAAGAAATCCTTGCCCTTAAGGAAATCGACACCGAAGTACAACAGTACGAGAGCCAGGGCAACGAACAGACCTACCTTTAATTCTTTATTCTTCACAACGCTAATTTATTGATTCCATTTGCGCTTTGTATTCTTTCAAAGCGCGATAGATTGCCGACGCAATATTCTCCTGTACTTTCGGGTCGTTCAGCTCCTTCTCCTCTTTCGTGTTGGAAAGATATCCAATCTCACAATAAACTCCGGGCATTGTTGTTTGCCAAAGCACCTGGAAACCGGCCTGTTTTACACCCTTGCTTTTACGGCCTCCCTTTGTCTTTAGTTGCGACTCGATCTTTGCCGCCAGCAACAGGCTGCTCTCGAGATTTGCTGACTGGCTAAGCGTGAGCATTAAATACGACTCAGGTGAATTCGGGTCGAATCCTTCATATTTTTCCTGGTAATTTTCTTCTAAAAAAATTACCGAGTTTTCCCGCCTCGCCACCTCGAAGTTTGCTTCCGTTTTGTGCAAACCCAACACATACGTTTCCGTGCCCATGATCGACTGCTTTCGTTGTTCGGGGGTTGATTCCGGCAGCGAATTCACATGGATCACGATGAACACGTCGGCGTGATTGTCGTTGGCGAACTTGGAACGCTTGTCGAGGTCGATAAACACATCCTTCTTCCGGGTGTACAGGACCTTCACATCCTTCATGTTCTCCTCGATGATCTCCCCAAGCTTCAAAGTGACCTTCAGGGCGATGTCTTTCTCCTTCGTGTACGCCCCCCGGGTGCCCGGATCCTTGCCGCCATGGCCCGCATCGATAACTACCGTGAAAGTGTTGTCAGCCTTCTGGGCAAGGGACGAAAAACTTAGCAAGGTTATTGCTACCGTAATCAACCCCGATAACATCGGGGTGAACCCCGTAAAAACCGGGACGGTCCTAATCCCTATGTAACTCACTGGCTTGGCGATGTGTGAAGTATTTGCAATACCTTTGCGCAAAATTGTGAATTTTTCACTAAATGATAAACAGCTGATCAATTCAGAAGTCGTGAAGCTCCCTGCTCGTCTCATTTTTTTGGTTGTTTTTTCATTTGTTTCTGTCTCCGGGGTGTATGCACAGGTTGAGAAACCGGTAAGGCCGCCGGCAGGACAACTGCCCGTCAAGCCCGATACCGTTCCCCCTCTGCAGCCCGACTCCCTCCTGATCAAAAATGATACCCTCAAAAATCAGCCCGACTCGCTCAAGAAACCTGAGAAGAGAGATATAGAGTCCACGATCTACTACTCCGCCCGCGACTCGATCAACTCGAACATGAAGAGCAAGATCATTAAACTTTACGGCGAGGCAAAGATCAAGTACGGCACCATCGAACTCGAAGCGGAAGAGATCATCATCGACTACAACACATCGACGATAACAGCCAACGGCAAGCTGGACTCCACCGGCCGTCGGATCGGCTTCCCAATCTTCAAGGACGGAGGGTCGCTGTACGAGACGAAAGACATGATCTATAACTTCAAGACCAAGCGTGCAAAGATCACCGAAGTGGTCACTACGCAGGGCGAAGGCTTCATTCATGGCGATCACGTATTCAAGAACAACAAGAACGAACTGTTTAGCATCAATAACGCATACACCACCTGTAATCTTGCCCATCCTCACTTCCGGATAATCTCGAAAAAATCGAAGGCGATTCCCGGCGACAAGATCGTGTCGGGGCCTTTTTATATGGAATTCATGGACGTCCCCACGCCGTTGGGCTTCGCGTTCGGAATATTCCCGCAAACAAGAAAAAGTCAGAGTGGCATCCTCATGCCAACGTACGGTGAAGAAAAGACACGTGGTTTCTTTTTGAAGAACGGCGGATACTTTTTCGATATCAGCGATTATGTGAAGCTGGGTATCACGGGGGATCTCTATTCGAAAGGATCTAGTGCATTGGCTATCAATTCACTCTATCGCAAGCGCTACGGATATTCGGGAACTGTAGCGTTCAACTTCACCAACAACAGGCTTTCACAAAACATTGAAGACAACCAGCGCTCGAAAGACTTCAGACTAACCTGGAGCCACTCCCCGCAAACAAAAGGCACGGGACGTTTCTCGGCTTCGGTAAACGCCGCTACCTCGTCGTTCACCACAAACAACTACGTGCCTATCAACTCCACCGCCACAAGCTCACGCCTCGACGCAACAACGCGTAAGATGAGCTCAACGATCTCTTATTCGAAAACATTCCCCGGAACACCCTTCAACGTGGGTGTTAACCTTCGTCACAGCCAGGATCTTTTTACAAAACAGTTGGACCTGCCATTGCCGGATGTGAGCTTCAACATGAACAACATTTACCCTTTCAAAAATTCGAAAAGCACCACGTTGCAGAACCTTGCCTTCAGACTCACGTCGACCGGTACAAACGCCGTTACAAACAACCTGGGAAGGATCAAAAAATACGACACGACTACCGACAGTATCGCACCATTCAATTTTCAAACACTCCCCACTTTCTTCAAGAACGCCAAGAAAGGCGTAAGACATAATTTCCCCCTCGGAACATCGGTCAAGGTATTGAAGTACTTTACGCTCAGCCCCTCGATCTCTTACGATGAGCTCTGGTATTTCGAGAAACTCAATTGGGGCATCGACTCTACCGGCAGGAACGTTGTTATAAAAGACACCATCAACGGCTTCAACCGCGTGTCTAACTATTCAGGATCGTTAAGTTTCATGACGCGCATTTATGGAACGTGGGTGAACAAGAACAAGAAGGCAAGAATAAAAGCGTTACGCCACGTGATCAACCCAAGCGTAAGCTACTCGTTTGCGCCCGACTTCGCCGAAGAGAAATATGGTTACTACCAAACCTTCAAGATCGACAACCAGGTCATTCAAAAATCACGACACGAAGGATTCGTATACGGATCGTCGCGGTCGGGCAAACAAGGAGCTGTAGGTTTCAGCATAGGCAACACCCTCGAAATGAAAGTGCGCGGCGAGAAGGATACCGTCGATCGCAAGATCAGTATCCTTAACTCGTTCAACATTTCCTCGGGCTACAACCTCCTCGCCGACTCATTTAAGCTTTCACCCTTCTCGCTCTCGGCCAACACAAACGTACTCGATGGCAAGATCAATATAAACGTGGGTGGTACCTTGGACCCCTACCAGTATGTGCTCACGGCCATC